>DAIQQM010000129.1:0-5971 GCA_036786805.1 Candidatus Dormiibacterota bacterium | reverse complement strand
TCCGCTTCGACCGCGGCGATCATCGCTTGTATCGGGATCCGGCCGTTCCCCAGCAGCTCCCCGCCTGATCTGCGCGCTGCCGAGCCGAACGGCGCCGCCCAGGTGTTCTCCCAGACCAGCACCGCGGCTGCACTGCCCGGTTCCAGTGTTTCCCCGATCTCCTCGATGTCTTCCTCGGCGAGCAGGATCGCGAGGTCGCGCTCCACTGCGCGCAACTCGCCGATCTCACTGTCGTCGGCATCGCGCAGCTCAGAGGCCTCCACCGAGCCGTCCTCGTCCTTCATGATCATCACCAGGTCAAGCACCCGGATGGGTGTTGCTGTCGATCAGCTTTTTCAGCTCGGACGCCACCTCGCCGGAGAAGTTCGCCTTCTCGGCCGGAAACCCGACCACGAGGTAGTCGACCGGCCCGAGTTCATCAACGTTGATGTCAGTCATTTCTGGCTCCAATCTGTAACCACGAGCATCTGCACCGACCGAGCGCCGGTTGACGAAACGAGAAGCGGCATCTCCGACTCCCGGGCGCGCGTGTCTTCGTAGTGGAGCCTACGACGCCTGGTGCCCTCGGTCCGCCAACGCCGCGGGTTTCACATGGGTGAATACGAACGCCGGGGGGGAAGCGTTGCGTATCCCCAGCACCGGTGCCCACTGGCGTCGGGATTCGTTGTCTGTACCGGGGGCCTCGGTGGCGACCGGGGCCCGCGAGACGTTGGCTCGGCTGGGCGCACGTAGATCTTGCGGGAAACGGCGAAGCCGTTTCGCTAATTTGACCGGTTGTGTGACCCGGTCGGGGATGCTGATCGCGATGTCGGCGCAACGAGGGGTGGCCGCTGAGCGCTTTGCGGCCGCTGGGCCACTGTCACCAGGTCACCTTCTGCCACCAGTAGGGGTCCGGCTGGAACGGCGTCGCCGGCAGGTCGGTCGCATCGGTGGTGCACCAGTAGACGAGCCCGGCTGCAGGCTCGGCGCGACGCTCTTGGTCGCTCCAGTTCTCGGTCGCCGTGGTGACGTAGAGGCGGTTCAGCCCAGGCTCCGCGAACCCGCAGCAGGTTGTCTGCTTGGCCGGGACGGTGATCGCCTGGCGAAGTACTCCGTCGGGCGAGTAGCGGTGGACTCGTCCGCCTCCGTAGATCGCGACCCAGAGGTCGCCGGCGGCGTCCACGATCATCCCGTCCGGCGCTCCGATCTCCTCAGCCACGGTGACAATCACCCGCCCTGAGGAGATCGTCCCGTGGTCGCGGTCGAATGCGAACGCGTAGACCACACGCGGACCGCTGTCCACCAGGTACATCGTTCTGCCGTCGGGGCTCCAGCCGAGTCCGTTGGAGATCGTGAGACCGCTGAGCATCAACTCGGTTCGTCCGAAGTGATCGAGCCGGTAGAGCGCGCCGCCGCCGGCGTGCTGGTCGTCGGCCATCGTGCCGGCCCAGAATCGGCCGTGCGGGTCGCACGCGCCGTCGTTCATCCTGGTGCCGGGCGGGGCCACGTCGATGAGTCTGCGGGTCGAGCCGTCCAGTCTCAGGTGGACGAAGCCGCGGCCGGCGGCGAGCAGCCAGCCCTCGTCACCCTGGACGGGCGTGATCGCGCCAACGGTCCCGGGCACGCTGTAGACGCGCACTGGGACGAGACTTCCGTCGTCGGCGACCCAGTCGCGGTAGACGCGTCCGGCGAGGATGTCGACCCGCAGCAGTTCGCCGCGGCGGGCGTCCCACCGGACGCCTTCTCCGAGCACGGACTGCTCTGCTGTGCAGGCAACAGCACCGCCGCTGCCCTGCTTCGCGCTCGGAGGACTTATGCGCGCGCTCACGCGAGGATCTCCTGCCTCGGGGGTGGCGCCAGGATCGCGTGCGAGAGCATGCCGCCGGAGATCACCTGGGCGTCGAACCCTTCCTGCAGCAGGATCCGGGTGGCGTAGTAGGCGCGCTGGCCGGAGCGGCAGATGACACCGATCTCCCGGTCGCGGGGCAGTTCGTCGAGGCGTGACCGCAGCTGGCCCAGCGGGATGTTGACCGCCTCGGGCAGGTGCTCCACGGCGAGCTCCACGTTCTCGCGCACGTCGAGCAGGAATCCGTCGGGCGCGGAGTCCCAGTGCGTCACGGGCATGTCGCCGCGCAGGACGCCGGCGGCGACCATCCCGGCGAAGTTGATCGGATCCTTGGCGCTGCCGAACGGCGGCGCGTAGCAGAGTTCGCACTCCTCGAGGTCGTACACGGTCGCGCCCAGCTGGATCGCCAGGGCGAGCTCGCTGATCCGTTTGTCCACTCCGTCTTCGCCGACCGCCTGCGCTCCAAGCACACGTCCGTCGGACTTGCGAAACAGGAGTTTCATCGCGATCGGCTTGGCGCCCGGGTAGTACCCCGCGTGCGAGTTCGGATACAGGTAGACCTTCTCGAAGTCGCTGTCACCGAGGCGCTCGAGCGTCTTCTGGTTCGCGCCGGTCCAGGCGACCGTTGACCCGAACAGGCCGACGACCGCGCTGCCCTGGGTGCCACGGAAATGAGAGTCGCGCCCGACGATCACCTCGGCCGCGATCCGGGCCTGGCGGTTCGCCGGCCCGGCGAGCGCGATCAGGCTCCACTCACCGGTGACGAAATCCTTCACCTCGACGGCATCGCCGACCGCGAAGATGTCCGGGTCGCTGGTGCGCATCTGCTCGTCGACTCGGATCCCGCCGAGCTCTCCGACCTCGATCCCGGCCATCCGCGCAAGCGCGGTATCCGGACGAACGCCCAGCGCGAGGATCACCACGTCCGCCGGATAGCGCCTGCCCGACTGTGTTGAAACGGTCAGCGTGTCGCCCTCGGACTGCTCGAAGGCGGCGACGCCGTCGCCCAGTGCGACGTGCAACCCGTGGCGCTCGAGGAAGTCGCCGACGAGCCTTCCGTACTCCGGGTCGAGGGGCGTGAGGACCTGATCGGCCATTTCCACGACCGTCACATCGAACCCGCGGAAGACCAGGTTCTCTGCCGTCTCCAGGCCGATGAACCCGCCGCCGATGACGACCGCGCGCATCGGCGGCCGCACCGTCTGAAAGCCCGAGTACTTCCCCATGCCGGTCAGGAAGCTCGTGCCGCGCTCGATCCATTGGCGGATCTCCCTCGCGTCCGGCACGGTCCTCACCGGGAAGATGCCGGGCAGGTCGATGCCCGGCAGCGGCGGGCGGATCGAAGCCGCCCCGGGGGACAGCACAAGCTTGTCGTAGGACTCGCTGCTCACCTCGCCGGACGCGACGTCGCGCAGCTGCACGGTCTTCTCGCTCGGCGAGATCCCGATCGCCTCGGACCCGGTCCGGCAATCAACCCTGAAGTGGCCGCGGAACAGCTCCGGACTCGCGACCAGCAGATCCGACTCGTGCTCGATCACCCCGCCGACGTGGTACGGCAACCCGCAGTTCGCAAACGACACATACGGCCCGCGCTCCACCATCACGATCTCGGCCTGCTCGTCGAGCCGGCGCAGGCGAGCCGCGCACGACGCGCCACCGGCGACGCCACCAACAATGATCACTTTCATGATGTCCCTCGCAATCTGGGTTTGGGAGTGATGCCCCATTCGCTGAGGAACGATGCGCCGGGCTGCAACGCGATCAGCGACTGCCCCGTGCGAAACGCGTTCGGCGGGCAAGTCATCGGCTCGACCGCCAGGGCGCGACGGTTGACCTCTGGGAGCGGGTCACCCGCGAACAGCATCAGGTAGGGGTAGCCGGCGTTGATCCAGAGCTTGGCCGCGCTTGCGTCGTCGCGCCGGCCGAGCTCGACGCGCGAGAGACCGTCACCGTCTCGGTCGAGGTCGGCGAAGCACTGATCGAGCCTTGTCGGGTCGATCCGTCTCGGTCGACGGAAGTCGTATTCCGTGCCTAGGAAGGCGTAGTCCGCGATCGGCGGGAACGGCGAGGCCGCGATGGCGCTCTGCGCGGCGGGCGCTGGACTCGACTTCGCGGCGCTCATGACGTCACCCACGGGTCGCGCCAGCCGCCATGGTCTGCAACCAGCGCGCTGGCGGCCTCGGGGCCCCACGACCCCGGCTTGTAGGAATGAACGCCGGGCGGCGCGTCGAGCAGCGGCTGCATGATCCGCCACGTCTCCTCGACCTGATCCTGACGGGTGAAGCGCATGCTGTCGCCGAGCACCGCCGCGTGCAGCAGCACCTCGTACGGGGTCGCGCCCTCGCCGCCCATCTCGGCGAACTCCACATCGAACAGGATCGGCGCGGCGCGCGCCGCATCGGCGCGGCGGGCATCGAGAACGATCCGGACCCCCGTCGAGGGGTCGAGCTTGATCACCAGCTGGTTGGGCTCCGGCCGCCGTTGTAGCCCGGCGAACCCGAGCTGCGGCGCGTGCTTGAAGATCAGGCGTAGCTCGGTCTGCGTGACCGGCAGCCGCTTGCCCGTGCGGATGAAGAACGGAACTCCGGACCAGCGCCAGTTATCGATCTCGAGCCGGAGCGCGGCGTACGTCTCGGTGGCCGAGTCCGAAGCGACCCCGTCAATACCGAGATAACCGTCGTACTGCCCGCGCACGTAATTGACCGGATCGACTTGCGGGATCGCGCGGAACACGGCGACCATCGCGTCCTTCAGCGTCTTCGCGTCGCCTCCCGCAGGAGGCTCCATCGCCGCCGCCGCGACGACCTGCATCAGATGGTTGACGACCACGTCGCGCAGCGCGCCGACGGGGTCGTAGAAGTGCCCACGATCCTCGACGCCGAAGTCCTCCGCCATCGTGATCTGGACACACTCAACGTGGTTGCTGTTCCAGACCGGCTCCAACATCCGATTGCCGAAACGCAGGAACAGGATCTCCTCAAGACCCATCTTCCCGAGGTAATGATCGATTCGGTACAGCTGGGACTCGTCCAGGTACTGGTGGAGCTCGTCGGCCAGTGCCCGCGCGGAGGCGTGATCGTGACCGAAGGGCTTCTCGACCACAACCCGTGCGGAGTCCGTCAACCCGGCTTCCGCAAGCCCCTTGACGACTGTCGCGAACAGAAACGGCGGAATCTCGAGATAGAACACCGGCGCCGCCGCACCCTCGATCGCCTCACCCACGCGCGCGTACGTGGACGCATCTGCGAAATCGCCCCGCACATAGGAAAACCGCGCCGCGAACCGCTCGAACACCTCCGGATCAAGCTCCTCACCCGTGGCGACGATCGACGCGCGCGCACGCTCGATCAGCTGATCCCTCGTCCAGTCGTCGACCGCGACACCCACGATCGGGAACGAGAGCAGCCCGTCCCGCTCCAGCCGGTACAGCGACCGAAACGTCATCACCCTCGCAAGATCACCGGTGATCCCGAACACCACGAGAACATCGGCCGGCTGCTCGGCGCTGGTCGCTCTAAGTGTCCGTGCCGCCAAAGCAGTCATCCTCAACTTCTCGCAGCATCGATGCACGCTGTTCGAGCCCCTCGAGCCCCTCGAGCCGTCGGATCCAGAATCCGATACTCGCTCGGAGCCGATCTCTGGTGTGCCTCAGTTCCAATCCGCATCGGCGGGTCCACCTCCGGGCCGGCGTTCGGGACGATCGTCGATGGCTCTCAACTCGAGCAGCGTGAGCCCGAGGTTCGAGACGCATTGCAGGAGCCCTTGGAGCTCGGCCTGGTCGCGTACGTGACCGGTCAGCTCGGTGTTGCCCTGGGCTCTTGTGAGCGTCATGCCGTAGAACGTGGGCTCGAGGTAGTCGCTGAGCTCCCCCTCGACGATCAGCCGATAGTTCCGGTCAGGCACGTCTTCGAGGATTGCACCGGCCGGCGGCCGTTCGCCCGGATCGCGCGCTGTTCACCTGGGTGATTGCGTTTGCCCCTGGCAGCCCAGACCGTGCGGATGGTGAGCACGGCTGGCTCAGGCTAGTAGCTCGATCGCGCCCTTGATGACGAGCAGCGTGCCGAGCACCGTCAGCATCATGACCGCGAATTGATGGGCATGCCGCCCGACCCACGCCCTCGCCCGATCAATTGCCCTGGGCGTCCA
>DAIQQM010000033.1:0-23456 GCA_036786805.1 Candidatus Dormiibacterota bacterium | reverse complement strand
GGAGACGGGGCGCGCTTGCGCAAGGATCCCGAGCCACCCGAAGTGATACTGGCGCTCGTAAGCCGTCAGGACCTCCGGGGGGATCGACGGGCGGCAGATGCCGTGATAGCCGTCGCAACCCGCCACGAAGTCGCAGACGAGTTCCTGCGCGTGTCCGGCGTTGTCGGTGTAGCGAACCTTCGGTTGCGTCGTTTCGATGCCGTGGACGCTCACGTCGGGGAGCTGCGTGATCAACCGGTCGACCAGGCCGCGGTGGAGCCTGCCGCGCACGCCGGGATGCGAGGTCTGGCCGATGACCACGTGCTGCACCGCGAGCTCCTGAGCGACGGCGATGACCGTGTCGGTCACCTTGCCCTCGCGCTCGATGTATCCGCACTGGAGCAGCTCGGCGAGCTCCTTCGACTTCATGCGGCCCGAGCCGGCCGCGTTGTCGTGGCGCCCCGCGACCACCAGGACGGTGCAGAATCCACCGAATCGGCGCGCGAGGCGGCTGGCGCGCCGGATCAGCGTCCCGCTGTTCTCCCGGCCGTTCACGGCGACGAGGACGGACTCCGGCGCGGGGCGGATGGCGCCTCGCGCGCGACCCACCGTCTGTGCCACGAGCCGAAGCGCAATCTCGCGCAGCGCGGCGAGGTTGCCGGGGCGGAAGAAGTTGGCGAGCGCTGTGTCGACCTTCTCGGGTGCGTAGATGTTGCCGTGGCGCATCCGCTTGCGCAGCGCTTCCGGGGAGATGTCGATGAACTGGATCTCGTCAGCGTTGTCCAGAACACGGTCGGGAAGCGTCTCCCGAACGGGGATGCCGGTGATGTGCTCGGCGAGGTCCTTCACCGATTCGAGGTGCTGGACATTGACCGTGGTGACCACGTCGATGCCGGCGTCGAGGATGTCCTCGACGTCCTCGTACCGCTTGACGTGGCGGACGCCGGGCACGTTGGTGTGCGCCAGCTCGTCGACGAGCACGACCTGGGGGTGTCGCGCGAGCACGCCCTCGAGGTCCATCTCCTCCATGACCTTGCCGCGGTAATCCACCTCGAGCCGGGGGATGACCTCGAGGCTGCCGATCGCCTGCTCGGTGAGCCTGCGGCCGTGGGTCTCCACGTAGCCGACGACGACGTCCTCTCCCTGGGAGCGCCGGTCGTGGGCCTCGCGGAGCATCGCGAAGGTCTTGCCGCTTCCCGGCGTGGCGCCGAGGAACACGCGCAGGTGGCCGCGCCCGACCCTAATCGCCGGGACCGGCACCGCGCCTGCCGCGATCGTGTCGGTCATACCGCTCATGATGCGCGCACGGGCGCCGCGATAAACGCGTCAGCCTGCGAGGCTGGACTGCTGAGCGTCGAGCGCGATGTTGAGCTGGAGGACGTTGACGACCGGCTCGCCGAAGACCCAGAGGATCCGGCCCTGTACGTTGGACTCGACGAGCGCGTGCACCCTGGCGGGGTCGAGGCCCCGGGCACTCGCCACCATGTTCACCTGGGCGAGCGCTGCGGCCTCGCTGATGTCCGGGTCGAAGCCGGTGAAGTCAGAGGTGACCAGGTCGATCGGGATCGGGGTGGCGACCCCGGCGGCTGTATACGCGGCCACAGCAGCCTTGGTGTTCTCCAGCAGCAGCGGGTTCGACGGACCATAGTTGCTTCCGACCGAGTTCGCCGCGTTGCACGGCTGCAGCGCTCCGGTGTTGGCGTTGGTCGTATACGAGAGCCGTCCCTGAAAGTACTTCGTGTCGATCGTGATCTTCAGGCTCCCGTCCTTGGCAACGGTCTCCTGCGGGCAACTCTGCCCGATCATTGTGGACCCGACGACCTTGCCGTTCACGCTGACGAGACTGCCGTTGGCATTGCCGTTGAAAGCCGCCTGCGAAACACCTGTGATGTCGAAGGTGTACACGATCACCATGACGGCGAGGGCTAAGGTGAGGCGGAGCCCGATAAGCAGCTCCTTGGGCCAGCTACGTGGATTCATGACATTTAGACCAGGTGTACCGCGTTGATGATCACATCGATGAGCTTGATCCCGATGAATGGCGCGATGATCCCACCGACGCCGTAGATGAGGAGGTTGCGGCGCAGCAGCGAGCTGGCGCCGACCGCCCGAAAGCGCACACCGCGCAGCGCGAGCGGAACGAGCGCAATGATGATGAGCGCGTTGAAGATGACAGCGCTGAGGATGGCGCTGTGCGCCGACTGCAGGTGCATGATGTTGAGCACCGCGAGGGGCTTGAGCGCCACGTAGGCGGTGAACATCGCCGGGATGATCGCGAAATACTTGGCGACGTCGTTGGCGATGCTGAACGTGGTCAGCGCTCCGCGCGTGATGAGCATCTGCTTGCCCGTCTCGACGATCTCGATCAGCTTGGTCGGGTCGCTATCGAGGTCGACGAGGTTGCCGGCTTCCTTGGCAGCCTGCGTGCCGCTGTTCATGGCAACGCCAACGTCAGCTTGCGCAAGCGCGGGCGCGTCGTTGGTGCCGTCGCCGGTCATCGCCACGAGCTTCCCGCCCGCCTGCTCCTGACGGATGAGGTCGAGCTTGTTCTCCGGCGTCGCCTCGGCGAGGAAGTCGTCGACTCCTGCCTCGGCGGCGATGGCCGCAGCCGTGAGCGGGTTGTCCCCGGTGATCATCACGGTGCGCAGACCCATCCTGCGCAGCTCGGCAAACCGTTCCGCGATACCTGGCTTGACGATGTCCTTCAGGTGGATGGTGCCGAGGATGACGTGGTTCTGCGCGACAAGCAGTGGCGTGCCGCCACTGCGGGCAATGACCTCGACCTGATCGGTCACGCCCTTGGGCACGACACCGTCGATGGGTTTGCCCTGACCACACCACTTCGCGACGGCGTCTCCCGCACCCTTGCGAATGCTGCCCTCGGCGTTGTCGACACCGCTCATGCGTGTCTCTGCCGTGAAGGGCACGAAGGTCCAGGCGGTATCTCCCTCGTCCTCAGTGGCGCCGAACCGACGGGCCAGGGCGACGATCGAGCGTCCCTCCGGGGTCTCATCGGCGCGGCTTGCCAGGTCTGCCGCGCGCACCAGCTGCTCCATGGCCACGCCCGGTGCCGGCAGGAACTCGGTCGCCTGACGATTGCCGAGCGTGATCGTCCCGGTCTTGTCGAGCAGGAGCGTGTCGACGTCACCGGCCGCTTCGACGGCGCGGCCGGACATGGCAAGGACGTTCTTCTGGAGGAGGCGGTCGATCCCGGCGATGCCGATGGCGCTGAGCAGTCCTCCGATCGTCGTGGGGATGAGACAGACCAGCAGGGCGATGAGCACCACGACCTCGATCGAGGCACCCGAGAAAAGGGCATACGGCTGCAGCGTCACCACTGCGATCAGGAAGATGAGAGTCAGGCTCGCGAGCAGAATGTTGAGCGCGATCTCATTGGGTGTCTTCTGCCGTGTCGCGCTCTCGACAAGCGAGATCATCCGGTCGAGGAAGGTCTCGCCGGGGTTCTGCGTGATCTCGATGACGATGCGGTCGCTGAGCACACGCGTGCCACCGGTGACCGCGCTGCGGTCACCGCCCGCTTCGCGGATGACCGGTGCCGATTCTCCGGTGATCGCCGACTCGTCGACGCTCGCAATCCCGTCGATGATGGTGCCGTCGCTGGGGATCACGTCACCGGCCTCGCAGACCACGATGTCGCCCTTGCGCAGATCGATGGCCGGTACCGCAGTCTCCTTGCCGCCGGCGCCGCCCTGCAGCTTGCGGGCGATCGTCTCGGTGCGCGTACGCCGAAGAGCCTGGGCCTGCGCCTTGCCGCGACCCTCGGCGATCGCCTCGGCGAAGTTAGCGAAGAGCACCGTGAACCACAACCAGAGGGCGATCTGCCCGACGAAGCTGGTGTCGACGGCGTTCCCCACGATGTCCGCGATGAACACGTACGTGGTCATCACCGCGCCGATCTCGACGACGAACATCACCGGGTTGCGAACCATGGCGCGCGGGTCCAGCTTGACGAAGCTCTGACCGATCGCGGGGAAGAGCAACTCCGGGTCGGTGACGCTGCTGCGGCGGCGTCGGGGATGGTGAGCGGCTGCGAGGGCCATATCAATGCACCGCGATGAGCTTGAAGTGCTCGAGTATCGGCCCGAGCGAGACTGCGGGGAAGAACGTCAGCGCCGCGACGACGAGGATCGTTCCAACGAGGAGTGCGACGAAGAGCGGTCCGTCGGTGGGGAACGTGCCGGCGCTGGCCGGGACGATCTTCTTCTTGACGAGGTTCCCCGCCATCGCCATCACCGGGATGATGAACAGGAAGCGCCCCATCCACATCGCCCCGGAGAGCATCAGGTTGTAATAGAGCGTGTTGCCCGTGAGCCCGGCGAACGCGCTGCCATTGTTGCCGGTCGTCGACGCGAACGCATACAGGATCTCGCTGAGCTGGTGCGGTGTTCCCTGCGTCGCGATCGGCCCCGCCTGACCTCCCGCCGTGAGCACGGCGATGGCGGAGAATCCGAGGATCGACGCGGGCAGCACGAGGATCGCGATGGCCGCGTACTTGACGTCGCGCGCCTCGATCTTTTTGCCCACGTATTCCGGTGTTCGCCCGACCATCAGTCCGGCGATGAACACCGCCACGATCGCGAAGACGACCATGCCGTAGAGGCCCGAACCCACACCTCCCGGGGTGATCTCACCGAGCTTGAGGAGGACGAGCGGGATTAGCCCACCGATCGCCGTCCAGCTGTCGTGCGAGGAATCGACGGATCCCGTACTGGTGCCGGTAGTGGCGGTGCCGAACTGTGCCGTCTGGATCGGACCGTTGCGAACCTCCTTGCCTTCCATGTTGCCGCCGGCGGACTGAGCCGAAGCCACCTGCGTCGCGCCCGTGCCCACGAGCGCGGGATTGCCCTGCTGCTCCTGCCAGGCGGCGACGCCAAAGGCGCCGATGAGGATGATGCCCATGACCGCACCGAGCGCGATTCCCTGCTTGACGTTGCCGACCCACTTGCCGAAGGTGATCACGAGACCGAACGGGATGAGCAGGACGGTGAAGATCTCAAGCGCATTGGTGAACCCGTTGGGGTTCTCGAACGGATGGGCACTGTTCGCATTGAAGAAGCCACCGCCGTTGGTCCCGAGATCCTTGATCGCCTCCTGGGATGCGACCGGTCCCTGGGCGATCGTCTGCAATCCGTTGGTGAGCGTGTGCACGATCGAGTAGCCGCTGAAGTTCTGGATGGCGCCGTTGGCCACCAGGACGAGAGCGACGAGAACGCTGATCGGCAGGAGCACGTAGAGCGTGCCGCGCACCGTGTCGACCCAGAAGTTCCCGAGGGTGTTCATGGTTCGGCGCGCGATCGCTCGAATGACCACGATGGCGATCGCCATGCCCATCGCGGCACTGAGGAAGTTGTGCAGCACCAGGGCGACCATCTGCGAGAAGTAGCTCATCGTGGTCTCGCCGGTGTAGTTCTGCCAGTTGGTGTTGGTGGCGAAGCTGATCGCGGTGTTGAACGCGAGCGGCGCGGGCACGCCGGGGAGGTTCTGCGGGTTGAGAGGCAGGTGATCCTGGTATCGAAGGATGAGATACGTGAACACGACGCTCACGAAGGTCACCGCGAGGATCGAAACCAGGTAGCCGATCCAGCCCTGCTCGTGCTCCTCGTCTACTCCGATGATTCGATAGGTGAGGCGTTCGACGGGCCGGACCACCGGGCTGAGCCAGACGCGCTCGCCCCTGTAGACCTTGAGCATGTAGCCGCCGATGAACCAGGCGCCGGCGGCCACCGCGGCGTAGGTGATGATCGCGGCGACGATGTCGAGGATCATCAGAAGCGCTCCGGCGCGACCAGCGCGACGAGCAGGTACACCGCCGCGATGAGCGCGATCACCGCGGCGACGATGTACCCGGTGAGATCGCCCATGTCAGATCCTCCGGAGGCCGTCGATCATCAGGATGCCCGCGACGAGCATCCCGGCGAAACACAGCAGGACGAGCAGATCAAGTGGCATTTGAGTTCAGTATCTTCAGGAATCCATCAACGGCCCATCAACGAAATTCATGCACCGAGCGAGGGAGAACGCCGCGGGACGGCCAAGACCGTCCCGCGGCCTCATGTGGAGGTTAGTTCTGCGCGGGGACGACGAGCACGGGGCAGGGGGCAAGCCGGTACATGCGCTGACCCGCCGTGCCGAAGACGAGATCGGCCAGGGGACCATGCTTGCTGGCACCCGCAACGATGAGGTCGGCGTGGCACTCGCGCGCCATCTCGGCGATCGACTTGGCTGCCTTGCCGATCGTCGACTGCATGTGGATCTCCACGTCCAGGCCCGCGGCCTTGAGGTCGGCAACCTGCTTGCGCACGTTGAGCTGGAGGAACTCCTCATTGGGATGCACCGAATGTGCACCGCCGCGTCCCGCCATCAGCTCATTGACGTGAGCGACGACCACCTTTGACTGACCTTCCTTGGCCAGCGACTGCGCGACCGTGACCACGCGGTCGGCGGTCTCGGAACCATCGGAAGCGACAAGAATCGTTGTGAACATTGCCTTCTACCAGTGAACGGGCCAACGAACCACTACTCACAACGTAGCCGCGCAGCCGTCAACAACCAGTCAATGATTTTGCCGCGGTGTCAGTGATGCACGACCGCGACCGGCACGCCGCCGGCGCCGATCGCAGCCCCGGCCTGGTCCGCGAGCGTCACCGCCGCGAGCAGCTGGTCGCGGCGCACCTTGGTGCCCGGCTCTGCGACGAGCACGAAGCGCCCGAGACGCCGTTGGTCGTGCTCGACCCCGATGGTGATCTCCTTCCCGGGGAGCCCCAGGGTGTCGAATCCCCACCAGATCCGTCCCCAGCTGACATTGCCGTTGCGGTCGATCGTCGGGCCGGGCTTGTCGGGGCGCGACGTCTCGAACCAGCAGCTGCGCAACCCGAGCAGGCTCTTCAGTTCGTCCGCGACCGCCGCGACCACCTCATCCGCGGCGGCGCCGCCGGCCATCAACTCGGCGATCGCCTGGATGCGGCTGAGGTCCTCGCTCGCTCGCGCGGCCAGTCCGCGGTTCCTGCGATTCCGAGCCGAGAGCTGACCGACGATAACGCCTCCAACGAGGAGCAGCGCGGTGGTCTCGATGTCCTGGGGATGAGAGATCGCGAGCGAGCCGTACGGCTGTGTGAACCCCACGTCGAAGCACACCGCGGCGGACACGGCGGCGATGACCGCCGTGACGCGCGTGCCGATCGCTGCGAGCAGTGACACCAGCACGGCGAGGCCGAGCGCGACCGTCGCGCTCGGGACCTGGTCGCGGAAGGGCAGCACCGCCGCGGTGAGCGCAACCGGTGCGACCACCGCGGCAACGAGAACCGCCGCCGGCCTGATCCTGCCGGCGACAGCAACGGTCCGATCCCACCGGTGGTGCCATCGGCGCTCCGGCTCCGGGAGCTGCATGGCCATAGCTCCACCATGGTCTCCCCGAGGGAGTCAACGGAGCATCAACGAGGCGGGCCGAAACGATACCCCTGGCGTCCCACGGTCACCACGATCTCCGGGTGCGCGGGGTCGTCCTCGAGCTTCACGCGCAGGCGCTGCGCGAACGTCCGGAGGTAGTTGCGTTCATCCGCGTACTGCGGTCCCCAGACGCGCTGCAGCAGCGTGCGATGGTCGAGCGTCACGCCGGCGTTGCGTGCCAGCTCCGCGAGCAGCAGCCACTCGGTTGGAGAGAGGCGCACCTCGATGCCGGCACGGGTCACCGCCCGGGCGGCGAGATCCACTCGAACGGCGCCGTGCACCACGATGCCAGGCGCCTCGTCGGGGGGCCGCACCCGGCGGAGCACGGCGCGGATCCGGGCGAGGAGCTCGTCAGCGCTGAAGGGCTTGGCGAGATAGTCATCCGCCCCGAGGTCGAGCGCGCGGATCTTGTCGCTCTCCTCGCCGCGTGCACTGATCACGATGACCCCTGGCCGGCTTCGATCCTGCATCTGCTCCAGGAGGTGCCACCCGTCGATGAAGGGAAGCCCGATGTCGAGCAGGACGATGTCGAACGCCCTGTCATCCTGCAGCATCTGCGAGGCGGTGATGCCGTGTGCCGCAAGCGAGGTTTCATAGCCGGCCGACGTCAGCGCGCCGGACACGATCTCACGGAGGGCTGTGTCGTCCTCGACGACGAGGATGTGCGCGCGCCGTTCGTCGGTCAACAGGAACCGGGACCTGCCGGAGTTGCACCCGGGACGACTGTGATGGTCTCCGTGAAAGTTGCGGGCGGATTGAACGCCTGGTGACTGGGCGACACCAGCTCGACCTCGACCGTGTGCCGGCCCGCGGACAGGTTCACGGGAATGTTCCAGACATCCACGGTCGGCGCCTGGACGCCGTCGAGGATGACCGCGAGGAAGTACTGCGCGGACGTGGCGGGCTTCAGCCCGCCGGATGCGGTCACGCCGCACACCGTGAGCGTGAGTGGCGCGCCCACGGCGGTTCCGGGTGCAGGCGACACGATGCGCACAGCGTACGGTGCCGCCACGATGAGCGCCGGGCTGAGGATCCAGCTGGCTATCAGGCCACCCGCGCCGAAGACGGCCGCCACCGCGCCGGCGATGCGCAGCGCGCTCCTCCGCACCGCGAACACCAGCAGTCCGCCACCGAAGATCAGCAGCGCGAGTCCCCATTGGAGGGGCAAGGGGAGGCTGCTGACGATGTGTGCGATCACCGTCACGCCCGGTCAGCCCGGCGCGACGGTGAAGAAGATCGTCGGGGTGACGTCACGGGGGTCGAAGGGAAAGTGGTCCTGGGCGACGAACTCGGCGTACATCGTGTACTCGAGACCGGGCTTCACGGTGATCGCCTGTTGCAGCGTGTACGCCATGTAGATGAGCTGGTTGTTCAGGTACAGGTGCACGTGGCCCTTTGTCGGTGAGACGACGGCGCTCAGCGTCGGCGTGACGATGCCGCCGGTCACCGACACACGAACGAGGACCGAGGTCCCGTGCACGATCGCACCACTGGCGGGGGAGAGCAGGGCGATCTTGACGGGCGACGACGGCCGGTGTCCAAGGCCGCCGGAGGGCGTCGGGTACGGCGTGGCGGCGGGAGTCCCCGAGCCGGACGGGCCTCCGTCGGCGACCGCCGAGCCGCATGCTGTGACGCACACGAGGAGCGCTGTCAGGAGGACGAGGAATGGACGTCGCATGGTTCGTTCAGTTCCCTGCCCGCGCCATTATGAGTGGCAGCCGTCCCCTGCTCCCGGGCGGGCCGGGTGACGCGCCTGGACGAGGGGTGTTAGCGGAGCCGGTAGGTGGCCGGTCGCTCGTCGGTGACCGAGACCTTCGGAGCGTTCCGCTCGAGGATGCGCCGGACCTGCTGCGGGGTGAACGTGCCACCAAGGCGCTTCCGGATCGCGGCGACCGCGAGTGGCCGGGTCGATTCCTTGAGGACCGCGAGCACCTTGTCATCGGGTGTGCTCCGGGTGGCGGTGTGCTTGCCGTTCGCGGCTGCAACAGGCGCGCGGGCGGGCTCCGGCGCACTTTCGGGCACGCGATTCGGCTGCTCGGCGGCCACCGGCGCAGGTGCCTCGGTCCGGGCGGGCAGGTCGATCCGCGCGGGCCGCGTCGACCCCTCGCCGTGGAGGCGGGTCCACATCGCGGGGAGGTCGTCGAGAACCTGGCGGACGAATGCCGCGGATCCGCTCACCTCGATCTCACGGTCACCGTCGCGAAGGCGCAGCGAGTGCGCCATCGGGGCGGCCGGGACCTCCACTCGAGGCGCCGGGCGGAACGGGGGCCGGGAGTCGTTGTTGTTGAAGCTTGGCCGGGGTCCCGAGAACTGCCGGGGGCCGGAGAACGAGGGACGGTCCGAGGAAGGGCGTCCCTGATACGGGCGATCGTCAGGCATTGGTCTCCTGGTTGTCAGCAGGTTCGTCGTGGTTATGGCCGTGGCCGCGACCACCGCGCGGCGCGGGCTCCGCAACCACCGGCGTCCCGACGACATCGGCGGCCGGATCGGGCTCAGCCTTGGCCGCCCTGGTCAGGTCGGTGATCTCGACGTGACGATCATCGTCGGGGAGGGTGATCTGGGGAAGCTCCTCATCGTCAGACGGCGCCGGGCCGAAGAGACGCTCCTGGATCTTGGTGCGGAGCGGCGACTGGATGAGCGCGAACACGCCACCGACGACCGCTGCGCCGATCAGGAGGTTGCGAACCCGGTGGGTCTTCTTCTTGGGCCGGATCGCGGTGCTCAGCTTGTCCGATGCGTCCGCGATCCGCTCGCGCGCGGCATTGCCGGCGGCCGTGACCCGGGCGTCTCCGGCAAGGTGCTCGGCAGTCTCAGCCAGCGTGCCCGCGGCACTCTGCAAGACCTGGCTCAATCCTTCCGCGCCGCGCTGCACCGTTGGAAGCGCTGCGCTTCCCGCGCCCCGCGCGAGCGTGACCGCATGGTCTGCGAGCTCACTGATGGTTTCGGCCGCGCGGCCGCGATCGAGCACGGCAGCTCTGGAACGTCGACGCCGCATGTTGTAACAAACCTCCGTTCTCACCTGCCGATATATGGCGCCACGTGAACGAACCGGCACCAAAGGATTCATTCTACTTTGGTTGCACGTTTCAACGCTCCGCTCAACGCTCCGCACGCGTCGCGCGGGTGAGGATCAGGCGGCGGAGGAAAGCGGGGGTGCGATGTCGCGGAGGCTGATCGGCGAGGCCTCGCGAGCGAGCGCCGTATCCAGCGGCGCGTCGAGGAACCACCTGATGCGTGCGGCCGCAACCGGTCCGACCAGCCTCGCCAGCTCGGGTTCGGAGGCGCTGTAGATCGCCCGCAGAGACGGGAAGGAGCGGATCAACTTGACGAACGCCGCAGGATCCAGCCCGTCGACTGCGGCGAGATGGCTCACGCGCCGCCGGGCCAGCGATCCGGCCTCATCGGCGTCGAGCGGGAGCTGGAGCTCGATGGTGCGGATGGGCATGGACCGACTCTACCGAACGGATGTTCGACTTGTCAAATCGGCCTGATCATGCGTACGCTAGCCGGCGATGCCTCTGTACGAATATCGCTGCAACGACTGCTCGGCCGTGTTCGAGCTGCTCCGCCCGATGGCCGATCGTGAAGTCGCTGCCGTCTGCCCGAGCTGCGAGAGCCGGGCCAGCATGCCGTTGATCAGCCGGGTGGCCGTCCATGCCGGGTCGGGGTCGGACGATTCGCCCTCGATGAGCAGTGGTGGTGGCGGCGGCGGTTGCTGCGGCGGCAGTTGCGGGTGCGGCGCGAACTGACCGAGGTTCAGCCGGCCCCCGCCGCGGGGATTGCCACGGCGGGGTGAACGGCGGTCCCGGTCAGGTCCAGTTCCGTCTGCATCACTGACGCCAGGAACACCCGGCGGTGCGCGGGGTGCGGCCCGTACTCTCTGATGGCCGCGCGATGCTCGGGGGCGCCGTACCCCTTGTTGCTTGCCCAGTTGTAGTGGGGGGCGTCTTCGTGCATGCGAGTCATCAGCGCATCGCGGTGCACCTTGGCGATGATCGAGGCAGCCGAGACGGCCGGCACCTTGCGATCACCGGCGACCAGCGAGTGGATGGGCCGCGAGGTGGGGATGCGCAGGTTGCCGTCGCAGCAGTAGCCGTCGGCGTCGACAGCCTCGACGAGCCTGCGGAAGATCTCCACGTTGGCCCAGCCCAGCCCGCGAGCGTTGATGTCGTCCACACTCACCTCGGCCACCGCCCAGGCGACCGCGCGCTGTCGGAGCACCGCCCCGACCAGCTCACGCTGCTTCGCGGTCAGCAGCTTGCTGTCGCGCAGGAGCGGGTGCCGGAACCGCTGCGGCAGCACCACCGCCGCGGCAACCAGGGGACCGGCGTACGCGCCGCGTCCGACCTCGTCCATGCCGCACAGCCGGAAAGCGCGCCAATCGCTGACCGCGAAGGTGGTTCGGATGTAGTCGGGAACGCGGAACCGCGGCATCGGCTGGCGAGAGTGTAGCCCCCGGGTTTGCTACGGTGACGGGGCAACGTCCACTCCCGGGAGGCAAATCGCGTGAACGACGTGCGCTGGACCGACGTCGCGCCTCGTGACGGACTCCAGAACATCGCCGACAGCATCAGCACCGACGCGAAGATCCGGCTCGTTCGCGGGCTGCTCGATGCCGGTGTGCCGCGTGTCGAGGCGACCTCCTTCGTTTCGCCTGTCTGGGTTCCGCAGCTCGCGGATGCGCCCGCCGTGCTGGCCGGGCTGCGTGCCGACCTCCCCCGGCTGCGCGTCCTAGTGCCCAATCTGCGCGGATTCGAGCTTGCGCTGGCGCACGGCGTTCGCAATGTGCTGGTCACCATCGCCGTGACCGATTCCTTCAACCGCCGCAACGTCAATCGCACGGTGAGCGAATCGCTCGACGACATCTCGCAGATCCTCGAGCTTGCGGGTGCGCACGGGTGCACGGTCGACGTCGCCGTGTCGGCGAGCTTCGGCTGTCCATTCGAGGGACCGGTCGCGCCCGAACGCGTCGTCGATCTGTGCGCCGATCTCGTCAGTCGCGGTGTCGCCGAGGTCGGTGTTGCCGACACGATCGGTGTGGCGACACCTGCCGATGTCACCGCGATGTGTGCGCTCGTGAGCGCCGCGGTGCCGATCGACCGCCTCTCACTGCACGTGCACGACACGCGCGGTCTTGGCGTTGCCAACGTCATCGCCGCATTCCAGGCCGGGATCCGCCGCTTCGACGGATCGGTCGGTGGGGTGGGTGGATGCCCGTTCGCTCCGCGATCAACGGGCAACGTCTGCAGCGAGGACGCGCTCCAGGCGCTGCACGCGCTCGGCGCCGTCACCGGCATCGACACCGGCGCGATGTGCGCGGTCGCCGAGATGCTCGCGTCGGACCTCCGCCGGGATCTCCCCGGCAAGCTCTACCGTGCGGGAGTCTGGAGCCGCGAACCCCAGGAAGCCGCAGCGGAGACGAGGGTTGGCTGAGGCCGTCCCCGAGCGTCTCGCTCGGGCGCGAGGCGGTGGCCCGCAGCGCCATCGGGAGAAGCTGGAAACCCAGAGCAAGCTGATGCCGCGCGAGCGGATCGCGCGACTCTTCGATACGGGGAGCGAGTTCGTCGAAGACGGGCTCCTCGCCGGTACGGAGGATCCGGAGCTTGCCGCCGAGGGGGTCGTCACCGGTATCGGTGTGATGCACGGAAGAACCTGTGCCGTCATGGCGAACGATCCCACGGTCAAGGCCGGGTCCTGGGGGCCGCGCACCGTGGAGAAGATCGTCCGCATCCAGGAGACGGCGGAGCGGCTGCAGATCCCACTCGTGTATCTCGTCGATTCCGCGGGTGCGCGCATCACCGAACAGGTGGCCATGTTTCCGGGGCGGCGTCATGCCGGCCAGATCTTCCACATGCAGGTGCGGCTGTCCGGACAGGTGCCGCAGGTGTGCGTGCTCTTCGGCCCGAGCGCCGCCGGTGGCGCGTACATCCCGGCCTTCTGCGACGTGGTGATCATGGTGGAAGGGAACGCCTCGATGTACCTTGGGTCACCGCGCATGGCCGAGGTCGTGGTTGGCGAGAAGGTCACCCTCGAGGAGATGGGCGGCGCGCGCATGCACTGCACGGTGAGCGGCTGCGGGGATGTCCTCGTCGCCGACGATGACGCCGGCATCGTCGCGGCCCGGCGCTACCTCGAGTACCTGCCCCAGTCCTGGCACGACGCGCCACCGGTTGCGCCGGCGCAAGGGGTCGCAGCCGGATGCGAGGACATCACCGACGTGATCCCCGCGGAGGCGTCGAAGGGATACGACGTGATGGCGTTCGTTCGCGGCATCGTCGACGACGGCTCCTTCTTCGAGATCAAGCGTCTCTTCGCACGCGAGATCGTGTGCGGCTTCGCCCGCATCGACGGTTACGCAGTCGGCATTCTCGCGTCCCAGCCTCGCTTCAAAGGGGGCGTGCTCTTTGTCGACTCAGCCGACAAGGCGACGCGGTTCATCACGTGCTGCGACGCATTCAACGTTCCCCTGCTCTTTCTCGCCGACGTCCCGGGATTCATGATCGGCACCGCGGTCGAACGGCAGGGGATCATCCGGCACGGCGCGAAGATGATCGCCGCGCTGGCGCAGGCACAGGTGCCGCGGATCTCGGTGATCCTGCGCAAAGCGTACGGAGCCGGTCTGTACGCGATGAGCGGACCGGCGTTCGAACCCGACTGCACGCTCGCCCTCCCCACCGCGCAGATCGCGGTGATGGGCCCGGAGGCTGCGATCAACGCCGTGTACTACAACAAAATCCAGGACCTTCCGGAGGATGAGCGCGCGGCATTCGTCAACCGGCTGCAGGATGAGTACCGCGATGACATCGACATCTTCCGGCTCGCGTCCGAGCTCATCGTCGATGCGGTGGTGCCGCCTGCGGAGTTGCGCGCTGAGCTGGTCCGCCGCTTCGCGGCGTATCGATCAAGACGCCGCGCGGACGTCTCGCGCCACCACCCCGTTCCGCCCGTCTGAGCGGAAAGGACCCACGCAGCGTGGTTAATTCGGGACTCTACGGCTGGTTGCACAGCATCGGCTACCTGGCAGTGGCGATGTTCGTCGGCATCGAGAGCCTTGGCGTGCCTCTTCCTGGGGAGACGATGCTGATCACAGCCGCGGTGTTCGCGGCAACGACCCATCAGTTGTCGATCGTCGGAATCATCGCGGCCGCGATCGTCGGCGCCGTGATCGGCGACAACATCGGCTTCGGCATCGGTTGGTTCGGGGGGTACCCGCTGCTCCGCCGCTTCGGCAAGTACGTGCGTCTCGACGAGGCTAAGTTGAAGGTCGGTCGCTATATCTTCATGCGTCAAGGCGCCAAGGTGGTCTTCTTCGGACGGTTCGTCTCGGTGCTGCGCACGTATGCCGCCTTTCTCGCCGGCACAAACCGAATGCACTGGTCGCACTTTCTGATCGCCAACGCCTCGGGTGCGATTGTCTGGGCGACCATTTACGGTGTCGGCGCCTATGCCTCCAGCAGCGCCATTGCGAAGCTGAGCACGCCAGTCGAGATCGGATTCGCGGTGCTCGCCGTCGTGGCAATCGTCGCCGGGGGGATCTTCGTTCGCATGAACATCAAGCGTCTCGAGGCTGTCGCCGAGGCAGCACTTCCAGGTCCCCTCGAGGGTTACTCGGAGTAGGGGCGGCCCGGGACGGTCAGAACGAGGGGTTGGCCACCGTACCGCCCGTCGAGCCGGGGGAGGCCGGCGCCGGCGCCGAGATCAGCTCGGCGCGCCACACGAGGCGGTCGTAGTCCTGCCACCACGGATCGCAGGTGATCATGGTCAGCTCGTGGCCGGAGGTGGGAACAAGCTGTGTGACCTTGGTGGGGGCGAGGTCCCACCGGTTGGTGACCTTGTAGACGAATGTCTGGCAGGCACGGTTCTGGATCGAGATCGTGTCGCCGACATTGAGCGCGTTGATGTACTGGAAATCGGGCTCACGGTGGAAGGCGATGATCACGTTTCCCTGCTGGCCCGGGTTCGGCGTTCCCGCGTAGTGCACCATCGACCGTGAATTCAGGAGGGCCCAGGTGCCGTTGCCCGCGACCGCGGCGTAGTGGTACTGAACCGGGGCGCCGAAGTTCACGAGCGCGTAGTCGGTCGCCGAGCTGGTCCCGCAGATGGGGGAGGTGGAAGCGGCCGGGGCGGGAGCGGCTGAATGCGTGGTGCTGCCCTTCCAGTGGTTGAGCGCCGTCGAGTCAACCGCGCCGCGCTGGAAGACGCCGATGAGGGGCCCGGCAATGAGCGAGCCGCCCGCGATGATCGAGGCGATGCCGAGGGCGAGCATGACCATCCAGAGACGGACCCGCCTGCGTCCGGGCCGGCGGACAGGCTGCGCGGCGTCGGCGGTGAGATCGGAAGCCATCACTCACAGAATAGCCAGCATGCCGTGGTCACGCCGTCACGCGGTGGCCACGGGCCGGCCCAGCCCGGAGCCCGAGGGAAGCCCCCTAGCGGTTCCGCGGATTCCTCGGCCGCTTGCGGCCGTAGGCGACGCCCTCGGCGACCGGATCGAAGGCCGCCCCCGGCCCGGTGGCCGGGGTGATGCCTTCGCCCTGCACAAACACTTTGCGAGAGCCGACGTCGATCAGGTATGCGAGAGACTGGCCGCCCGACTGGTCGGGGATCATGGAGACGTCAGCGACGGTGCCGGTGCGCCGGCTGCCCCCGTAGGGGAAGCTGACCCTCGTCCCTACCGCGATTGGGCCGCCCTCACTCACCGAGGCGCGGCGCGGAAGCAGTCGCTGCAGTAAACGGGCTTGTCGCCACGAGGCTGGAAGGGGACGCGGGCGACGCCGCCGCACCCTGCGCAGGGAACCTCGTACATCTGGCGGGGGCCGTTGCTGCGGTATCCACCGCCGCCACCGCCACTACCACCGAAGCCGCCGCCGCCGCCACCACCGCCGCCACTCTGACGACGAGCCGCTCTGCAGCTGGGGCAGCGAGAAGGGGGGTTTGTGAGGCCACGAGAAGCAAAGAAGTCCTGCTCGCCCTCAGTCCAAATGAAGTCGACGCCGCAATCGCGGCAACGTAGAGTCTGGTCTACCGACACGCGCCTAGTTCCTCCGTCCGGCGCGTTGTGATACGGCGCCCGGGTTGGTGATAGTTACCGGGTAACAGTACACGGTCGCGAGGGTCCTCGCAAACGGACAAATCCGTGACGGCCCAGCCTTTCCACCGCGCTGTTACGATCTTGCGATCCCTGGACAGGAGCAGGCCGGAGACGCACAGGGCGGCTCGGTGGCTGCCGGTGGGGCGGAGGGTTAGCTCCAGTGCCGACGAAACACCATCGCCTGTTCACCTCTGAGTCCGTGACCGAGGGACACCCTGACAAGGTGGCGGATCAGATCAGCGATGCCGTTCTGGACGCCGTCCTCAGCAAGGATCCGCTCGGCCGCGTCGCCTGTGAGACCGCCCTGAGCACGGGGACGGTCCTGGTGTTCGGTGAGATCACGACCGAGGCGTACGTCGACATCGCCGGCCTGGTCCGCAAGACCATCAAGGAGATCGGCTACACGCGCGCCAAGTACGGGATCGACTGGGAGACCTGCGGCGTCCTGGTCGCGATCGACGAGCAGTCCCCCGACATCTCCCAGGGCGTCAACCACGGCGGCGCCGGTGACCAGGGAATGATGTTCGGTTTCGCCTGCGACGAGACCCCGGAGCTGATGCCGGCGCCGATCCAGATGGCCCACCAGCTGGCCCGGCGGCTCGCCGTCCTCCGTCGCGACGGGACGCTCCGCTGGGCTCGCCCCGACGGTAAGACCCAGGTGACCGTCGAATATGACGGCGACGGCCGTCCCCGGCGGGTCGACACCGTCCTCGTGAGCGTGCAGCACGGTGAGGAGGTCACCCAGGAGCAGATCTTCGAGGACGTCCAGCACCACGTGGTCGGCAAGGTGATCCCCCCGGAATGGCTCGACGCCGGCACCAAGCGCTACGTCAATCCCACCGGACGCTTCGTCATCGGTGGGCCGATGGCGGATGCCGGCCTGACCGGCCGCAAGATCATCGTCGACACCTACGGCGGCTATGCCCGGCACGGTGGCGGTGCCTTCAGCGGCAAGGATCCGTCGAAGGTCGATCGCAGCGCCGCGTACGGAGCGCGCTGGGCGGCCAAGAACGTCGTCGCCGCCGGTCTCGCGACCAAATGCGAGATCCAGGTCGCCTACGCGATCGGCGTCGCCAAGCCCGTCTCGGTGCTCGTCGAGACCTTCGGGACAGAGAAGGTCCCGAACGACATGATCGCCTCGCTCATCGACGAGTACATCGACCTGTCGCCCTTCGGGATCATGCACGCGCTCGAACTGCGCCGCCCGATCTACCGTCAGGTGGCCGCCTACGGGCATTTCGGCCGGAGTGATCTCGACCTCCCATGGGAGCGGACCACACTCGCCGAGCAGTGGGCGCAGGACGCCGGCACCGAGCCACTCCTCGTCGCGGCCGCCACGGCCTAGGTCGCTGGAGTCCACGAGACCAGCATGGGCATGCATATCCTGGTGCTGGCCGGCGGCAGCGGCACCCGGCTCTGGCCCATGAGCCGACGGTCGACACCGAAGCACCTGCTTCCCCTTGCTAGAGGAGGTGAAACCTTGCTTCGAGCCACCGTCGACAGGGTCATCCCTCTGGGTGACAGCGTTCGGATCGTCACCGCGGCCGACCAGGTCGCAGGCTGCCGCACAGCACTCGCCGGGTTGTCCATCCCCGACGACGCGTACATAGCCGAACCGCTGGCGCGAGGAACCGGCCCGGCCCTGGGGCTGGCCGTGGGGCTGATAGCGCGAGAGGACCCTGACGCCCTGATTGCAAGCATCCATGCGGACCATCGGGTCAGCGATCCTGCCGCGTACCGAGCCGCCGTGTTGGCCTCGGCCGGATGGGCCAGTGGCACGGACGGCCTCGCCACCGTCGGCCTCGTTCCTGCCGCCCCCGTCACGGGATTCGGCTATATCGAGTTGGGTGACCTTCGGCCACCCGGCCTGTGGACGATGCCAGAGGGCAGCCCGCCCGAGATCGCCGCGGCCGCCGCGGCACTCCCGGCATTCGAGTCAGCGGGATTCACTGAGAAGCCCTCGGCCGAGGTCGCCCAGGCATACGTCAGGGGCGGGAGGCATCTCTGGAATCTCGGCCTCTTTGCCTGGACGGCGCGCCGATTCCTCAGCGAACTCAGCATCGCTGACCCAGGACTGAGTGCCACCTTGGATGCCGCCGTTGATGCCCGCATTCGAGGCGACGAGGACGCGGTCCGCCGACTCTACGGCGAGCAGCGTGCTCAGGCCGTGGAACCGCTCCTTCTCGAACGCACCCCGCGCCTCACTGTGGTGGAGGCAACCTTTGGCTGGTCCGATCTCGGGTCGTGGACGGATGTCCATGACGCGCGTATGGCCGACGGGGATGTCGACGGGGATGGGAACGTGGTTGAGGGAAGCGTGCTGGTCACCGCGGCGCACGGCTGCACGGTTGTGTCGCGATCCGGCAGGATTGTCGCCGTGGCGGGCATCGACGGCGTCGTCGTGGTCGACACTCCCGACGCCGTGTTGGTGGTGCCCGCACTGCAGTCACAGCTGCTCAAGGAGGTCGTCGAGGAGCTGCGCACTGCCGGTCGGGAGGACGTCCTGTGATTCGCGCAGTCGGGCCGCGCGCAACTCGGGACCGGCCCTGACGCGTGGGACTAGAATGCAATCGATGATGACGAGCCCGATCCGGTTCGGGACCGACGGATGGCGGGCCGTGGTCGCGGATGACTTCACCTACGCAAACGTTCGCGCAGTCGCGCAGGGCGTGGCATCGTACCTGGTCACCGAGAACCGCGCCGTGGTCGTGGGGCACGACTCCCGATTCTGTGCCGAGTTGTTTGCGCGCGAGGTAGCGCAGGTTCTCGTCGCCAACGGGCGCCGGGTGATCCTTCTGGACCGGGTGGTTCCAACGCCTGCTGTCTCGTGGGCGATCACCCGTCATCACGCCGCTGGTGGAATCGTCGTCACTGCGAGCCACAACTCGGCCGAATTCAATGGGATCAAGTACAAGCCGGACTTCGGCGGATCGGCTCCGCCGGAGGTCGTTTCCGAGATCGAGCGGCATACTGCGGCGGCCCTCGAGGCGGGCGTCAGCACGATGACGTACAACGAGGCAGTCGCGACCGGCCGGCTCGAGTCCGTGGATCCCCTCCCCGATTACCTTGAACAACTCGGCCGAATGGTCGATCTCGACGCGCTTCGCGGCCACGGTTTGCGCGTGCTCCATGAGGCTATGTACGGCGCCGGTGCCGGTTTGATCGCACGAGCCCTCCGCGGCGGCGCTACCACCGTCGAGGAGTTGCACGCGGAGCGGAACCCAGGGTTCGGCGGGATGCATCCCGAGCCAATCGACCGCTACATGCCTGACGCGATGCATAGAATGAGCTCGGGTAGCTTCGACCTCGGGATCGCCAATGATGGTGATGCCGATCGCGTCGGCATCATCGATGAGAGCGGTCGCTATATCAATCAATTGCAGGTTATGGCACTCTTCGCGCTGTATCTGCTCGAGAAGCGCGGGCTGCGTGGAGACATCGTCCGTTCCATTACCACCTCGGGGATGCTCGACGCTCTGGGCGAACGCTTTGGGGTGACTGTGCACGAGATGCCTGTCGGCTTCAAGTACATCGGCACGAAGATGATGGAAACCGACGCCATCCTCGGCGGCGAAGAGTCGGGAGGGTACGCGTTCCGGGGGCACATTCCGGAGCGTGACGGCATCCTGTCCGGGCTGATGATGGCGGCCATGATCGTCGACTATGGGATGCCGCTCTCGGCGATCCTGACCCACCTCGAGGACCTAGTCGGTCCGCACGCATACGACCGCCACGATATACGGTTTCCTCGTGACGGTTACGAAGAGCGCAAGGAGCAGGTGTACGCGCGCATGCAGCAGAACGAGCCGGACTCTCTTGCCGGGAGCAGGGTCCTGCGCACGCGCACCGGCGACGGGTTCAAGTTCTATATGGACGACGGATCCTGGGTGCTGATGCGCATGAGCGGCACCGAACCGCTCATGCGGGTTTATGCAGAGGCGACGACTCGCGAGCGGGTCGAGCAACTCATCACTGCTCTCGAGAACCACAGCGGTGTGGCCGAGCGCATCGCTGTGGGCGCCAGCGAATGACCCAGACGTCCGAGCCCTCCGAGTGGATCCAGGCGACGGGATCGGGGCGCGTCGACAAGCCCTGGGGATACGAGTTGCGCTGGGCGGTCACAGATCGCTACCTGGGCAAGCTCATCCATATCAACCAGGGCCATTCGCTCAGCCTGCAGTACCACGTGCAGAAAGACGAGTGCATCTACCTCCGATCTGGAGCCCTAGACCTCGTTCTCGAGGATGAGAGCGGCACGATGCGGACCCACAGGTTGACCCCTGGCATGAGCGCGCACGTCCGCGCCGGTCGCCGGCATCGCTTCATAGCCGTAGAAGACTGCGATGTGTTCGAGGTGTCCTCCCCTGAGATCGACGACGTCGTGCGCATCGAGGACGTGTACGGACGGGCTGGCACCTCGGCTCCCTGAGCCGGGTGCGGCCGAGTTCTCCACCGTTTCCACAGGCCGACGTGGATAATCGAACAGGTTTTCGCCGTCGCGGTCACGGCTACCTTGCCGATCAGGCACGGAGCGCGCTGGGCATCTCGGGCGAGGTTCGCGTGCTCGCCGAGATCCCCCTCCCGATGGTGCACACCGCCTTCGGGCTTGCGGTGGTGGCCGCCGAGGTGCTGCTCCGACCAGAATCGATCGGTCTCGACCGGAGCGCCGCCGTCGACGCCGGGCTGGCCATCCTCACCGCGCTGGTGCTCGTCGCCTACGACTTCCTGATCTACCCGTCCGACTCGCGGCCGGGCCCGGTCGGCACCGCGCTGCCCATGGCCGCCGTCCTCTCCTTTGGGACCCTGCTCGCGATCGCGGTGCTGCCGCTCCCGATCCGGATCGCCGGCGGCGTGATCGCAGCCGTGGTCATCGGCGGAGTGCCGCGGCTGGCGGGTCGCCGCGCCCTGGGCAAGGAGGGATGGTTCACCCGGCTGGTGAGGGACGTGTCCGGGATCGCCGTGCTCGCCCCCGTCCTCCTGGGCGGGGTATCACCGACGCTGCCGATCCGTCTCCGCCTCGCCTCGGTCTGCGCGGTGGTCTTCTTCGTCAGCCTCGACGGTCTCCGCACCGAGCGTCTATCGATCCCCCTGACCATCCTCTTCGCGCTCACGGTCGCGGCGATCGTTCTCGGCGGCGCCGTGGCGGTCGGGGCCAACAGCGCCCACGCGGGGTTGCGCGCGGCGATCCTGCTGGTGCTCTGGTACGGGGCGCGCGGGGTCGCGGGCGCGATGGGCGGCCCGCTCCGCCACCGGGAGCTCATCGCCGAGTACGCGGTCTTCGTTCTCGCCGCGGTAGCCGGGGCGGTCTGGATCCACGCCGCCCATTTCTGAGCGACGCGACGCTCAGGAGAGGCGGAGGCTCTGACCCGAGGCGACCCGTGGGGGTGTGGCGTCGGCGGCATGCAGGCGTTCGACCTGCGCGTGAGACTTCTCGACCTGGCTCGACAGGTCCCGAACCGTGATCTTCATCGCTTCGAGCGCCCGCAGCTTGTACGTGTCGATCTGATCCAGGGCCGCAAAGACGTTGTCCCACGCTCGCTGGAGGGACCCCATGTCGATCCCCGGGCTCGCCGCCTGGCTCTCGACCGTCGCCGTCTGATCGCGGAGCACGGCGGAGGTGCTCTCGATCATCGCGCTGGTGGTCTCGTTCACCGCCTTGACCTGCTCGCTCACCAGCTTCTGGTTGGTCAGCGCCTGGGCGACCATGACCGCGGTCCGCAACGCCGCGACCGTCGTGGTGGTGGCCGTGCGCACCGCTCGCACGAGTTCGCGGTTGTTGACCTCGACGACACGCAGCGCCGCGTATCCCTGGACGGCGACCGCCAGTTGCGTGAGGATCTCCTGGCGGCGGCGCCGGACGGGGTAGAGGATGTCCTCCTGCAGGACCTTGGCGCGCTCCGGGTCCCCGATTGCCACGTGGTTGATCTGCGCCTCGAGCCCGGTGTCGAGCTTCTCGGCCATGTAGGTGTACTGGCGAAGCGTCTCCATCTGTGACCAGAGCGCCTTCTGCTCCTGCCCGATCGACGCGTTGTCCTTCTCCAGTTCCGCCCCACCCTCGCGCAGGGCGCCGACGATGCCCTCGATGTGGCTCTGCGACCTCTGATACTTCGCGAAGTAGGCCCGGACCCTGTCACCGAACGGCACGACGCCGAGCAACTTCCTGGGACCGCCCTGGGTCAGATCATGCTTCGCGGGATTGAGCTCTTCGACCGAGCGCCGGAGGTCGAGCAGGCTCTTGGCGATCGGCGCGTCGCCCTGACCGAGGCCCCGCATCGCGCGGGTCGGACGATCGAGCAGACGGTTGCTCATGTCCGACGTGGACCGGATCTCGCGGTCGGCGAGGCCCTCGATGTCGTCGACGTGCCTGCGGTAGGCATCGCCGTGGACGTCGATCGACCGAAGGCCGCCGACAAACGTGGACACCATCGCGTCGATCCGTTTGGCGGCCTCAGGGTCGATGGTCACCTCGCGCTCGGCCTCGGCGGGTCCCACGGTCGTCGCCGCCTCGGGTGCCGTGAGCGAGAGTTCGGGAAGGTCTGTCGTCACTGAGTCACACGCTCCTCACTGCCGTCCGTCCCGGCGGGGGCCGGGTCCGTGATCGTGACAGGAGTCTGCCGCTTGCGCCGTCCGTTGCGGTCACCGTTCTCGTACGCGGTCCCGTTGCGGGCGCCGTTCAGGTGCTGCACCTCGGGCGGAGGCGACGCCGCACGGGTGATGGCCGGCAGCAGCGACTGCCGGGCCAGCCCGGTGAGCGCACCCGCCTGCTGGATGATCTCGGCGAGCGCTCCGGTGACGCCCTGGGCGCCGTTGAGCACCGTGAACTGGTCGATGTGCTCGAACGGGGCCGCCGCCGCCGCGACGATCTCCGGCAGCTTCTCGGCGATCTGCTGTGCGATGACCGCCTCCTGGTTCTGGCTCA
>DAIQQM010000032.1:0-23539 GCA_036786805.1 Candidatus Dormiibacterota bacterium | reverse complement strand
CCCGGCGGCAACCTGATCCTCTACGCGGTCGCCGCCGGAGTCTTCGGGGTCCTCGCCGCAATCATCCCCACCATCCGCGCCGCGCGCGTCGACATCCTGCGGGCGATCGCGACCGAGTGATCCCGGCCGCGGGGGTCAGGCCGAGCGGCGCTCCGCGGCCGCTCGCTCCCATCGCTGTTCGATCCGCCCGAATCGCCAGATGACCAATGCGGCCGCCCAGGTCACCACGAACAGACCGACGATGATGAAGCCCGCCTCGTTGATGTTGAAGCCCGACATGAAGTCCCAGAAGCCGCCGGACAGGTTGAGCTGAGCGGCGAGCAACCCGAAGATCTCGATCGTCCCGATCAACATCGCGACGGCGACCGACAGCCCGGTGATGGTGATGTTGTAGTAGACCTTGCGAACCGGCTTGGAGAACGCCCACCCGTAGGCGAAGTTCATGAACGAACCGTCGAGCGTGTCGAGGGTCGCCATGCCGGCCGCAAAGAGGATCGGCAGGCTGAGGACCGCGTACCAGGGCAGACCGGCGGTCGCCGCTCCCGCCGTGGCGGCGAGCAGTGCGACCTCGGTCGCGGTGTCGAAACCAAGACCGAAGAGGATTCCCACCGGGTACATCTGCCAGGGGCTCCGGATCGACCGCATCAGCTTGCCGAAGAAGCGGTTCATGAGCCCGCGGGCATTGAGCTGCTGCTCGAGCTCCTCGTCGTTGTAGCGGCCGCGGCGCATCTCGACGAAGACCTTGACGATCCCCACGAGCACGATCAGATTGAGGATCGCGATCAGGTAGAGGAACGTGCCCGACACGAGCGTCCCGAAGATGCCACCGAACGTCGCGACGGTGGAGTTGGAGTTACTGACCTGGCTGATGATCGCTCGCGCGGCGAAGGTGAGGCCGACGCCGAGACCGAAGACCACCGACGAGTGCCCGAGCGAGAACCAGAATCCCACTGAGAGCGGTCGCTTGCCCTCGGACATCAGCTTGCGGGTCGTATTGTCGATGGCCGAGATGTGGTCGGCGTCAAAGGCGTGGCGGAGGCCGAGCGTGTACGCGGTCACGGCGACGCCGATGCCGAGGAACTTCGAGTGCTCGGGCAGGATGGCCACGATGAAGACGCCCCAGCCCACGACGTAGAGACCGATGATGAAGCCGACCATGCCACCCACCCGGCCCCACTCCCGAGGTGTGAGCGCTCCGCGGACCCGGGCAAGGTACGACGCCGTCGCGGCCATGGACTTCCTCCTCATGTTCCTTCAACGTCAGGAGCCCCCTCAGCGTATCAAAATGCGACCAGCACGCAACAGCGAACAGGAGCCAGGTGCTTGGTCCGGGCGATGGCGTCGGATCGCGGCTATCCTTGCGACATGAGCAGCACGGTCGAGGAACTCGTCGCCCAGCTTCGGGATGGCGGCTCGAGGGTCACCACGGCGCGTCGACTCGTGCTCACCGCGCTCGTCAAGGGTGCCCACCACCCCACCGCCGAGGAGCTGCTGGTCGCCGTTCGCGAGCTGGCGCCGGACGTCCACGCGTCGACCGTCTACCGCAACCTCGAGGAGCTCGAGCGCCTGGGCGTGGTCGTCCACACCCACCTCGGACACGGCGCCGCGACCTACCACCTGGCGACCGAGGCACACGGGCATCTCGTGTGCGAGGTGTGCGGGGCGACGGTCGAGGCGCCCGAAGACCTGTTCGAGGCGATGGCGGAGGGGGCGAAGCGACGTCTGGGTTTCGAGCTCCGCCCGTATCACTTCGCGGTGCTCGGGGTCTGCGCCGAGTGCGCCGCGACCGGCGAGACCGCGCCGCAGCCCTCAGTGGGCTGACCGGCCCCGGTCGGGCACCAGCCGCTCGACGCGCAGGTACTCGGGCGGTGCGTGGTCGACCTGGAGCGTCGTGTGCTCGAGACGGAAGCGCTCCTCGAGAAAGCGCTCGAGCTCGAGGCGGATCGCGTGGCAGTCGTCGTTCGGGTGCACGAGGACATGGGCTGAGAGCGACGGGAAGCCCGACGTGAGCTCCCAGACGTGCAGGTCATGCACGTTGACCACGTGGGGGTGCGCCGCCAGGGCGCTCCCGATCTCCTCCGGGTCGAGATCGGCGGGCGATGCCTCGAGGAGCACGCGCCCCGCCTTGCCGAGCAACCGGATGCCTGCGTAGACCATGAGGCACGCGACCACCACCGACGCGATGGCATCGGCTCGTTCGAATCCCGTCGTGACGATCACGATGCCGGCGATCAGCGTCCCGATCAACGCGTAGAGGTCGGTGAGGATGTGCCGGAAGCTCGCCTCGATGTTCAGGCTGCGGCGACTCGCGTGTGAGAGCTGGTAGGTGACGGCGAGGTTGACCGCGATCCCGACCAGGGCGATGGCGATGACCGCACCGCCCTGCACGGGCAGGGGTGCCGCGAACCTGAGCGCCGCTTCAAAGACGAGCACCGCCGCGAGGACGAGCAGGGTCGCGCCGCTGATCAGCGCCGCAAGCACCTCCGCGCGCTTGAGGCCGAACGTGAGGCCACCCTTCGGCGGCCGCTGAGCGAGGCGGAGCGCGATCAGCGAGACCCCGAGCGCCGCGACGTCGGTGAGCATGTGTGCCGCATCCGAGAGCAGGGCGAGGGACCGCGCCAGGATGGCGGCCACCACCTCAACCGCGATGAAGAGACCGATGAGACAGAGCGCGGCGACCAGCGGTCCCTGGTCGGCGTCGCTCGGCACGCGGTGTGAGTGCGGGGGCTGCGGCCCGTGGTCGTGCACCACCTCACCCTACTCCGCAATTTCAGGCTGCACGTCCCACCAGACGGTGACCACGGGTTCCACGGGAGCGCTCACCGACCAGAATGCGCCGTCATGAACCAGGCGCTCGCCGAGCGCCCTCGCGACCTCGTCGTCGCGGGACGCATCGAGGCAGAGCCGCCTGCGGATCCACGCCACGGCGTCCTCCCGCCGCGCAAAGCCGCCCGCGCGGCGCGGCGAGACCTCGGCGTGCCGCCGCGCCTCAAGGCCGAGGCCGCGGAGCACCGAGACCGCATCGTTCGCATCGGGATGGAGCGGCCGAGACAGGGCGTGGAACCGCCACCACAGGTCGGCCATCCACGCGGTCGGATGATGACCGGTGATCTCCAGGACGACCCGGCGCCGAGCGTGGCTCGACAGGGCGAGCGCGAAGGGCGCGAGGTCGGCGACGTTGTACACAACGTGGTTGCAGACCACGACGTCGGCGAGCGGCGTCCGGGCCGACACGCCGGGCCACGACCCCTGGATCGTCCGCACAGCCACGCCGGCACGATCCGCCTGACGCCGAAACTCCGCCAGCTGCTCGGCCGACTCGTCGACACCGGTGATCAGCGAGCATCGTGGACGGAGCGGCAGCGACGCCGCGCCGGCACCGACACCGACGTCGAGCACCGTCCCGCCCCGTGGCAGGGCGTCGCGCGCGCGGCGGTTGGTGTAGGTGAGATCTCCGGGTGTCCCCAGCTCGGCGCGTGACCGGAACAGCTCAGCTGGAAACCCCCACGGCGACTCCGGAGCCGCGGCCAGGATGGGCTCGGGCAGCGCCCACGCCCGCATCGACTCGCGCCATCCCTCGGCGTCCACCGGGGACGGGACTAGCGATCGCGCGCGGGAACGACCAGCACCGGGCAGGGGGCGATCTGGAGCAGCCGGTGGGCGACGCTGCCGAGCAGGAGGCCCTTGAGCGGTCCGCTGCCCACACTGCCGAGGACGATGAGGTCTGCGCCGGCGGCGGTGGCGGCATCGGCGATCGCGTGCGCCGGCCCGCTGACCTTGACCTGGTGGATCTCGAAATCGGCGTCGAGTCCGTCCGCCTTCAACGCCGACACCTGGTTCTCGATCTTGGTCTTGATCTCCGGCTCGAGTGCCTGCGCGTGGTGCGCTCCGCCGTGCCCGGGTATCAGCTCGTCGACATAGACGACCAGAAGCCGGGATTTCTGGTCGACCGCGAGGTCCTTCGCGAAGGCCATGGCCAGGTCTCCGGGATCCGATCCGTCGGTGGCTACGACCACAACCTTGAACATGTCAATTACCTCAGTGAAGAAGGCTCACGAGTGTAGCCGCCGGATCAGAGCGCGTGCACTCCTGCCGCGGTGGCGCACGCGGCGACCACGACGACCAGGAACGGGGCTCGCACAGCCACCAGAATCAGCGCCACGACAAGCCCGGCGGCGCGAGAATCGAGCATCAGGTGGTTGCCGGTCGCGAACACCGAGACGGCGATCAGCGCGCTGAGCAGCGTCACCGGCAGTGCCTCGAGAACCCGCCGCGCCAGGCTGGATTCGAGGAGGCGCGCGGGGACCACGAAGCCGGCGAGCTTCAGTGCCGCACACCCTGCGGAGGCGATCACCACAGCGAGCCAGAGCTTCATCGATCGAACACCAGGAGGAGCGCCACCGCCGTCAGGCCGCCGATGAGAATCGGCGCGCCCACCGGCACCACGGGAACGGTGACGAGCGCGATGACGCCCGATCCGAGCGCCGCCAGACGCATGCGCATGGTGGTGAGACGCGGTGCGAGCAATGCGATGAAGGCAGCCGGGCCCGCGACGTCGAGTCCGGTGGTGGCCGGCGACCCGAGCGCATTGCCCACCAGGGCGCCGACGATCGTCGACGCGTTCCAGAGGACGTACACGCTCAGCGCGGTGGACCAGAAAGCGCGCGCAGCGTGCCCGGAGCGAGTCTCGCTCACCGCCATCGCGGTGCTCTCATCGATGGTCACCTCGGCCATCAGGAATCGGCGCCACCCCGACGGGCGCAGGAGGGCGTTGATGCGCGCCCCGTACAGACCGTTGCGCACGCCGAGCAGCAGCGCGGTCCCCACGGCAGAGAAGTACGAGCCTCCCGCGCCGATGATGCTGACGAGTGCGAACTGCGACGCACCCGAGAAGAGTACGAGCGAGAGCAGGCAGACCTGGATGAGGTTGAGGTGCGCTTCAACCGAGACGGCTCCGAAGGACAGGCCGAACGGAGTGACGCTGAGGCCGATGGTGAGCGCCCGATTGCGAATGCGCCGCTCCGACGACCTCCGGGACGTTTCGGCGGTGACGTCGTGATATCGGGGTGGTTCGGACATCGACGGCGCAAGCCTAGGGAATCCGCGCGCGGCACCGGCTTCGCCGGCGATCGATTCGGGCCATCGGGTACGCTACCGCGCTGATCACGCCTGGCGATCATGAGCGATGAGCAGACGCACTGAGCCACCCTTTCGCGCCGACCACGTCGGGAGCCTCCTTCGTCCCGCGCGACTGATGCAGGCGCGCGAGCAGCGTGCGGCGGGAGCGATACCGCAGGACGCACTCCGGGAGGTCGAGGACGATGCGATTCGAGATGTCATCGCGATGCAGCGCGACGTCGGTCTGCAATCCGCGACCGACGGCGAGTTCCGCCGCGCCGCATGGCACATGGACTTCATCTACCAGCTCGGTGGCGTCACCCAGGCCGACGAGAAGTTGCACGTGCAGTTCTTCAACGATGGCGGCACGCTCGATTTCGCACCTGCGGCATTGCGCATCAGTGAGCGCGTCCGGCTCGGCGACACGATCTTCGCCGACCACTTCCGCTTTCTGAAGGACAACATCGGCGAGGGTGTCACGCCGAAGCTCACGATCCCGTCGCCGAGCATGGTGCACTACCGCGGCGGACGCGCCGCCATCGACGAGTCGGTGTACCCGGACCTGGCCGCGTTCTGGGACGACCTCACCGCCGCCTACGCCGAGGAGGTGCGCCGCCTCGGCGACCTCGGTTGCACCTATCTGCAACTCGACGACACGAGCCTCGCGTACCTGAACGACCCGCGCCAGCGCGAGCTGACCGCATCGCTCGGCGGTGACCGCGAACATCAGCACGAGCTGTACATCAGGAACATCAACCGCGTGCTCGCCGCCAGACCACCGAGCATGCGGATCACCACGCACATGTGCCGGGGCAACTTCCGGAGCTCATGGGCGGCGGAGGGCGGCTACGACTTCGTCGCCGAGGCACTCTTCGGTGAGCTCGGCGTCGACGGCTTCTTTCTCGAGTACGACGACGCGCGCTCCGGTGGTTTCGCGCCGCTGCGCTACGTCCCCAAGGACAAGTACGTCGTGCTCGGACTGGTGACGACCAAGCGCGGCACGCTGGAGGCCAAGGACGACCTCAAGCGCCGGATCGACGAGGCCGCGAAGTTTTTGCCGCTCGAACAACTCTGCCTGTCACCGCAATGCGGCTTCTCCTCCACCGTCGAGGGAAACGTCCTGACCTACGACGAGGAGGTTGCCAAGCTCCGCCTCATCGTCGAAACCGCCGCGGAGGTCTGGGGGTAGCGCGGGGGGACTGTCACCGTCGGCAACGCTCGGCGTCTCGCCGTGAGCCGTCAGCGCCTCAGTGGCACGCCTCCGTCACCGGTCACCGCAGACACCATTCATGACCTGGTGGTTGCGCTCGGCTGCCTGCAACGTAATCCGACGGCGATCGTCGCACGCAACCATCTGCTCGTGCTCTTCTTCCGGCTCGGACCGTTCGACCCCGAGCTCGTGGACACACCCCCTTGGAGGAGCGGCGCCTCTTCGAGTACACGGCGCACCAGACGTCGATCGGCGCAACCGCCGACCGTTCACTCCACCTCGCGCTGCCGCCCCGCTTGGGGCGGGCTGGGGCGCTCGAAGCGAGATCTCCGACACGCTTGCGCTGCTCTGGCTCAGCGGACCACCTGGTTCGGACGGCGATCGACACTGTACCAGCGCAGGACGAAGCACTGAGGTCCGCCACCGTCCGCTCGCTGCCTTCCCTCGGCATCGCCACCAAGCAGCAGTCCGTCGCCACTTCATACGCGGCCGGTATTCAGGCCTCGGTCAGGCGGGCGGCTCTTCTCGCCGACCGCGAGATCGTGTCGATCGACGCGGGCTTGAATGGAGAGTGGTATGCGCACGCCGAGGATCTCGACGCGCTGCGACGCACCGGGTCGCGCGACTCGACCCACGCACCACCCCGCTGTCCCCCTTCGACAACCTCATATGCGATCGGGCGCGAACGCTGGCCCTCTGGAGCTTCGATTTCAGGCTCGAGATCTACGTCCCCAGTTCCAAGCGCTGGGGGTATTTCGTGATGCCGCTGTTGCACGGCGACCGCCTGATCGCCTGCTCCGACGTGGCGGTGGTCGCACCGCGGGACGTCTCCAGGTGATCTGCGAGCGACGGAAACCAGGGTGGGAGGCCGCAGGCGTCCTGAGAGAGCCGTCAACAGAGCGCTTGGCGATCTTGCGACCTTCGTACGGGCGGCTCCGCCGGCAGTGCCCACAGGGCAAGCCACCCAGGGGCACGGATCGAAACCATTCATGTCAGGCGATGATTTCCATCTGCTGACCCTGCTTGACGGGGTCTTCGCCAGGCCTCAAAGTAGTCCAAAAGCGCCAAACATTCGTGAAGGGGGTCGACGGGGGGTGCACATCGATCTGTTTGTGGCGTTGGCCGGCCTAATCGTCGGGTTCGCCGTTGGGCTCACTGGGATGGGCGGGGGCGCTCTGATGACCCCGATCCTGGTCCTGGTCTTCGGCGTCGCGCCGCTCGCCGCGGTCTCCAGCGACCTGGTGGCCTCGCTGATCATGAAGCCGGTCGGCGCCGCCGTCCACGCCGGACGGGGCACGGTGCGCTGGAACCTGGCCGGCTGGCTCGCCCTGGGCTCGGTGCCCTCGGCCTTCCTCGGGGTGGTCTTCCTGAAGTCGATCGGCCACGGGACCCGGGTGCAGACCGTGGTCAGCGTCGCGCTCGGGGCGGTGCTCCTGCTCGCGGTCGCGGCCCTGCTCGTGAAGATGTACCTGGACCACCGCAACGGCACCTCCGCGGGGGTGGACGAGCGTCTGCGCATCAAGAAGGCGCCGACGCTGGCGATCGGGGCGTCGATCGGCTTCATCGTCGGGATCACGTCGGTGGGCTCGGGGACGCTGGTGATCATCCTGCTGCTCTTCCTCTACCCGCGGCTGCGCGGCTCGCAGATGGTGGGCACGGACCTCGCCCAGGCGATCCCGATGGTGGGCTCGGCGGCGCTGGCGCACATCGTGTTCGGGGACTTCAAGCTCGGCCTGACGCTGTCGATCCTGATCGGGAGCATCCCCGGGGTGCTGCTCGGCGCGAGCGTCTCGTCGTATGCGCCGACGGCATTCCTGCGCGGCGCGCTGGCGGCGGTGCTGCTCGTCTCCGGGTTGAAGCTGGTCAACGTGCCCACGCTCTGGATCGGCATCGTGCTGCTCGCCTCGGTGACGGTGCTCGGCGCCGCCTGGCTGTACGTGCGGGCCAGCGGCCGCACCCTCCGCGAGATCTCCGGTGAGGCGCACACGTCACTGCCCGTGCCGCATGCTCGCGAGTTCGCGGAGGAACCGGCACTGCAGGCTGCGGAGGCGTAGTCCTCGGAGACGTCCTCGGCGCCGTGTCCACGTCTCAGAACGAGGGTGGTCCGCTCGCCAGGCGCCCCCGAATCTCGACCATCCGCTCGTCGCTGTTGTGCGGCAACTCCCAGCGCGTCTCGAGCCACCAGGTGGCACCAGCGACGCCCCACGGGCGGACGTGGTCCGCGGCCGCGATGGGATCACCCGCCGGCGTTTCACCGTCGATGATGCACGTCGACGTCGCCACGACCGCGATCGGCCATCCATGCTCGGAGGTCGCGAACGTCGCTCGGCATGCCCTCGCGTCCGTCGATCGCCCACTGGGGGACGACGCCGTCACAGCGCAGTGCGCGGTGCATGGATTTCGGCCTCGGCCACACGCCGACGACCCAGATCGGGATTCGCTCCTGCATCGGATGGCCGGCTTCGGCAAGATCGGAGCGGTCGGTCTCGTAGTGGTAGTGGCGCCCGTGGTAGCTGGTCCCGCCCTCCCAGACTGACCGGATGAGGTCGATGCCCTCGTCGAGGTATGCGGCCCGCACCGGTAGATCGACGACCTCGCCCGTCTGCGGCAGGTCGGTCGTGACAGCACCGAGGCCGACGGCGAGGATCGCGCGGCCCCCGGAGAGCTGGTCGAGGGTGGCGACCTGACTCGCCACCTTCCAGGGACGGCGCCATGGGAGCGGGGTGAGCATCGTGCCGAGCTTGACCCGGCTGGTCCGCGCCGCCATGGCCGCCAGCAGGGTCCAGGCGTCGACTCCGTAGGCTGCCTCCCAGACGAAGACACCGTCCCAGCCGGAGTCCTCGGCCAGGATCGCCTGCTCGAGTTGTTGCGGCGCCGTGCCGCCCGGAAGCACAACTCCGAACTTCATGCTTTCGCTCCGTGGGTCATTACGGGTGCCGGGCAGCGATGCGGAACGGTGGTCCGGCTCCTTTTGGGGGCTCGGACCGTATCACCCGCATGCGCAGCACGACACCCGGGCTCCTTGCCGTAGTCGCGGCCACTTCGATTCTCGCTGCTTGCGCCCTCCCGGGAACCGGGACGAGCCCGATCCCTTCGACCAGGCCCACCGTCACGCCCACTGAGTCCCCCGCACCGACGCCGACCCCGACTGTCTGCACCAACCTGAGCGTGCTGGCAACCTGGGGCCTCACCCGGCTCGCGGAGCAGACCCTCGTGGTTCCCGTCGACGAGACGGATGTCGCGTCGGTGACCGCCGAGGTCGCGGCGGGTGCGGGCGGGGTCATTCTCTTCGGATCCTCGGCACCGGCCGATCTCGCAAGCGCCCTTCACGCCCTCGCCACGGTCGCGCCGGGGGGCATCACGCCCTTCATGATGACCGACGAGGAAGGCGGCGTCGTCCAACGGATGGCGAACCTGGTCGGATCGATTCCATCGGCGAGGCAGTTGGCCGCGACCATGTCCGCTGCGCAGATCCGGCAGCTCGTCACGACCATCGCGCTGCGCATGCGCGCCGCCGGCGTGACCATGGACCTCGCTCCGGTCCTCGATCTCGACAACGGCGTGGGGCCGAACAATCGCGACCCTGACGGCACGCGGTCGTTCAGCCTGAATCCGAACGTGACCACCGCCGACGGGGTCGCCTTCATGCAGGGACTCGAGGCCGGTGGGGTCGTGCCCGTCGTCAAACACTTCCCCGGGCTCGGCCAGGCGTCGGCCAACACCGACGTGGCGCCGGCGACGACGCAGCCGTGGACGTCGCTGCAGCACGCCGGCCTCCTGCCGTTCCAGAGCTCGTTCGCCGCCGGCGCGCCGGTGGTGATGATCGCGAACGCCTCGGTCCCCGGTCTCTCGTCGCTGCCGGCGAGCATCTCGCCCGCCGTGATGACCACGCTCCTTCGCGACCAACTCGGTTTTCACGGCCTGGTGATCACCGACTCGCTCTCCGCCGGCGCGCTTGCCGATATCGGGTATCCGGTTCCCAGGGCTGTGGTGGCCGCCATCACGGCCGGCGCCGACATGGTCCTCTACACGGCCGCAGCCGCACAGGTGGCTTCGCTCACCGCGTCGACCGCGGCGGCCTTGGTCGCGGCCGTCAACGCCGGAACGCTCGACCGCAGCCGGCTGATCAACGCGGTGGCAAACATTCTCGAGGCAAAGCGCATCGACCTGTGCGCCGCCTGAGCGTCAGCGGTCAGGCGTTGGTCTCATCCGGCGGGAACAGCGCCGGATCGGGGAACTCCGCGGCCGCGGACTCGATGTCAGGACGGGTCGGGCAGGTCGCGTCGAGCGTGTACGACGTCATCGAGAGCGATCCGAACGTGTAGCCGTCGACGAGGACCTCCGGAGTGTGACCGGTTGCGCCGGCGACACCCGCGAGGTAGAGCAGGGGCAGGAAGTGATCGGGGGTGGGGACGGCGAGACGGTATTCGGGCCGCACGTCGACGGTGAGCACGTCGGCCGGCGCATCGAGCATCTTCGCGCGCACCGCCTCGTCGAAGCGCTGCGCCCAGTCGAACCCGCCGTCCGGATTCCTGAAGTCCATGCCGCCGAGGTTGTGCACCACGTTCCCGCTGCTGACGATGAGCACTCCGGAGTCCCGCAGCGGCGCAAGCCGGGCACCGAGGTCGACGTGATAGTCGAACGGCTTGGCCGCGTTGATCGACAGTTGAACGACGGGAATATCGGCCTTGGGGAAGGCATGGGCCAGCACCGACCAGGTGCCGTGATCGATGCCCCAGCTGTCGTGATCCAACCCCACCCACACCGGCTTCGCGATCTCCGCCACCTCTTCCGCGAACGGAGTCGAACCCGGCGCGGGGTACTGGAAGTCGAACAGCGCCTGCGGGAATCCGTAGAAATCGTGGATGGTGCGCGGCGAGGGCATGCCGGTGACCGCCGTCGACCCGATGTACCAGTGCGCCGAGACAACGAGAATGGCGCGTGGACGGGGGACCGAGGCGCCGAACGCCGCCCACGCGAGGGTGTAGCGGTTGGTCTCCAGCGTGTTCATCGGGCTCCCATGGCCGAGGAACACCGCGGGCATCGGGGAGCCGGTCATGACCCCATGCTAGCTGCCGGCCGGCTGACGTTCGAAGGTGAGCGCCATGGTTCCCATCGAGATGGTGAGCGTCGTGCCGGCGACCCAGGCGGCGGCCGCATCCTCCCGCCCCGCGAGCCCGGCATGCAGCTGCCCCTGCGCGTCGACCGACCAGCGGCCACTCATCTGCTTGCCGTTCATCATCGTCTGCGTGGCCGTGCCGTCGGGCGCGAAGCTGACGGTCATGAAGGGACTGGTCCACGTCCCGATGATCGCTTCGGCGAGTGGGCGCTGATCGAGCTCGGTGCTCGGCGGCGGCACCGCAGCCGCCTGCGCCTGCTGCCGGAACTGCGTTTCCATCGATGCCATCTGCGCGCGCGCCTCGGCCATCGCAACCTCGCTGTGGCCGTGCATCCCCGAGGCCAGGTTCTGCGCCACCCCCTGCAACGATGCGGGCGTGAGCTCGGGCGCCGCAGGACCCGGCACCACCTGGAGGTTGACGACTCGATGGCTTCGCGGAAGGTAGAACAGCCGCACGTACGCGGCGTCCGGCGCGGTGTCATACCCCGCCCGCGAGGTCTCGAAGCGCTTGCCACTCACATCGAGGAAATGCAACTCGCTGCTGGTGCCTCGCGAGTCCGAGTGGATGACGTGCTTGGCTATCGCACCGTCGATCGATTCGACGCGCCCGGCGCGCACATCCTCGGTGACCTTGTCGCCACCGCTGAGCGCCCGCACCACGAGGATGGCCGCGATCACGAGGCACACCAGGCCGACGATCGGCTTGAGCGTCGCGTCCTTCGCCGGCCCGGGGGCGAATGCGACCAGGGCGCCGATGATCACGAGGACGACCGCAAAGGACAGTTCGGCTTTGCGAATGCCACGCGACATGCGGCCCCAACCGCGGCGCTGGGCGTCGGTCAGGCGACCGGCCGCGTTCTCGCTCAGCGCACTTGGCGGAAATGGACCGTCATCGGTGAACGAAGTGGTCATCTCGAGCGCTCCCTCTATGATCCGTCAGAACTGTACGCTTCCGGCGCGACGTTCGAAGCGCAGTGCGAGCAGGGTCAGCCCGGGCCGTCGAGCGTGGTCGTGTATCTCACCTCCGGTATGGCGTAGCCGCTGCGGTTCTCCACCATCTCCTCGCCCGTCGGCGACCATCCCAGCGCCTCGTAGAAGGCGCGCGCGTTGACGTTGTCGCGCAGCACCCAGAGCACAGCGGTATCCCAGCCGCGGGTCGCGAGCCGGCGCAATGCCGCGTGGAGGAGCAGCGTTCCGATGCCACTGCGCCGAAGGCGTGGGTGGACGTGCAGCGCGTACACCTCCCCCACCTCCGACGAGGCGGGTTCTCGCCGCGGCCCGAAGCTGCAGAAGCCCAGGATCTCGCCGCCGTCGACGGCGACGACCGTTTCGGTGAGTGGCGACTCCGATGGTGAGAGGGCGCTCACCCAGCGCACGATCCGGCTCTCGCGCGTGATGCCCTCGAGGAAGCCGTCGGGAACGATCCCCTGGTAGGCCGTCCGCCAGCTGGCGACGTGCAACTCCGCGATCGCCTCCGCGTCCGGCAGCGTCGCATCCCGGATCGCGGCGCGCTTGCTCGATGCCCCCACAGGACGATCGTACCGGTGAGCGCGCGCCGGAAGCCCGGCCGCGCGATGGTGCGCCGCTGTTAGCATGACCGGCTGCTCCGGCAGCGCGAGGACTCCAGGAGGCGATCGATGGTCAAGGCTGCAGCACGGACGGCTCGCATCGCGCTCGCGATGACAGCGCTCCTCGCGTTCCTCAGCACGCAGCCGGCGCACGCGGCCTTCGCCGTCGCGCATGAGCAGCAAGCACCCGGCGCGACATCCGTGGGCGCATGGTGGGGAATCGACACAGTCGACAACGTCGAGTCGGGCAACATCATCGCGCAGACGACCAGCGAGCTCGGAGCTCCGCAGTTCGTCGGTCGATATCTCATCTACAGCAGCGAGCTTTCGAACGCCGAGGCGCAATACATCCATCAGCAGGGGCTTCCGATCCTGCTCCTCGACGATCCGAATCGGGCGTTCACGTCGGGCGCCACCGACGCCGCGCAGGCGATCGCGCAGGCGACGTCACTCGGTGTCGCGCACGGTGTCGCGATCTTTCGCGACGTCGAGACGAGCGACCCGATTTCCGCGACCTACATCGCGGCGTACGTCGCGGCGTTCGCCGGTTCGGGCTATGTCGCCGCGTTCTACGAGAACCCGATCAACGGCGCCTTTTCCGGCGCGTACTGTTCGCTGGTCACCGGTGATCCCGCTGCGGTGAGGGGCGTGCTGCTCTACTCCAGCGAGCCCGAGCACACCGGTAGTGATCCGCACCGATCCGCCCGGCCGCATTTCGGGCCCAATGTCCCCGCGTGCGCGAACCACACCGCGGCCTGGCAGTACCTGGAGCGGGGATTGTTTCCCTCCGGCACGTGGCCCAACGTCGATGTCGACGAGCTGCCGTCACGCTTCTCCCACGTGCTCTGGTCGTGACGTCACGCTCCCAGGCTGTGATGAGCGACGAGATCGTCCCCGGCGTCACTCGACCCGACACCCCGTGCGCCACGGCGGCGTTGGAGGTGTGCACGACCTACTGCACGCCGGCGATCGTGAACCACTGTCTGCGCTCGTACGTCTGGGCTGCGTCCTACGCGGCGGCGCGCGGAATCACCATCGACTCCGAGTTGCTCTACGTCGCGGCGATGCTCCACGACATCGGCCTCGTCCCTGAGTTCGACAGTCACACGGTGCCGTTCGAGGACGCCGGCGGACATGTGGCCTGGGTGTTCGGCGCCGGAGCCGGATGGCCGGTTGCGCGTCGCATCCGCGCGGCCGAGGTCGTCGTCCGGCACATGCGCGGCACCGAGCTTGCGGAGGACGTCGAGGGCTACCTGCTGGCCATCGCCACAAGCCTCGACATCTCGGGGCGCAACCCGGAGAGGTGGCCGGAGCCCTTCCGACAGGACGTGGTTCGCGTCCTCCCCCGTCTCACGCTCCGCGAGGAGTTCGTTCGCTGTTTCGAGGACCAGGCACGGCGGAAACCCGAATCATCGGCTGCCACCGCGATCGCCAACGGCATCGCCGGGCGACTCGCGGCGAATGTGCTCGACACGACCGCCACCGAGCGCGCGGACTAGCAGTCCGCGCACGCGGTGAGGTCGGCGGCCACGCCGTCACCGGCCCGGCGGAACTCGATGACGGCGCCGCGAGGTGCCCTGAAGGCTGTCCATGCCCGGGCGATGCGTCCTGGTCCGAGCCGGCGCCGCTCCCTGCGTGCCTGGGCACGGCACCGTGCCATCAGCGCCTGCTGCATGTTCTCCTGCTCGGCCACATGGGCCAGCTCGACAATCACAGCTCCGTACATGGTCGTCGCCTCCGTTTGAATCACCACCGAACGTGGTTCACTGGTGACAGCATACCGCAGTCATCGTCACTTGTCAAATGCGTATACTGGTGACGGCACCCACGAGGAACCCCCAACCTGAGATGACCCAACCCGCACCCCGACCCCGCGCCCCCGGCTCTCTGGCACTCGTCCAGGAGTTCATCAACAGCACCGAGATGCCGGACGGCGTCGACGAGCTCCGCACCGGCCCGCTGGCAGAACGGTGGCTGCGGCAGGCCACGGGTGAGGATATGAGGGTCACCGAGAAGGACCGCAAGCGGCTCGTCGCCACCCGGGAGGCGCTTCGCGATCTGCTCGAGGCACACACCGGAGAGAACGTCGATCCAGCGGTGCCTGTGAGATTGGAGCAGCTCCTCGGATGCGCACCGCTGCGACCGGTCCTGACCGCCGGCGGAGCGACGCTCGCCGTCGACTGCCGAGGTATCGACAGCTTCATCGGCATGATCTCGACGGCAATGGTCGAGGCGACGCTGATGGGCGCGTGGTCCCGGCTCAAGGTGTGCCGCAGCGATTCCTGCCGGTGGGCGTTTTACGACCACTCGAAGAACGGCAGCAGCTGCTGGTGCTCGATGCGCGTCTGCGGTTCGCGCGACAAGGCGCGGGCGTATCGAGCCCGTCGGCGAACCGTCCCCGCCGAGAGCTGATCTCAGCTAGAGCTCGGCGACGATCTCCCTGGCGACGCGCGCTCCCGTCTCCACCGCGCCGTCGAGGAAGCCCTGGTTGTTGATCGACGTGTGCTCGCCCGCGAAGTGGACGCGTCCCTGCGCCGCAGCCGCGATCGGACCGAACGTCGCGTACTGCCCCACCTTGTAGAACGAGTACGCGCCCCTGACCCACGGATCGCGGACCCAGTGATCCTCGTACGCGGCGCCGGTGAAGGCGGCCCGCGTGCCCGGGAAGATCGGGTCGATGCGGTCGAGGAACCACTGCGCGTCCCGGTCCGGCGACGGCCCGTGCGCGTCACCGGTCAACGTGTTCCGGCCCGCGTTCGCACCGGGAAACGCGAGGAGCAGCGCGGGCGCTCCATCCCGGCCGAGCGGCACGGAGTCGTCCCAGCAGACGTCGAAGCTCTCGTGGTCGGTGTAGGCGACGCCGTTGAACCCGTGCCGCGCCCAGGTCTTCTCGGCGACCTCGAGGTGAATCTTCGCGTTCGAACCCATGCCGAGGCTGTCGATGACGCGGAGCTTGGCCGCGGTGAAGCGCGCGCGTGTGAGGTCGACGTCGCGCAGCAGTGTGAATGGCAGCGCAAGCGCGACGTGATCGGCAACCACATCGCGGGTGCTTCCGTCGACGTCGAAGGTCAGGGTGTGCGAGCCGTCGCTGTTCTCACGGAGCGCAACCAGGCGGTGGCCGGGCTGCACGGTTCCCGGCGGCAGCGCTCCGGCCATTCCGTGCACGAGCTGATCGTTGCCGCCGACGACGTGCCACTTCTCGTCGTAGCCCGGCAGCGGATCGAGCGATGACCGCGGATTCACACCGGTGAGACCGATCAGGTCCAGTGCCGATTGCTCGCCGGGATCGCCGCCGTTCTCCGACACCGTGTTCGCCAGCATCAACTTGCCGAATCGCGACGCGCTGCCGATCGGTGTCTCGTCCAGCCACTCGGGAGCGGAAAGGGCGTCGAGACGGGCGAGGCCGGGGGCCCTGTTCGACTCCCGCACCGCATCGTGAAATGCCTTGTAGCCAAAGGCTTCCCAGTCCGCACTCGCCTGCGCGTATGTGTAGTAACCGCCGTCGAACCAGTACACCTCCGGCAGCCCGATCAACTCGCCTCCGTTGTAGTCCTCGAGCTGCAGGCCGAGCTCCGCCGCGAGGTCGAGCGCCGCGTTCTGGTTCGAATCGATGAAGGCCCCACCGTGCTCGGTGATCAACCCGTTGGAGAAGTAATCACGCAACGACCAGCAACGCCCACCGATCCGGTCGGGGTGGCCCTCGTAGAGTGTGGACCGGAGGTGATGGCGGGTCCAGAGCACGTGGCTGCAGCGCAGCCCCGCTAGCCCCGCGCCGACAACGGCGATGCGCGGGCGATTGGGTGACGACCCGGAACGTACCGACGCGAGCGCCCGTGTGGCTGCCGGCCCGAAGGCGAGCCCCGCGCCGGCTACGGCCGCGCCGCCGAGAAAGCGCCGCCTGGATAGGCGCCTGCGCTCCATCGTCCGGTGCTCGAGCTCCTCGAGCACCGCGTCGACGGGCAGCCGGCGCGCCGCCGCCGACTCATGGATGGCGAAGAGGCGCCGGAGCCCCGCTGTGAGTGGCGTGCGGGCCGACCGCCGTCCATGGCCTGGACCCAACTGCTGGTCGCTCACGTCTACCCCCTGCTTCCGAGACGATCGCTCGTGCGTCGCAGGATAGCCAACCCGGCCCCGTGACCAAAAGCGCTGACGTGCATCGACGGAACCCCTGAAAACAGCCCTGCCGGCTGAGCACGTTGCTCAGCCGGCAGGTGTATCGCCGTTGTCGGTCGGGTCAGCCGGTCAGCAGGCCGTGCTGTGGGTCCTGCTCTCGAACTCGGGGTAGCCGAGCGTCAGGAACCGGTTGGTCCCGTACTGGGCGTCCTTGCCGTAGTCGTTGACGCCTGACGAGACGTTGCCGAACTCGAAGGCGCACTGCCCACCCACGTTCGCCTCACCCCAGTAGGGATAGAAGTTTCCGGGCCCAGCCGGGGGCACGGTGCATCCGCTGAGGGTTGTGGGAGTGCACGACGCCTCGCTCAGCGCGATGTCGGTCTGGAAGAAGAATCGCGAGTACCCGCTGCCGCCCTTGGTGGTCGGCAACCATTGGACGAAGCTCGCCGGGTACGTTCCCGTGGACGTGCTCGTCGGCCACTCCGTCCAGTACGGGCTTCCGTCGAAGTCGAGGTCACCGTTCTGGAAGACGTTGTCCTGGCAGCCGGTCACCTCGTTGGGCGCGGTCCCCGAACCTGGGCCGTTGTACCCGGGATGGGTGTCGCCCTTGCGGAAGCAGTTCCCGTCTCCGGACTCCGGCGTCCCCTTGTCCGTCGTGGCCTCGTACGGCCCGACGCACTGGTTCCAGTCGCCACCGGTGTCGCTCGGATCGAAGAAGTTCTGGAGCGGGGACTTGAGGCTGGTGCAGGCCTCGAAGTGTCCCGTCTCGTACTCGGTGCTGATGTCAGTCGCGATCGCGGCCCACGGCGTGATGTTGCCGGGCTTCGCGCTGCTGTACTCAGGCTCGAAGTTGAACGGGGTGCCGCTGCAGTCGGCGATCGACGTGTCAGCGAAGCCGTTCGCGGCCGACGCCTGCATCCAGCCACTCGTCCCCTGCGTCACGTCCTGGATCGTCACCTTGAAGGCGTCGCCCCCGCCCGGCGCGGGTGCGTCTCCCATGGTCACGACCACCTTGTCACCCGGGTTCATCAGCAGCGTGTGCCTGTTGGGGATGAACTTGGCGCTCGACGTGGCCTGGGGGCTCGGATCGCCCGTCGGGACGCCGTCGGTCTGGATGAACGCGAAGTTGACAGGCTCCTCGCAGTTTGGATTGCACGTCGCAAATCCTTCGGTGCACTCGAGGCTGTCGATGTTGAGCGCGGCGCACCAATTGGCGTTGTTGCAGCTCTCGCTGTCGATGAAGGGCGCGTTCCCCGGCGGGTAGAACTGCATCTCCATGAACGCCGATCCGCCACCGTTGAAGGTGCTGGTCGGAGCGTTCGAGTCGGAGTTCGGCGTGCAGGGTGCCTGCGGGTACGAGTTGGGATCGCACTGCGCCATGGAGAACCACGGGGCAGGGCTCAACTCGAACCAGTGCGAGATATCGCTGCCCGGCGTGGCAACGGTCGGCCGCGCGGTCGGGTCGGAACCGAGCGTCTCGGTCCAGGTGACGTTGTCACCCGAGCCCGGCATCGACGAAAGGAACGTGGTGTCCGGCTCGTCGTGGCCGATGTAGTGCCCGTTGTCGTAGAACTTGCCGCCCCAGGTGTTCCTGTTGTCGACCCCGAGGATGCCCTTGATGTCGGTGCAGGTCATCTCGCGCTGCGACCGCTGGCTCTTGCTGTAGCCGTTGCAGTCGAGCTCGCCAGTTGCGCCGGGCTTGATCGTGGCGGCCTTGGCGGCGGCCTGCGCGACCGGCCCGTTGGCTCCGACGCCGAAGAGCACGGCACTCAGTGCGACGGTCATCCCGACCCCGACGAGGCGCGAGCGACGGCCCGACCACCCGTGGGCGCGGTCCCTCGGACCGTGAGCCTCAATGCCGATTGGTCTCCCTGCCATGGACAGCCCTCCTCTGGACCGCATCGAATGTGCTCAAGTGAGCGAACGCACTATCGTCTCGGCGTACGGACACTGTCAAGCAGCTGAGCTTCCGATGTGGGCCGGCTGTGAGTCAGACCTCGCGGCGGTGGAGGCTCCAGACGGTCAGCGAAAGGATCAGCACCAGCCAGCACAGCGTCCATCCGAGGAAGACCGGCGAGGGCGGCGACTGGACGAAGAAGGGGTTGCCGGCACGCTCGGTCGTGGCGCCGAGCACGTCCCGGTACAGCACCGGCTCGAGCTCGAAGACCGACCCGCGCCAGAGCGCGTCGGTGGGGAGGATGAGCTGCGTGATGGTGCCCGCGTTCTTGATGGCGTGGCTCCCGAACACGTCGCCGATCGCGCCGGCAATGCCGCCGATCCAGGCGATGAAGAAGAGCACGAGGCTGATCACCCCGGCGGTCATCCCCGAGAGCCGGGTGCTCATCAGGAGGGCCAGCGACATCACCACGATGCCCTCGCCGCTCAGGTAAGCGGCGAGCCCGACCGGTCCGGGCGGGACGTAGCCGGTGGCGAGGCCCACCACCACGAGCTCGAGCGTCGTCGTGGCCGCCACATAGATCACGATGAGGGCGGCAAGGCCGAGCCACTTGCCGAGGACCACCTGGTATCGGCTGACGGGCCGCGCCAGCATCGAGAGGGCAACGCCGGATTCGAGCTCGCTCGAGATGGCCGGCGATGCCACCACCACCGCGCTCAGCGCGAGAACGCCGCTGAACATGAACTCTACGAGGACCAGCACCTGCGACGTCGCGAGCCGCAGCTCGGCGGCGGGAATCGCCGTCCCGTCCGGGTTCGTCAGGGTGGCGAGGTGCTGGAACCCCCAGCCGGTGAGCCCGATGACCACCACCGTGAGGATCGCGAGCGCGAGCAGCAGCTTTCGTCGCGCGGCTTCGCGGATGGTCAGACGCGCGATGGTCAGCGCTGCCATCGCGCCCGCTCTCCCTGGATGAGGGCGAGGAAACGCTCCTCGAGCGTCTGGCGGACCGGCTCCACCGCGTAGACCCGGGCGCCGCACGCGATGACATCGGCGATCAGGTCGGGCACCGCCTCAGCGTCCACTCCGTTGACGACGAACCACCCCTCGTTCTCAGCGAGGGTGCCGCGCCGCGCCAGCGCGGCGCGCCCCGCATCGGTCAGCCCGGTGAGCCGCATGCGCACACCGCCCGTGCCCAGCAGCTCATCGAGCCGCCCGATGGCCAGGACGCGACCGTCCGAGACGACCGCTGCGCGGTCGCAGATCTGCTCCACCTCCCCGAGGAGATGCGAGTTGAGGAACACCGCGCACCCCCGGTCCCGGAGATGGCGAATGATCGTGCGCGTGTCGGCGCGGCCGACCGGATCGAGTGCAGAGGTCGGCTCGTCGAGGATCACCAGCTCGGGGTTCCCGAGCAGCGCGACCCCAAGGCCGAGGCGCTGCTGCATCCCTTTGGAGAACGTCTCGACCTTGGCGCCGGCGTGCCCGGCGAGGCCCACGGTCGCGAGCGCTCCAGATATCTGCCCGGGCCACGCGGATCGGGCGATTCCGGCGAGACGGCAGTGCAGGCCGAGGACCTCGGCCGCGCTGAGCCATCCCTGGTACCGGAAGAGCTCCGGCAGGTAGCCCACCCGGCTCCGCGTCCGGCGATCCCCGGCGGGGCGTCCGAGCACCCACGCCTCGCCTCCGGTGGGACGGCTCAGGCCGAGAAGCAGTTTCACGGCTGTCGTCTTGCCGCTGCCGTTGGGCCCTAGAAAGCCGAAGACCTCGCCCCGGGGCACCACCATGTTGAGACCGGACAGCGCAACCGCGGCGCCGTAGTGTTTGGTGAGCTCGAGGGTCCGCACCGCCGCCCCGTCCGCGGGCTCGCCAGGCGGGGCGGCGGCCGCGACCATCAATGCGTCGAGCCGGCGATGCTGAGCACCCGGTTCGATGTCAGGGTTCCGGCGATGGCATACACGATCCCATTGTGTTGCCAGACCACCGCACTGCCCAGCCCGGTCGAGTCCCCGATGAGCAGGCCGCGCGCGCCGTTGATGGTCACCGACGAGCCGCTCGCCAGGTCGACGGGGATCGGCACCGGAATCGTCTGGGCGGGATCGCCGAGCGCCTGGATCTCGGAGGCGACCTGTGGCGGAATCCCGGGCACCGAGAGCAGGTAGTCCTCAAGCCGGCGTGCGGTCACCCCCGTCGACGTCACGGTCGGCGTCCGTGAGGCGACCACGACGAAGGCCTCACCTGCCGGCACGCTGCCGCCCTGGAGGAGCGCTGCGGGGTCGATGCCGTACGAGACCACCACCGCGGGCGCGATCAACACGGAAAGCGTGCTCCCGTCCAGCCCCGCGGGCATCGACGGCAGCTGCCCGCCGGCACGGGCGGCGGCGGCGCGCGCCAGGTCGGCGCTGAACGTGAACGTCACCACGCCGCCGGACACAACCGCGTATCCGGGCGCCGGGGTGCCCGCCGGGAGATCCGCCACCGCGGGAACCGCCAGACCGGATGCGGCCGCGGCCGCGGCGGCGTCCGGCTCAGGCGTGAAGGCGATGGACGACCCACCGCCCACAGTGCCGTAGTCCGCGAGCCCGGCCAGGGAGCGGACGTCGGCGGCAGTGACCGGCACCGGGGTGAGTTGCTTCGGCTGAAAGAGGCTGAGGAACTGCTGTGCACCCCCGGTCACGACTAGCAGGACGCTGGCCGCGGCCGCCAACGCCACCCCGGTCATGACCCGGCTCGCGCGACTGCTCCCCGGACGCAGCCTCCGCGCGCCGCGGGGTGCCGGTTCGACGCCGGAGGCCTCGACGCCGGCCAGGCGGGCACGTGCGGCGGCAACATCGACAGCCCGATCCTGGGCGACGAGCATCGCCCGGACGGACGCCGCGTCCGCGCTGATACGGCGCACCCGGTCCATGCAACGCGCGCAGGTCAGCACGTGCTCGCGGCTGGCGGCGTCGATCGCGATTGGTTCGTCGAGTGAGCGACGCAGCGTGCCGTCAGATGGGTGCATCACCGACCTCCTTGCGAAGGCGCGCCTCGGCGCGCCGCAGTCTCGTCCCCACCGCGTTCACCCCGATCCCCAGGGCTGACGCCATCTCGGCATAGCTCAAGCCGCTGTAGCGCAGAGCGAGGACTGTGGCCTGGCGTCTGGGGATACGGGCGAGCGCCGCGCGCACCGCACGCGTCGTCTCCGCCGCCTCCACCGCCGCCTGCGGGTCGTATCGGTGGCTCGGCTCGATCGCATATCGCTCCTCACGACCGGCGCGACGCCGGTTGCTCCGGATCATGTTCAGCGCCGTGTGCGCCGCGGCGGTGCGAGCCCACGCGGGCGCGCTGGCGCCCGGCGCGTCGCCGAAGCGCCGGTGGAGATCCAGGAAGACCTCCTGCGCGACGTCCTCCGCAGCATCGGGATCGCCGAGCACGCGCCGCGCAATCGCCGCCACCTTCGCGTATTCCTCATCGAAGAGCCTGTCGAATGTGGTCGGCCTCACGCCCACCTCAGACGTCGGGCGGGAGACGCCGGTCACGAGATGACGGCCGAGCGCCTGGAGGGCGGAGAGGTCAGCCACATGATGAGAAGCACCGCGGGCTCCGGATTTGTGACACCCGGCGCCCGGGTTCGCGTCGGGCGCGGCACTGAGTACCCTTCGGCGTGATGTCGGACGCCCTGACGCATCGCCGACGACGGATCACGCCCGGGCAGCTCCTGGTCGTCGGAGCGTTCGTGGTGATCCTCTGCGTGCTCGTCCGCAGAGGTGGAGATCCGGACGTCTTCTGGCACCTCGTGACCGGCCAGTGGATGGTCGATCACCACCAGGTGGTCTCCAGGGATCTGTTCACCTTCACGGTCAGCGGCAAACAGTGGATCGACCCGGAGTACACGACCGAGATCATCGCGTACCTCGTGTACAAGCTCGGCGGGCTGACGCTGGTGTCACTCGCATTCGGGGCGGTGACGCTCGTCGGATTCGTGCTCATCTGGTTCCGAGTCCGGCTGGAGAACGCCAACATGGTCATCGCGGCGATCGTGATCGGCATCGCCGGCCTCTGCGGCGCGGCCGTCTGGGGACCGCGTCCGCAGATGATCACCTTCACGCTCACCTGCCTCGAGGTGCTGTGGCTCGACCGCTACCTGCGCGGCAAGTCGCGCGCCATCTACTGGCTCCCGCTGGTGATGATCGTGTGGGCCAATCTGCACGGCGGGTTTCTCTTCGGCCTCGTGCCCGTCGGTGTCGCCGCGTTCGTCGAAGCTGTGCACTGGGTGCGTGGCGTCGACGGTGACGTGCACCAACGCCGGACGCGGAACCTGGTGCTCGTGTTCGTCGGATGCATCGCCGCCGCGGTGGTGAATCCGAACGGCATCCACCTCTACAGCTACGTCATCCAACCGCAGTTCTCATCAATCCAGCAGAACTTCATCGCCGAATGGCAGTCGCCCAATTTTCACGTCCTCGAGGAGCGCGGATTCGAGATCATGCTGCTGCTGCTCCCGGTCGCCTTCGTGCTTCGCCGTCCGTCCCTCT
>DAIQQM010000031.1:0-23668 GCA_036786805.1 Candidatus Dormiibacterota bacterium | reverse complement strand
TCGACCTGATGAGGAAGAGGGACATCGGGCCCTATTGGAGCGCCACGAAGAACCCGAGACAGAAACCGATGACTGCGGCGTTCATTCGTTCAGAACTCTAGGGCGTTTCGCGTCGGGAATCACGAGAGATCGAGCAGTCCACGCGGGCCGATTCGCTTCCAGAACACCAGCGTGGCCGTCAATCCTCCATGCGGCTTCTGTGCGTAGTCGGGGATCTCGCCGGTCAGCGTGAATCCCAGCCGCTGGTACAGCGAACCTGCTCCCCCCTCGACCGCCGTGTCGAGCACCAGCAACGTCTTCCCCAGCTCAACGGCGATTGTCTCGACCGCCTGCATGAGCGATGTCGCGATCCCCCGGCCGCGGTGACCGGGCCGGGTCATGAGCTTGGCGACCTCGGCACGATGCCGTTGATTGGGGGGGAGGTCGACGAGCAGGGTCACGGTTCCGGCCAGGAGATCGCCGTCCCAGGCACCGAGGATGACTCGTTCGTCGCGGCCGGCCGCCGCCAGCGCGCCCTCCCAATACGCCTGCGCAGCCGCGGGATCCAACGGGTGCATGAAGCTCACGGAACCGCCATCCGCGACCACCTCGATCAGCACCTCGCTCAACTGCGCGCGAGTCGCCGCCGACATCCGCAACACTGTGATCTCGATGTCCGCCACGAGCGGAGTCTGGCGGCACGCGGCAAGATCCCGCCCCCCGGCGTCGGACGCGCTCAGATCGCCCCGGCGGTGACGGCCTGCTCGATCCACGGAATCACGCTGTCCAGCATCTGATCGAGCGTGGTCGTGGCCTCGAAGCCGAGCACCTCCCGCGCTTTCTCCACCGACGGGATCCTGCGCTGCACGTCGTGCTCGAACGGCGGGTCGCTGACGTACCGGAACGGAACGTCGTCGCCCCTGATCCTGTGCCAGATCTTCTCCGCGAGGGTCAGCACTGTCGTCGACTCGCTCGTGGACAGGTTGAAGTCGTCGTTGAGCGCGGCGGGGCTCTCCATCGCCGCCACGATTCCCCTGGCGAGGTCGCCGGCGTACGTGTAATGGCGCACCTGCGTGCCGCTGCCGAGAATGTGCAGCGGGTCCTGCCCTTTGATGACCTTCTGCACGAGGTCCGGGACGACGTGACTCATCGCCAGCTTGACGTTGCCGCTGAGGATCTCGACGTCGCCGAGCGCGCGACCCTCACCGACGCCGACGCAGTTGAACGGACGCACGATGGTGTACGGCAGCGCGTGCTGGCTGTGCGCGGCTCGCGCGAAGTACTCGACCGCGAGCTTCTGAAATCCGTATGACGATTTGGGTGGTGGGATCTCGAGCTCCTGTCCCTCGGCCGAGGGCCATGTCGAGGCCGACTCGAACACCATCGAGGAGCTGAGGTACGTCACCTTGCGCAATGTGCCGTCGCGATGCGCTCGAATCGCGGCGTCGCAGGTGGCGGCCAGGATCCGCTCGTTGTTGGCGAGCAGGTCATAGGCGTAGGCGTGGAAATACGAGATCCCACCAATCATCGCCGCGCCGGCGATGAGGTGCTCGCACCCTTCGAGCGCGTCGCTCATCAATGCGGTGTCGCGCGCATCCCCGCGGATGAGCCGGTAGTGCGGATGGCTGTCGAACGAGCGGACGACCCGCCCGTACTTCGACTCGTTGTCGACTCCCACGACCTCGTGTCCGCGCTCGAGCAACCCCTCGACGACGTATCCCCCGATAAAGCCCGCTGAGCCGGTGACCAGGACTCGGGTCACGACCCGCCACCGGAGCGGCGACCGGTCCCGTTCTCGCGTCCGGTGAACCCGAGCGCGTAGAGGTACCAGTGCAGGTAGCGCGGTATCCAGGCCTTGACCTTGAAGTTCGATGTCCCATCGGCACGGTCGAGCCAGATCGTCGGCAGCTCCGCCACCGGCAGGCCGAGGCGGCGGGCCTTGGCCACCAGCTCGATCCCGAGCTCGAAGCCGGCATCGGAGTCGATGCCGACCCGCTCGACGAAGGCGCGCGAATATGCCTTGAACGAGTTGGTTGCGTCGTGCGTGCCGACACGCGCGAGGAGATGCAATGAGACCCCGGCGAGCCGCGAGACCCGACCTTTGATCCAGGGCCCGCCGACCTGCTGGCCGCCGCGCATGTACCGGGATGCGCACGCCACGACAACTCCGCGTTCCACCAGCCTGGTCAGCTGATCGATCTGCATCGGGTCATCGCTGCCGTCCGCCATGGTCACGACGACGACATCGGCGGTGGCCTGCCCGATGCCGAAGCGAAGCGCGTTCGCCGGTCCGCGTGCGAGCGTGTTCAGCACGGGTCTCAAACGAGGCTCGCGCTGCGCGTAGCTCTCGAGGAACGGGACCGTCGTGTCGTCGAGCGTGTCGTACACGACGAGCACCTCGGCCGGAAGCGTGATCGCCTCGAAGATGCGGTCGAGAAACGGGACGACGGCCGCACCCTCGTTGTACGCGGGGATGACGACGCTGACCCGTGGCTTCACACCCTGACCCCGTTGCCGAGCAGGTTGGTGATGTCGACCACCGGTTTCGCCGTCTTCAGGTCCGCGTAGAGCCGGTGCGGCGCCGCGATGATGAGCAGATCCGCCTCGGCGACAACGGCGTCCAGGGGCACGATGTCAGGGTCACCGGCGACATACGGGTCCGTCGACAGCACGCGGGCGGCCCTGCCGGTGAGGATGCGTCGCAACTTGTAGCTCAGGCTCGAACGTGTGTCATCCGACTCAGCCTTGAAGGCCATGCCCAGGACACCGACGGTCATCGACCTGAGGTCGAAGCGCTCCTCCAGCTTTCCCAGGACGTAGAGCGGCAGCCCCTCGTTGACCATGACCGCCGCCTGGCCGAGGGTGAAGCGGTTCTCGGCAAACGCGGTGATCTGCATCGTGTCCTTGAGCAGGCAGGGACCGGCGGTGAGGCCGGCGCCGGGCAGGTCGGCGGCACGCGGATAGTGGAACGTCACCGCGTGGCGAATCCGCTCGTAGTCGAGCCCGTTGTCGTTGGCGATCATGTACAGCTGGTTGGCGACGGCGAACTTGAGATAGCGCCAGCTGTTGGTGAAGAGCTTGGCCAGCTCCGCCTCCTCGGGCTCGAGCTCGACCGTCTCCGAGGTCAGGCGGCGAAACAGCGCGCCGGCCCGCTCGACGGCCCTCGGGGTCGTGCCCGAGATGATCTGCGGCAGGCTGTGGAGTTCGCTGAGCGCGTAGCCCTCCGCGATGCGCTCCGGGCAGAAGCTGACGTCGATATCGCGCCGCAGCTTCGCGATCAACCGCGCAACACGCTCCGTGACCCCTGGATACACGGTGCTGCGGAGGACGACGAGCTGTCCGTCGACGAGGTGGTCGGTGAGCGGCGCGATCACGCGCCCCACCGCCTCGACATCGGGGCTCAGATAGCGGTCCACCGGGGTTCCCACCACGACCACGATGTGCTCGCCGCGGTCGACGACCCCGGGGTCGGTGGTCGCGCGGAGAAGTCCGTCTGCCCGGACCCGGTCGAGCATCTCGGGCGCGCCGCGCTCGGAGAAGGGCATGGATCCCGCGTTGACGAGGTCCACGACCCCGGCGTTGGTGTCGTACAGCACGACGTCGAGGCCGCTGTCGGCAAACGCAAGACCGAGCGGGAGGCCGACGTGGCCGCATCCCCCCACGACAACGACGTCATGCTCGAAGTGCATCGGTCTTCCCATCTATCCGGCTGCGAGGAGGTCCCGGCGAGGTGCCCTGCCGATCCGCTCGGGTCGGCTTCGGAAGGTCTCCTGGTGCGAACAATAGAGAGAAGCGCGAGTATCGCCGCCAAGAGCGGGGGTGAGCCCGGCGCTAGCCTCGAGTCCGGACGCCCCCGAGCCCCGCAATCCGCAATCGCGGGGTGCCGGCGAGCCCGGGGCTCCGTCGCGAGGCGGTGCATGCCATCGCGGCCGCGACCACGAGGGCCCACCCGGCGAGCTGTCCGGGGGGGAAGGCCGCGGCGTCGATGAGGTCGGCGCAGGCCGCAACCGTGATGAGCGCCCAGGCACCGAAGGCGAGCGCAACCGGCGACGTGAAACCCAACGCCGCCGATCCCATCCGCCGCCCCGCTGCCGCCACACCGATCACCAGCGCAGGCGCGAGCATGACGAGGTCATCCGGATACGCGTGCGGCGATGCGAGCAGCGACAGCACCGCGGCTCCGACCAGCGCCGTGTCCAGGCGGCTGGGATCGCGCCGAACCGTTGTCCCGAGCCAGACCGCGGCCGCACACGCGATCAGCGATGCGACGAGCCCGATCAGGTGCGCGCTCAAACCATTGCCGAACACCGATCCCACCACGCCGATGAAGCTGACCATGGTCGCGAGCTCCCAGCGCGTTGTCGAGGACGCGAGGATCCCGACGAACCCGGCCACTCCGGCGGGTCCCACCAGGGCGAGCGATGCCACGACCAGTCCGGCGGCGCCGGCGACGGCGCCGAACAGGACCCGGCGATTGCGCCATCCGATCATGAAGGCCAGCAATCCGAGGGCAAGATGCGGTTTGGCGATCCCCGCCGACACGACGAGCAGCGCGGCGCCGGTCGCCGGACGGTTCCGCTTCCAGGCCCGGTAGGCGAGCACCAAGCCGAGAGCGAGCACCGGCGACCACTGCGCCTGCACGAACATCGTCCACGTGCCCACTCCGGCGAGCGCGGCGGCACCGGCCGCGACCTGCCACGCGCGCGGCGTGCCATCCGGCCACTCCACGCTCCGCACGGCGAGCACCACCGCGAGGATGAGCACCGCAAGCTCGACGAGAGACCAGAGCCGGTATGCGGCGTCGAGCGGCAGAAACGTCGCCGGCAGGACGAGTGCGGCCGCAACCGGGGTGTTGACAAATGGGAGGTTTCCCTCGCGGTCGGGTCCGATCAGGGCGCTGTGCAGCGGCGCCTGGACCGCCTGGCTGTAGAGGTCGCCGGTATGACCCTCGCGGAGCAGCGTCCCGCCGACGTAGAACGCGGTGAAGTCGCTTCGACCCACCTCGAAGCTGCTGACCTGCGTCCAGATGACCGCGTAGGCGACCAGCACCGCCGCGGCGATCGCCGCGATCAGCCGGGCAGGCCTGAGAGATCGGCTCACCTCCGGCAGCCTATCCGCTGCGATCGCGGACGCCCGACGCGTTATCAGCCCGTGACAGTGCGATCGCATGGAATTCGATATCCGTTCGCAGCGCACGGCACACGCCGGCGGAGTCGCCCGGGAGCGCGCGGCTGCGACACTTGGTGAGTCCAGAAAGAGGAGCCCGCCATGAACGAGAACGACGTCTTCATCCTTGCCGACCGCGCCATGGACCGCGTCGTCCAGCACATCGAGGACAGCCAGTGGGAGATGGCCATGCCGGCGACGTTCGCGCGCGCCGGAGAGGCCGGCAACGTCCCGCAGCTTCGAGCGATCATCGCGGCTCACGCATACGACGACGCGTGGGTGCCGGACATGCTCGCCGGCCTGACCATGGACGATGCCGGGAAGGACAAGTTCAGCGGAGATCTGCTCGGCGACGATCCCAAGGGTGCGTTCGCGGCCATCGTCGATCGGGCGTGCGCGGCGGCGGAGAGCGTGGAAGACCTCGAGCGCACCGTCCACTGCTCCTTCGGCGACTACCCGGCGCGCGAGTACCTCTGGCAGATCAACGGCTTCCGGGGCATCCGCGCGTGGGAGATCGCCAAGGTCATCGGCATCGACCCGACGCTGCCCGACGACCTGGTGCAGGGCCTGTGGGATGAGCTCAGCCCGGTCGCGGAATCGTGGCGGGCGATCGGCGTCTTCCCGGCGGAGATCGCCGTCCCGGCTGACGCACCGCTGATACAGCGTCTGCTCGGGCTCACGGGGCGCGACCCGAAGTGATCACCGCCACTCACGCGATCATCTATGCGGACGATCCCGACCGGGCTCGGGCCTTCTTCCGCGACGTGCTCGAGATGCCGAACGTGGACATCCACGGCGGATGGCTCATCTTCAAACTCCCTCCGGCGGAGCTCGGGATTCATCCCTCCGGCGAAGGATCCCCGGACGGGCACCACGAGCTCTTCCTCATGTGCGACGACGTCGACACCACAGTCGCCGAGCTCACCGCAAAGGGGGTCGAATTCTCGGCACCCGTCAGCACCGAGCGGTTTGGCCGGTTGACGCGGATCCGCGTTCCCGGTGGCGGGGAAATCGGGCTCTATCAGCCTTCTCACCAAACCGCGTACGGCCTGGGGGCTTGAAACGCGTCACCGTCGTCACGCTCGCGGGTGGCTCGGTACCATGAGCTCGTGAGTTCCGATCCACGCCGGCAGATGGTCCAGGCGCCCGACGGGCGGCAGCTCGAGGTCGTCTCCGCCGGGCCGGAGACCGGTCGCTGCTTCCTCTTCCACAGCGGAACACCGTCCGCCGCGGGGGCCTATCCGCCGCTCGTCGCGGAGCTGGCCAAGCGCGGGCTGCGCTTCGTGACGTTCTCGCGCCCCGGATACGCGGGTTCGTCCGTCATGGCGGGCCGCGCGGTGGGAGACGTCGCCACCGACGTCCAGGCGATCCTGGACGCCTTGAAGATCGGCACCTTCTTCTGCGCGGGTCAATCGGGTGGCGGCCCGCACGCCCTGGCGTGTGCGGCGCTCCTCTCCGATCGCGTCATCGCCACCGCGACGCTCGCCGGCGTGGCGCCGTGGCCGGCCGATGGGCTCGACTGGCTCACCGGGATGGGACCGGAGAATCTCGAGGAGTTCGACGCCAGCATGAAAGGGCGAGACGTGCTCGAGCCCTACCTCGAACGCGAAGCCGCCGGCCTGGTCGACGTCCAACCCGACGCGGTTGCGGCATCGCTCGGCGGCCTGGTCAGCGACGTCGACAAGGCTGCGCTGACCGGGGGATACGCGGAATACATGGCAACGAGCCTTCGCCGCGCAGTCTCGGCCGGCATCGCCGGGTGGCGGGACGATGACATCGCGTTCGTCAACCCATGGGGCTTTGATCTGCCCTCCATCCAGTCCCCGGTCGCGATCTGGCAGGGCGGCGAGGACCGGATGGTGCCGATGGCGCACGGCGCCTGGCTGGCGGCACACATCCCCGGCGCGGAGCAACACCTGCTCCCCGACGAGGGGCATCTTTCGCTCGCTCTCAATAAGATCGGTGATGTGCTGGACGGCTTGCTCGCGATGGGCGAGGCCGCGGCGCACCCGGCTCACGCATCGTGAACACCGTATAGTCGCCGCAGCCTTCGAGGACGCGGAGAGGAGATCAAACCCATGACACCTGATGAGGTCAAGCAGAGCATCACCACCTGGTGCTCGTCCGATGACGATCTGGAGATCGCCTCCGACCGTTTCGAGCCTGGCACCGACTTCTCGTTCGGGCTCAAGGCCGGAACCCTGAGCACGGCTCCCGTCGACCTGGTCGTGCTCAAGGCAGACGGCGCCGATCGGGTCACCATCCGGCGGAGCGTCACCCTGACCGGCGACAACGTCGACGCCGCCAACCAGCTGGTCTCGTCGCGCCCCGGCTCGGTCACCGCGGCCGTGGAGCGCTCCGGCGCGGACACCACGGTGGTGGCGCAGACGTACGTCTACCTCGACGGGTTGAGCAAGCACACATTCGTGCAAGCGGTCGCCGAGCTCGCACGCACCAGCACGCTGCTCGACGCGATCGGCGGTGTCGAGACCGCATCCGAGGTCGACGAGGAAGCGGCGACCGTCGCATCCGACGCCATCGACGAGGATGCCGAGCCCGACTCCACCGCAGTGCCCGATGTCGCGCCGGTGGCCGCCGCGTCCACCTTCCAGCAACCCTCGATCCCGCAGCCCAGCTCGATCCCGCAGCCCAGCTCGATCCCGCAGCCCAGCTCGATCCCACAGCCCAGCTCGATCCCACAGCCCAGCTCGATCCCACAGCCCAGCTCGATCCCGTCGGGAATGCCCGTGGGTCAGCCGCTTCCCACGCCGAGCTTCACACCGCAGCCGGCCCAGCCGGTGCAGCCCGTCCAGCCGGTGCAGGCGCAGCCCGTGCAGCCCGCATACACGCCGCAGCCGGCCCAGGCGTACCAGCCGCAGCCCGTGCAGGCGCAGCCGGTTCCGCAGCCTGCAGCGGCGGGAGGATGGGCGCCGAGCCACTCGGTTCCCCCGCAGGGCCTCCGCGCCTGGAGCTCCCCGGACCCGTCCGGACCCGTGGTCGCCAACCTCGCCCCCGGGCTGCCGATTCAGATCGCCGAAGTCCGCGGCGCATGGGCCCGCGTGATCTGCTCCAACGGCTGGACCGGCTGGATCGACGGCCGCATCATCGGCGTGGCTGCCTGACCTTCGACGAGCGATGAGCACCGGCTCGGACGACGGGTGACCGAAGCTCGGGATACGCCGGGCCTCGACGAGCTCACCGCCGCGCTCGCTGATCGGCGGGCGCGGTCCCTCGCGATGGGTGGACCGGAGCGCGTCGATCAGCAGCACGCCAAACACAAGCTGACGGCGCGTGAGCGGATCGACATGCTCTTCGACCCGGGCACGTTCGTCGAGTTCGGCCTGCTCGCTCATCAGCATTCGATGACCGGCGGGATCACCGAACCGGAGCGCACGCCCGCAGACGGGGTGATCACCGGTGAGGGGCTTGTCGACGGCCGCCGGGTGTACTGCGCCGCCTATGACTTCACGGTCATGGCCGGTTCGATGGGGATGATCGGCGAGCAGAAGGTTGCGCGCCTCCGCGGGAAGTCGATGCTCAACCGGCTCCCGATGATCTGGCTCCTCGATTCCGCGGGCGCACGCATCCAGGAGGCGGCGGGAAGCACCTTCGCGGGCAGCGGCGCGCTCTTCTTCGAGCAGGTGCAGATGAGCGGTGTGGTGCCCCAGGTTGCGGCGATGCTCGGACCGTGTGCCGCGGGCACGGCCTACATCCCCGGCCTCGCGGATTTCGTGCCCATGGTCAAGGAGACGAGCAGCATGTCGCTCGGTGGCGCCCGCCTCGTCAAGGCCGCGACCGGCGAGGAGACCACCGATCACGCCATGGGCGGCAGCCAGGTCCACTGCTATGTCAGCGGCGTCGGCGACCTCGAGGTCGAGGACGACGCCGCATGCATCGCCGCGGTCCGCGACTACCTCTCGTTCTTCCCGTCCAACAACGGCGAGACGCCGCCGCGGCGCCAGTCGGCGGACTCGCGAGCACGGCGGATCGAGGACATCGACAAGGTCGTGCCGGCGAACCCGCGCGCCGCGTACGACATGCGCAAGGTGATCAAGCGCCTTGCCGACGACGGCCACGTCTTCGAGGTGAAGCCGACCTTCGCTCGGAACATCATCACCGCGCTGGTGCGTTTCAACGGCCAGAGCGCGGGCGTCGTCGCCAGCCAGCCGATGATCAAGGGCGGGGCACTCGACATCGACGCCGCCGACAAAGCAGCGCGCTTCATCTGGCTGTGCGACGCCTTCAACATCCCCCTGGTGTTCCTGCAGGATGTCCCGGGGTTCATCGTCGGCACCGAGGTCGAGAAGCAGGGGATCATCCGGCACGGCGCGAAGATGCTCTTCGCGGTCAGCGAGGCGACCGTCCCCAAGGTGACCGTCGTGCTGCGCAAGGCGTACGGCGCCGGGTACTACGTCATGTGCGGTCGCGGATACGAGCCGGACACGCTGGTCGCCTGGCCCACCGCGGAGATCTCGGTGATGGGCCCCGAGGGCGCAGTCGACATCATCTTCACGAAGCAGATCGCCGCGGCCGAGGATCCCGCCGCCGCGCGCGCCGAATATGCGGGAGCGGTGCGCAAGACCATCGACCCGTTCATCGCCGCGTCATGGGCGATGGTCGACGACATCATCGACCCGGCGGACACGCGCCGGGTGATCATCGATGCACTCGAAGGTGCTGCAACAAAACGGCGGCGGCGCGCCTGGCGCAAGCACGGCGTGCCACCGGTATGAGGAGGGCAGCGTGACCGAGGTCAAGGCCGAGCTGGTGGGCAACCTCTGGAAGATCGTCGTCGAGGTGGGGCAGACGGTCGATGAGGACGACACGCTCATGATCCTCGAGTCGATGAAGATGGAGATTCCCATCACGACGCCGACCTCCGGCATCGTGATCGAGATTCTCGTGGCCGAGGGTGAGGTGGTCCAGGAGGGCCAGACGGTCGCCGTCATCGACTGACCGAGCGCCGGTCACCGTCCCGCGACGATGGTGGCGGCCTGCGTTGAGCGTGCGACCATGATTCCGTGGATTCGGGTCAGCTCGACACGATAAGCGTCAAGACGTCGGACAACGTCACGCTCGGCTACAGCGTCGCCGGGCTCGGCAGCCGCCTGGTGGCACAGATTCTCGACAACCTGCTCGCGATCCCGATCACGCTGATCGCCGTCCTGCTCTACGGCGCCCTGGCCAACGTCTTCGTCACCAGCTCCGAGGGCGCCGGCTTCGCCGACGCGGGCGCGGGATTCTTCGCCGGTTTCGTCTACTTCGGCTACTTCTTCGTCGCCGAGGCCGTGACCGGCGGCAAGACCCCCGGCAAGAGCGCCATGGGCCTGCGGGTCATCCGCGTCGACGGCTCCGCAGCCGACTTCGGCGCGCTGGCGGTTCGCAACGTCATCCGCGTGGTGGATTTCGGCGTCGTGCTGATCGGCATCGTGATCATGTTCTTTCAGCCCCAGACACGCCGCCTCGGCGACCTCGGCGCCGGCACCATCGTCGTTCGCGACCGCGCGATGGTCACGCTGGCGGCAGCCGTATCGCCGCCCCCGATCATCCTTCGGACCCCGGACGCGGGGCCGCACATCGACGGGCTCGACCGGATCGGCAGCTTCGAGCACGACGCGCTGCGCGTCTTCCTGTCGCGCCCGGGCCTCAGCCAGAAGCTTCGGGCCGACCTCGCCGCCGACATCGCCAGGCGCCTGCTGGACCGCCTGGGATTGCCGCCCGGTGCTCCGGAACGCCTCTGGCCACCGGAGCTGTTCATCGAACGCGTCTACCTGCAGCTCGACCAGCGCCATCCATGACCATCGACGCCTTCATCGCCGAGCGCCGGGGACGCTGGGCGGCGCTCGAATCCGCGATCAAGACCGCAAAACGCGGACGCCTGCGCAACCAGTCCGCGAGCGACATCGAGCATTTCGGGCTACTGCTCCGCCAGACCTCGAGCGATCTGGCGATCGCGCGCCGCGATCATCCCGACGCGCCGATCACGGAATACCTGAACGCGCTCTGCGCGCGAGCCCATCCGCTTCTCTATCGGGGCCGGCCCTGGCGTGTCGGAGCGATCGGGCCATTCTTCGCCACCGCGCTGCCTCGCTCGTTCCGGGCGGCGTGGCCGTACATGGTCGCGAGCCTGGGGTTGATGGTGATCGGCTTCATCGCGGGATGGGTCGCCGTGGACCTGCGCCCCGACCTGCGCGCTTCGCTGGTGCCGTCATCACTGTTTGACGAGATGGCGCGCGGCCAGATCGGCACCGGTGTGCAGGATGCCCCGTTCGCGGCCGCGTTCATCATTCAGAACAACATCCGCGTGGCCCTGATCTCGTTCGCCGGCGGCATGTTGCTCGGGATTCCCACCGCACTCGTGCTCCTGTCCAACGGATGGATGCTCGGCACCGTCGCCGCTGCGGTCCATCTGGGGGGCTACGACTACCAGTTCTGGTCGCTCATCGTCCCCCACGGCGTCCTCGAGCTCAGTGTCATCGTGGTCAGCGGCGGCACCGGGCTCATGCTCGGCGACGCCATCCTTCGCCCCGGCGACCTTCGCCGCACGGAGGCACTGGCACGCGTGGCGGTGCGAGCGGTGCTGCTCGTGCTCGGGGCCGCCAGCCTGCTCGTCATCGCGGGCACGCTCGAGGCATTCGTCTCGCCGAGCTCGCTCCCCGACGGCGCCAAGCTCGCCGTCGGCGCCACCGTGGGCCTTCTCCTGTACTCGTGGCTGCTGCTCGCCGGGCGCACCCGGCGACGGCGGCCATCGTTCCGCTTCGACCGGCCTGCGGAAACCCCCGCGTAGACTGGAGTCGATGGAGGTCGTTCGGATCACGCCCCGTGGCTACTGCCACGGCGTGGTGGAAGCAATACGGATCGCGAAACGAGAAGGCGCTGCGCGCGCGGGCCGTGAGCCCGTCACGATGCTCGGCTACCTCGTGCACAACGAGCATGTCACCCGCGAGCTCGAGGAGTCGGGCGTTGCGCTGGTGGCGGAGCCCGATCGCATGAAGGCGCTCGAACAGGTGACCGAGGGGACCGTGATCTTCACCGCCCACGGCATCTCGCCCGCCGTGGTGGAGGCGGCCCGCGCCCGGGGCCTCAACCTGGTGGATGCCACGTGCAGCGATGTCACCCGGACGCACGACCTGGTCCGCGAGCTGGTGGCGAGCGGCCATCACGTCATCTACATCGGCAAGCGCGGCCACCCGGAGCCGGCCGGCGTGCTCGGCATCGCACCCGAACACACAACCCTGATCGAGAGCATCGACGAGGTGGATGCCCTCGAGCTGCCGGACGACCGGCCGCTCGCCGTGACATGCCAGACGACGCTCAGCATGTGGGACACGCAGTCGATCATCGAGCGCCTCGTGGAGCGCTTCCCAACCATCGAGGTTCACAACGAGATCTGTCGGGCGACGCAAGAACGCCAGGAGGCGGCGGTGCTTGCAGCCGACGATGTGGATTGCGTGGTCGTGGTCGGCAGTGAGCGCAGCAGCAACAGCCAGCGGCTCGTCCAGGTGGTGCGCGAGAAAGGCCACCGGCCGGCGTACCTCGTCGACACTGCCGCCGACCTCGACCCGGCGTGGTTTCGCGGCGTTCGCCGCGTTGGAGTCACCTCGGGCGCGTCAACACCGACGCAGCTGACGCGCGCCGTGATTGCCGCCGTGGAGGCGATGCCCGAGACCGCGTGAGGTGACGTTTCGGCTGCAAAGGTCACAAACCCGGCAAGCCTGCTACTGTCCTGCCTCGATGACCGCAGGCGGCCCGCCGCTTCCCCCGCCTCAGGCGCCTGGAGAATGGCCCGGAGGCCAGCAGTATCCGCCGCCCCCGCCGCCCATGTACCCGGTGGCGACGTACTACACCGGACCGCAGGGTCCGGCGCCGGGCATCGCATACGCGGGGTTCTGGATCCGCTTCGTCGCGGTGATCCTTGACGGCATCATCGTCGGCGTGCCGCTGGCAATCCTCTTTTTCGTCGCCGAGGGATCGGCGATCACCAACTACTCCAACTGTCTGAACAGCGTCGGCATCACCGGGAACCTGGCGACAACCTGCGAAAGCTCGTTCCTCGGCAGCGTCGGCTACTTCGAGCTCATCGGCCTGGTCGTCGAGCTCGCGTACTTCGTCATCCTGTGGTCCCAGCTCGGCGGGACGCTCGGCCAGCGCATGCTCGGCCTCCACGTCGTGGACGCGGCAACCGGACGGAACATCGGCATCGGCCGCGCGATCGGTCGATTCGTCGGCTACGTGATCAGCGGGATCTGTCTGTACATCGGCTTCATATGGGCTGCGTTCGACCCGCGAAAGCAGGGCTGGCACGACAAGATCGCGAGCACCTTCGTGGTCCGCAAAGTCTAGAATCCGGCCACCGACTCGCTGGACGAGACGGCATCAATCGAGGAGGAGAGCAATCGTGGCAGCACTGCCGCCCCAGCCACCTGGCAGCCTACCCCCGGAGCCACCCGTCGTCGCGCCGCCCGGTGGGCCACCGCCGGTCGGGCCGCCGCAGGGTCCCTACTCCCCGGGCAACGCGTACTCGGGACAGATGCCGGCACAGCCCTACATGTCGCAACCGATGCCGCAACCGATTGTGGTCAAGGTGCACAAGCGAACCTTCTGGCTGACGATCGCGCAGATCATCATCATCGTCAAGGCGATCCTGATCATCCTGCTGGCCGCGGCCTCGGTCGCGATCGGCGTTTACATCCTCACCGCCGGGCACGCCGCGCTGCACAACATCCCGGGCTACGACAACTACGCCAACCAGTTCGGCAACGCGTTCGTCAACGCAGCGGGCGCGCTCTTCTTCGCCTTCGCCGTGGTGCCGCTGATCATCGGCATCGTGGATCTGATCCTCGGCATCACCGTCGGACGACCCTCCAACGTCGCCCGCTGGATCATCGTGGTGCTCGACATCCTGAGCATCATCATCGCGCTCACCGACTTCGCCCGCGTCAACTCGAGCACCGGGGATCTCATCCTCGTCGTGTACATCGCACTTCAGGTGCTCGTGCTCTACGCGATGCTGCTCGACCCGGCAACCCGCAGGAACTTCGCCGGCACGAGTCGATAGATCTTCTCGGCGAGCGCGCCCAGCGCTACAGGCGCGCTCGCCGCTTGAGGTCGAGGTAGCGGTTCACCAGCCGCGGGGACAGGGTGCGCGCATCGGCGTCGATGGTCTCGACGCCGGAGCTGCGCAGCAGCCGCAGCGTGTCCTCGCGATCCGCGATGAGGCCGCCGGCAACGGCGCGGGCGTATGCGTCGTCGCCGGTTCGCGGCACCGCGTTTGCCGCATCGTCAAGCGCCGGGTCGCGGACGGTGACCACGAGCGGGAGATGGCGGCGGCGCAGACGGACGCACTGACGGATCAGCGCCTTGCCCTGTTCGGGATCGAGCACGTCGGTGAAGATGATCGCGAGTGATCGGCGCGTCTGCCACCTGCTGTAGAAGGCGAGCGCATCGTCGTAGTCGGCCTCGGTCTCACCGGGCTGGATCGGGCGGGTTGCATCGAGGAACCTGCGCAGCTGGGCGGTGCCCGCGCGGGGCGGCAGCGTGTCGGTCACGGTGTCGGAGAACGCGAGCATCCCGGCTCGATCCCCGCTGCGGAGCGCGACGTGCACGAGCAGCAATGCGGCATTGATCGCGTGGTCGAGCTTGGTGAGCTCACCCGCGCCGATGCCCATGAGCCGGCCGTGATCGAGACAGATCACCAGCGGCTGGGCTCGTTCGGGGATGAGCTCGGTCGCCATCAAACGCCCGGTGCGCGCGGTGGCGCGCCAGTTGATGGCCCGCAGCGGGTCGTCGGGAAACGCCTCGCGCACCCGGTCGAACTCGCTGCCCTCGGTCCGCAGGCGCATGGTGCGGAGCCCAAGCTCGGCGAGCTGTCCGCGACGCGCGAGCGCCTCATACACGTCGATGGCCGCGAGGTTGGGATCGACACGCACCGGTCGCTGGGAATCGACGGTGGTCTGGCGCCAGCCGAGTCCCCACGGACCGATCACGCGAATGACCGCGGGGCCGAGGACGACGTCACCGCGAGCCACCGGGGTGACGGTGTACTCGACGGTCGCGGGGAGGTGCACATCCCACCGCGTTTGCGACGGGTGCATGCCGGGGGGCACCCGTTCGTGCACGATCGCCGCCGCACCGGCGGACCGGGCGCTGATGGACAGCGCCACCCGGTTGGCGACGCCCACCGAGAGGAGGTCGTCGCAGACACGCTCGGCGCGCAGGACCGACCTGCCCGGAGCCCGCCGCGAGTCGGCGGCGATCGCCGCGGCGGCGGCCGCGAGGAGCGCGAGCCCGGCGATGAACAGTCCAGAAACGGCCGCCCCGATTGCGATGACGGCGACCGGCACCAGGAGAAGACCGGCGCCACGCCACGTCATCGCGGCGCCGTCACCGGGGTACCGGCACCCTGCCCACCGCGCGCTGGACGGCAGCGACCTCTGACACACCCTGGATCTCGGCCTCGGGGCGGCGGATCATCCGGTGCCGCAGCGCCGGGATGCACACGTCCTTGACGTCGTCCGGGACGACGTAGTCGCGACCCTGGATGGCCGCCATCGCCTTGCCCGCGAGGAGCAGGGCGATCGATCCGCGCGGGCTGGCTCCGAGCGAGAGATCGGGACTGGTTCGCGTCGCGGTCACGATCGCGGAGATGTAGCCGAGCACCTCGTCGGACACGCGTACCGCCGCCACCTCAGCGCGCACCTTCGCCAGCGCCGCGGCGTCGATGACCGCGGTGACCCCGGCCGCGGTGAGGTCGTGGGGGTTGAACCCGCCGTCGACGCGGCGCAGCATCACCATCTCGGTCGCCGGCTCGGGAACGTTCACCTCGAGCTTGAAGAAGAAGCGGTCGAGCTGCGCCTCCGGCAGCGGGTACGTCCCCTCATATTCCACGGGGTTCTGGGTCGCCACGACGAGAAAGCGGTCCCCCAGCGACCGGCTCACACCGTCTGACGTGACCTGGCGTTCCTCCATGGCCTCGAGCAGCGCCGACTGAGTCTTCGCCGGCGCGCGATTGATCTCATCGGCGAGGAGCGTGTCGGTGAAGATCGGCCCTTGGCGGAACTCGAACGTCCCGGAGTCCGGGCGGTAGACGCTCGTTCCGATGATGTCGGACGGCAGGAGATCGGGCGTGAACTGGATCCGCGTGAAGCTCGCGGCGAGCGTCGCGGCGAGCGTTCGCGCCATGAGCGTCTTCGCGGTGCCGGGCACCCCTTCGAGGAGCACGTGGCCGCCACAGAGCACCGCGATATACAGGCCGTCGATGACCTGCAGCTGGCCGACGACCGCGCGACCGACGGCTTGATGCAGTGCCGCGCGCAGCGCCGCCGCGTCGCTCTGGGTGGTCACGGGAGGCATTGTGCCCTGCCCGCTCACGGAATCATCCAACCGGCGCACCGGTCCACTGACGCTCGCAAGCGTCGACGTCGCGCGCGAGCCGCAACAGCTCGCTCTCCTCGGGCCGTCCGGCGGCGAGGGCTCGAGCGTGGGCGAGCAGCGCCGTAAGGGCGGGCGCCGCATGAGGATTCGTCAGCGCGACGGCGCCACAGAACGCCGTGTCGTCGAGGTGCCGGTCCACGCCGGTGGCCGCACCGATTCTTCGCTTGAGCTCGTCCGCATAGCGCGCGGCGATGGGTCCGCGCTGCCGGCTGCGCGCGAACAGGTGCCCCATCGCGGTGACGTATGCGGTCGCGCTCGGCACCGCCGCATCGGCGCCGCCGTGCACCGGCTTGCCGAGCCGGCGTCCGTTCAACGCGATCGCCAGCAGCACCACCAGCCCGACCAGGAGCGTCGCGAGTCCGATGGGTCCGTCGAAGATCGCGCCCACGCCGCTCGTCTGCGTCCCCTCACCATGGTGATACTCGTCAAACCTCACCCGGCCGCCGCGCGCGCGTTGCAACAGGCTCAGCGCGAGGTACGACGAATCGCCACGCCGCAGGCCGTCGTTGGAGAGCGGCCCCGTGTCGCCGAGGACGTACGCGACGCCACTCCCGACCCGGATGATCCCGGCGACCACCTCGTCCTGCTCGACCAGGGCGGGGACGAGCGGTGGCTGGTTGGAGAACGTCAGCCCGCCGCTCACCGGGACCGACTGGACGCGATCGGTGCTGTCGAACGGCTGCGCGACCGTTGCGACACCACTTCCCTGCGACGCGGACGGATCGACCTGCAGCGTGCCGAGCAGCGGAGCCGCCGCGGCAAGGCTGCCGGGAGTGACCACGAGGACGAAGTCGCCACCCGAGCGCAGAAACGCCATGACGGCGCCGACGTCGGTCCTGCTCAGCGCGACCGTCGGGTCGTAGCAGAAGACCACATCGCTCCCGGTCAGATCGAAGCTGCCGGTGATCCGGCCGACATCGAGACCCAGGTTCGAGAACCACGTGTACATGGCCAGCGTGCCCAGCGAGCCTGCGGATCGCGACGACGGGTTGAGTTGGTCGTTCGGAGGGATCGCGGTGGTGATGGCGATCACGGCGAGGATGCTCAGCGAGACGATCAGCGTGAGCATGGCCGAGAGCGGCGGTCTGCTCACGGCGCCGGCGTCCGCGCGGCGCGGCGAGCGACCCGGCGCACCGCCTCGCATCGCGCCCGCGCGACCTCCCAGTCCACGGCACTGACCTCGGCGTCGCCGTACCAGGCTCGATCGAACGACGCCGCCGCGGGCGCGACGACCGCGAGGAGGTCCGCGTCCACCGAGAGGGTCGCGAGCAGCTCGCGCGTCGTCCAGGCGCGGTCGAGATGGGCGCGGCGATCCGCAACCTCGAGCAGCGCCGAGCGGAACGCGCGGCGGATCGCCTCGCGATGATCGCCGCGCTGCGCGGCCGCCAGCGCGAGCTGCCACTCGCGCTCGGGGTCGTCACCGACGGTCGCGGGCTCCTCGGGACCGAGCGCGCGCCGCCCGCCGACCACGCCGCGCAGCCTGTAGACGACGAACGCGCTGATGGCGCCGAGCACGAGCAGCCCGAGGAGGATCGAGCCGCCGCTGCCGAGCAGTCCGAAGAGATGCGTGAGGACCCAGTTGATCGCCGCGCCGATGCGCTCGAATATCGACTCCGGTTGGTTCTGGTCGAGACCGGCAAAAACGGGGGAGGCGTACACGTGGTGGAGGGCGTTCTCGGACGCCTGCGAGTCGACGTTGCATGCGGAGCCGGGTGGGAGCGCGAGCGTGGTCACGATGCGGTCGACCCGCTGCCGGATGCCGGTGATGTCGGGAGTGGAGAGGCCGAGCCCGGCGATGACCGGGGCGAGCTCGGAGCTTGATGAGGGGACGAGGTTCTCGGCGTCGGTGACGGCGCTGAGGGCCGCGACCGGCTGAGCGGGAACCACCGTCAACGCGTGGTCGGCGCGACCGAGCAGCGCAAGGTATTCGAGTGTCACGCACGACCCGGCGGCACGCGCGGGTGACGCCGCCACCGAGATGCCGGCGGTCACCACGGCGACGGTGACAACCGTGAGGAGCAGTCGCCTCACAGTGACCGCGCGAGCATCTCGATATCGAAGCCTTCCTTGCGGATGCGGATGTCGTAGTAGAGGAGCGTCACCCCGATGTACGTGATCGGGCCGACGAACACGGCGGCGACCGCGCTCGCAACCTGGTCGAAGACAAAGGTGTTGCCGGGATCGATGGCGGATCCGGGAAGCTCGAAGACGGCCGCGACCACCGACGAGATGATCGAGGTGATCAGCCCGAGCAGGAGGACCCGCCCGAATGTCGGCCAGAAGCGGCCGCTGATCAGGCGCCAGCTTCGCTGCAGGCCGTGCCAGCCGGAGACGCGCTCGAGCACGATCGCGGGAACGGCCACGACGGTGCGCACGTAGACAGCGACCAGCACCGGGATGAGCGCGAGCAGCGCCAGCAGCAGGATCAGTGCGCCGAGGCCCCCCGCACCGGCGGCGCCGAGCACGGCGGCGATCGCGATCACGACGGCGATGGACCCGACATAGGCGCCGAAGAGGATGAGGATCATGGTGATCAGCGCCCCGAGGCGGCTCCAGGCGGCCCGGTAGGCCGAGCGAAGCGTGGTCTTGCGGTCGAGATAGCGATCGCTCACCGCGCGCGTGGTCGCCGCCTCGCCGAGCGGGACGATGACCAGAGCGCTGACCAGCACCAGCCCGATCGTGACCGCGAGTACGCCGAGGTACGAGTTGAGCAGTTGCTGGGCCTGGGCCGCCGTGACCGGCTGCGTGTTGAGTGACGAGAACGGGGAGCGCACGAACGTCGCCACCCCGGTCAGCTCGAAGAGCAGCCACGTGAGCAGCGCGTAGGGGATCTGGACCACGGCGCTGATCGAGGCGATCAGCGCGAAGTTGCGCCGGTACAGGGTGAACGTGGCATCGAGCCACTCGCCGACCGACATGGACCGGAAGCGCCCGGACCCCACCTGGGACGGCATGAACCCGGGGTTCCACCCCGGCTGAGGTGGGCCCCACGACCCGGGCGGCGGCCCCCACCCCGGTGGCGGCGAGCCCCAGCCCGGAGGCGGTGACCCCCAGCCAGGCGGCGGTGATCCCCAGCCCGCCGGGGGCGGCCCCCAACCCGGCTGCGGAGTGGTCACGCCGACCGGAGGCGGGCTGGGAGGCGGTGGCTGATCGGTCATCAGACCCATTGTCAATGCTGCACCGCAAGGGTGAGCAACGGTATCCTCACAAGTTGAGGCGATGAGAGAGACCCTTGCCGCGCTGGTTCGCGGCCATTCCACCCTTGGGCACGCCCGATGCGGGCGCTAGTCGTCGATCCGACCCTCATCGACCCCGGCTCCGGCCGTCGGGGCCGTGGCCGGCGCAGGCACGCCCAGCAGGGCTCCTCGATCCCCGTCGAGGTGCGCGACGTCCGAACCCCGGTACCCCCGGGTCCCGGCTGGGTGCTGATCCGCCCCGCGCTTGCGGGCATCTGCAGCACCGACCTCGCACTCGTGCACCGCGACCCGGCGCCCAACGTGCTCACTGCATACACCTCGGCCGGAACCTTCATTCCCGGCCATGAGGTCGTGGGCGTCGTGGAGCGGGCTTCTTCGACGCGATGGGCTCACGAGGGCGATCGGGTCCTGGTGGAACCGACCCTCCGCTGCGCGCACAAGGGCCTGGCGGAGTGCCGCCGCTGCCGGGCGGGTGACACCCACCTCTGCGAGAACGCCGATCGTGGCGGGGCTCTCTGCTCGGGACGTGCCGTCGGATCGAGCGAGAAGGCGGGCGGTGGCTGGAGCGAGGGTTTCCTCGTCCACGAGGACATGCTCGTCCCCGCCGACGGCATCTCCGATCAGCGCGGCGTCCTTGCCGAACCGGCGGCCACCGCGCTGCACGCCGTGCTCCGCTGGACCCGCCGCGGTGACACCGCGGTCGTGATCGGATCGGGCGCTCTGAGCCGGCTCATCGTCGCGACCCTCCGGCGCCTGCACCCCGACCTCGACATCATCGTGCTCCACGACGCGCGCAACCCCGCCCGCCCCCGTCTGGGCCGGCGGCACCGCGAGAACGCGCCGCTCAACGGTGATCCCAACGCGGCGTTCATGGCCATCCGGTCCATCGGCGCGAACCGCGTCTGGCACGGCTCGTCCGAGCAGATGCTCCAGAAGACCGCCGAGCACATGGAGGCCCGCATCATGCGGCCCGCCGGCGGTGGCCTCCCGGTCCTCGACGGCGGCGTCGACGTCGTGTTCGACTGCCGAGCCTCGGCGCTGAGCATCGATCTCGCGGTGCGCCTCCTCCGCGCCGGGGGCACGCTCGTGCTCTGCGGCCGCTCGGGCCGCCATGAGATCGAATGGTCGCTCATCTGGGCCCGCGAGCTCACCGTGCGCGGCGCGGCATCATACGGCCGCGAGCCGGACGGCAAGCGCACGTTCGGCACGATCCGTGAGTGGCTCAGTGACTCGAGCTTCCCGGTCGACGGCGTGGTGACCCATCGGTTCCCGCTGGACGAGTACACCGCGGCACTGGCGATTGCCCAGGCCGGCACGGCCGCCGGTGCGGTGAAGGTCGTCTTCGAGGGCCCAGCGGCCACCAGCCTGCGTCCGCCGGCAGCCGCGATGGTCGTCCATCAGCCCGACGAACCGGTCCTCCTCCAGTCGACCGCTGCTCGGGTTCGCGGCGGTCGCGTCAAAGTCTCATAGGAGCACCGGCATGGCCCCGCACCGGCTGGGCGGGTCCCCGCGTGATCCGAGCGCCCCGGCCGGTCCGTACCAACAGGTGCGCAACCCCCGAGCCGGTGTCGGAGCATGAGAGTGCACCTGAGTGACGACGACATTGTCCGCTCGATCTCTGCCCACTCGCCCGAGGGGATCGAAGCTTTGTACGACCGATACGGCGGCCTCGCCCACACCGTTGCTCTGCGCATCCTGAGCGACCGCGGCGCCGCCGAGGACGTGGTGCAGGAGTCGTTCCTGGCGGTTTGGCGGCGCGGGTCCACGTTTCAGGCCGGCCGCGGGTCGCTCCGCTCGTGGATCTGCACGATCGTGCGCAACCGGGCGATCGACCGCCTGCGCGGCGACAGGCACCGGACCCGGCTCGACACACCCATCGAGGGCGAGTCGGTCGAGCCGATCGTGTCCGATCCCTGGGCCGCCGTCGCCATCGAGCTCAGCGGCGAGGAGGTGCGCAAGGCGCTCGCCGAGCTCCCCGCCGAGCAGCGCCAGACGATCGAGCTCGCCTACTACGGCGGCTATTCGCAGTCCGAGATCGCCACGACGATGGAGGTGCCGCTCGGCACCGTCAAGGGCCGCGTCCGGATCGCCCTCGACAAGCTGCGCGCCAGCCTCGGCGATCGCATGGAGGCACCATGGCAGACCCGATGAGCTGCGAAGAAGTCACCGACCTTCTCGCGCTCGAGGCTGTCGGCGCGCTCGAGGCGTCCGATCGCGCTGCCATGGAGCGTCACGTCGCGACCTGCGAGAGCTGCCGGCAGGCGGCGGGCGAGTATGCCAACCTCGCCTCGTTGCTTCCCGCCGCGCTCGAGCTGGTGCCGCCGCCGCCACGCCTCCGCCGCCGGCTGATGGCCCAGGTGTATGCCGAGGCGACCGAGTCCGCGAGATCGCCGTGGTGGCGACGCCTTTTCGACGCCATCCCCGCAGGCCGCGGGTTCACAGTCGTCGGGGCCGTCGCGGTCGTCGCAGCAATCGCGTTCGCGATCTGGGGCGTCACCGGCAGGAGCACTCAGACGGCGCCGGCCACCTACACGGTCTCGGGGACGACTGCCACGGGGACGCTCCTCGTCGACAGCAGCCGGACCCAGGGTGTGCTGACCGTGAAGGGGCTCGAGCCGCTGCCCGCGTCCGAGGTCTACGAGGTCTGGCTCATCCCGCCGCACGGCTCGCCGAAAGGGGTCGCGTTCCTCACCGCGGGCTTGAACGGCGGACCGTGGACGGCGGTCATGCAGGGGAACATGGCCGCGTACAAGAGCGTCGCTGCGACCGTCGAGCCTGTGGGAGGCAGCCCGACACCCTCCAACACCGAGGTGTTGAGCGGTCAGCTCAGCTGATCCTCGGGGGGGCGCAGGGCCTTCCGGCGCTTCTCGGCGACGGCGGGGAGCACCCGCTTGATCCCGGCGTTGTCGACCACCATGCGACGCTCGCGCTTGCGGTCGCGCTGACGGATGCGCTCGCGCTCCGCCTCCGGCATCTCGAGCTCCGGATCCATGCCCAGGCTCAGGCGCCGAGGGCGGCAGGGTGGTGCCGCCGGCCTCGGGCGATGGCCACGCCGACGGCGGCGGCGGCGGCGAGCGTGACCACAGCACCCCCGGCGATCGCCTGCACGCGGCGGTCGAGTCCGAGGACGCGGAGGCGGACTTCGAAGCCGGAGGCGTCGGCGATCGCCAGGGCGGCCGCGTAGATCTGAGCTCGTCTGGCGGGGTCGAGCGTCCGGGCGTCGAACGCTCCCGAGACCTCGTCGCCGGTGTCGACCAGCGCCGCGACCGCCGGCGACGCGGCCAGGGAGACGACGTCACCGTCCAGCGCGGCGTCGAGGCGATCCTCGACGTTCACGATCCCGACCTCGAGAGGCGCTCGGCCGGCATCGGTGCCCCGAGCCCGCGCCTGAGCGCCGTGAGCGCCCGGAAGGTGAGCAGCTTCACCGCGCCCTCGCTCCGTCCCATGATCTCGGCGATCTCCCGATTTCGCAGTTCGGCGCCGAAGCGCAGGACGATCGCCTGGCGCTGATCATGGGGCAAGCCCGCGACCGCCGCGCGCACCTCGCCGGCGCGATCGTTCTCCTCCGCGTGGAGCGCCGGGTCCGCCCCGGCATCCGGGAGCATGCGCGGCTCGAGCTCGATCCACCCCGGGCGGCGGCGCTCCCTCGAAACCAGGTTGCCCGCGACGCGATAGAGCCACGCAGAGTACGGAACACCCCGCCACTCGAACCGGGGGAGCTCCTCCATCGCCTTGGCAAAGGTCGCTGCGGTCACGTCGTCGGCCTGCTCCATGTCATGCGTGAGTGTGTAGACGTAGGCGTGGATCTGGTCCACGTAGCGCTCGTAGAGCGGCGCGAAGGCCGCTCGGTCACGCTGCGCGGCCAGGATCTCCAGCCGCTCCTCCTCGAGCTC
>DAIQQM010000030.1:0-24027 GCA_036786805.1 Candidatus Dormiibacterota bacterium | reverse complement strand
GTGCCTGATGACGCTCCTTCATCTCGGCGAGCGACTCGTGGGTCGCCCGCAGCCGGTCGACGGGGTCGGCGATCTCGGTGTGCAGCTCCACGCCCATGAGCAGGATGCGGTTGCCGTACGTGCCCTGCTGCTCTGGGCTGCGCACCGAGACCGGGATCTGCGCGATGAGCGGCTCCTTGCCCAGCTCGCCGTGCTTGTGCAACCAGCGGCGCACCGCGCCCGCGCACATCGACACGACGACGTCGTTGACGGTGACGCCGTACATGTTCTTGACATCTTTGACGGCATCAAGCGGGAGCCGGCCGAAGGCGATACGGCGGTGCGCGGAGATCCGTCCGTTGAACGATGTGTGCGGGGGAGTGGGGAGCTTGCGCCCGCTGACGATCGGGCTGCGCAGCAATGCCGCCTGCAGCCGCCGCCCTGCGGCGCCCACCAGGCTCGCGCCGGGAAGGATGCTGAAGATGCCGACCTCTTCGAAATGCGGCAAAGCGGCCGGGACCGACCGCAGCAGCCGCAGTGGGTACTGGGGGACGCCCATCAGGCCACGTGCCAGCATCTCGAGCTGTGTCGGCATGCGGTGGGCGCCGCCGTCATGCGCAGCGGGTGCATCGGGGCCAGGACGCCCCTCCGGCGTCAGATCGAGCAGTGATCCGAGGATCTCCGCGCCCGACAGCCCGTCGATGACGGCGTGGTGCACCTTGGTCATCAGCGCCACGCGTCCATGCGCGAGGCCGTGGATGAGGTAGATCTCCCACAGCGGGCGGCTTCGATCCAGCGGACGCGAGAAGATCCGCGCCACCTGCTCCTCGAGCTGGGCGATCGAGCCGGGCGGCACGAGGGCGAGCTCGCGCACGTGGAAGTCGATGTCGAAATCCGGATCGTCGACCCAGTAGGCGTGATCGATACCGAAGGGGACCTCCGCGAGCCGCCACCGGAAGATCGGGATCAGCGGGAGACGTTCCAGGATCAGGTTCTGGAGGTCGGTCAGCGCGAGCTTTCCCCCGGGCGCGGTTGAGGGATCGAGAACGAGCACCCCGGTCACGTGACCGAAGATTCGCGGGGTCTCGAGGGCGAGGAATTGCGCGTCGAGGCTGGTGAGCTGGCGCATGGTCGTCGGGCAAGACTGGCAGAACCTGCGGAGAACGGTCAACTTGGCCCATTCGCGTGTGCATGTGGGATCGTTCGGGGGTGCCTGCGGACATCGCGACCATCGAGACGCCTGAGCTCGGGGACCGGAGCTACGCCATCTTCTCCGGCACCGACGCCGTGGTGGTCGACCCGCAACGCGACATCGATCGTGTGCTCGCCGTGCTCTCCGACCGTGGCGCGCGCCTGAGCCACGTTCTCGAGACCCACATCCACAACGACTACGTGTCCGGCGGCCCCGAGCTCTGCAGGATCACCGGGGCGACGCTGGTCATCCCGGCGGGGGAGTCGGTCGCGTATGCGCGTCGCGCCATAACCGACGGCGAGCGGATGCAACTCGGCGACCTGACGCTGCTCGCCCGCCACACCCCCGGGCACACGCCGACGCACATGAGCTACGTCCTCGAGGAGGAGGACCGGCCGGTCGCCGCATTCACCGGGGGATCGATGCTGCTCGGCTCGGTGGGGCGCACCGACCTCCTCGGTCCGTGGCTCACGGACCGCCTCAGCCACCTGCAGCATCGCTCGGCACGCCGCCTCTCCGGCGAGCTTCCCGACGATGCCGCGATCCTGCCGACCCACGGATTCGGCAGCCTCTGCTCGGCCGGGTTCCCGGTCGGCGCGGCCGACACCGCCGACGCCCGCCATCAGCGGGCGGAGAATCCGGCGCTGCTCATGGACGAGGACGCGTTCGTCGCCCGCCTCGTGGCCGGGCTGGATGCGTTCCCTCGGTACTACGCGTATGTCGCGCCGCGCAACCGCGAGGGCGCGCGTGGCCCCGACCTCGGGTTGCCACCGCTCAGCGATGCTCGCGAGCTGACCGAGCGCGCGCGGGCGGGGGAGTGGGTCATCGACCTGCGCGAGCGTCGCGCGTTCGCCGCCCGGCACCTCGTTGGGACGCTCGCGTTCGAGCTCTCCGATCCGCTGACCACCTACCTGGGGTGGCTGCTTCCCTGGGGGAGCCCGCTGAGCCTGATCGGACGGTCCATGGACGACCTCGCCGCCGCTCGCCGCGCGCTGGTGCGCATCGGGATCGAGAAGATCGTGGCGTGCGGGCTCTTCGACGGTGACGCGGGCGAGGACCTTTGGACCGGCGTCGCCACGGGGAGCTACCCGGTGGTCGGGTTCTCCGGCCTCAAGCCGTATGAGGGCGACCCGGGTGAGGTTGTCGTCGACGTGCGCCTTCTCGGCGAGTGGCGCGCGGGGCATCTCGCACACGCGATGCACATCCCGCTGCACGAGCTGCCCGACCGCATCGACGAGATCCCCGCCGGCAGGGTCTGGGCGCATTGCGCCGCCGGGTACCGCGCGTCGGCGGCCGGCTCGCTGCTGGCCCGGGCCGGCCGCGATGTGATGGTGGTGAGCGACGAGTTCAGCGGTGCCGTCGCCGCCGGGCTCGACATCGTCTCCGAGTGCGACTGAACTGCCCGTCGTAGCCTGGTAACGATGAGCCTCGCCACCCGGGCGGCTGCGATGCTCGCCCGGCTTCCGCCAGCGCTCACGAGCGGGATCTCGATCCAGCGCGGTGTCGAGATCGTCATGCCGGACGGCGTGACCCTGCTGGCCGATCGGTATCGAGCGCGCGGGCACGGTTCCCAGCCGGTCGTCCTCATGCGAAGCCCCTATGGGCGCACGGGTATCTGGTCGCTCGGAGCCCGGCTGTTCGCCGAACGCGGCTACCAGGTGATCATCCAGAGCTGCCGGGGAACCGGTGGTTCCGGTGGCGAGTTCAACGCGTACCGGTACGAGGCGCACGATGGGCGCGCAACCCTGGCCTGGATGGAGCGCCAGCCGTGGTTCCCGGGCAAGGTGGCCATGTTCGGTCCGAGCTACCTCGGGATCGTGCAATGGGCGATCGCCACCGACCCACCGGACACGCTGTGCGCGATGGCGGCGCCCATCTCCTCGGCCCGGGTGCGAGCCTTCACCTATCCCGGCGGAACGTTCTCGCTCGAGAGCACGCTCACCTGGCTGGCGCTGCTCGCCCGCCGGTGGCGAGGCGGTCGCGTCCGCCTTCGCGACCAGCTGGCCGCTCGCCGGCGCCTGGCGCTCGGCTTCTCGACGCTGCCGCTCGGCGACGCGGACATGGCGGTGACCGGCGAGCGCGTGCCCTTCTACCAGGACTGGCTCGCCCGGATGGACGACGACGCATTCTGGGAGCCGGTCGAATACGACCGCCGGCTCGGCTCCCTGACGGTTCCGGTCACGATGGTCACCGGCTGGTACGACATGTTCCTGCCCGCGCAGCTCGCCGACTACCTCGAGCTCCGAGCCGCCGGCTGCGAAGTCCGCCTGACCGTCGGTCCCTGGAAGCACACCGACCCCGGCGCCGCCGGTGAGAGCCTTCGCGACGCGTTCGACTGGTTCGGCACGCACCTTCTCGACGGCGGTGCAGGCGCCGCGCGCTCGCGGGTGCGCCTCTTCGTCGGCGGCGCTCGGCGCTGGCTCGAGGTCGACGAGTGGCCGCCCCCGGCGCGCAGGGTGCGCTGGCATCTCCACCCCGGCGGCCTGCTGCACACGCGCACGCCCGAGTCCTCGGCGCCGGATCGCTACCGCTACGACCCGCGAGACCCGACTCCGTCGGTCGGCGGCACCGTGCTGGCCCCGTCCGGCGGGCCGCGCGACAACCGCGCTCTCGAGCGCCGCGGCGATGTGCTCGTCTACACGACGGCGCCGCTGGTCCGGGACGTGGAGGTCGTCGGGCCCATCGCAGCGGACCTGCATGTGCGATCGACCCTCGAGCACACCGATTTCTTCGTCCGCATCTGCGATGTCGAGCCCTCAGGAGCGTCGCTGAACATCTGCGACGGGTTGGTGCGCCTCACCCCACCGCAGTGGCGCCGCGGCCGCGACGGGGTGGCGACACTCGAGGTCCCGCTCTGGCCGGCTGCCCACGTCTTTCGACGCGGTCATCGCATCCGGGTGCAGGTCTCGAGCGGTGCGCACCCCAGGTTCGCTCGCAACCTCGGCGGGGGCGAGCCGCTGCCGACCGCCGTGACCATGCACGTTGCCGACCAGGAGGTCTGGCACGATCCCGATCATCCTTCGGCGATCGTGCTCCCGATCCGCGACCCGGTCTAGCTATCGAGTCGCGTTCGCCGGTATTCGCTCACGCGGGAGGCGCTCCTCGGTGTGATCCTCCGCGTCCGCGTCCTCGACCTTCTCGAGCGTCGTGAGCCAGCGCGGCGGCGGGGATCCCGACGGCATCGGTGGCGACTCGGGTCCCTCATCACCACGCCCGGGGTCGTCGTCGACCGCTGCCTGCTGATTGTGGTCGTTGTCGAAGGTGATCAGGTAGATCGACGCGATCGCCGTCATGGTCACCAGTGCGAAGACCGAGAAGGGCAGCCGGTACACCCAGCCGACGTCGTTCGGCAGTCCGGGCATGAACGCCACCAGCACCGCGCTGATGATGCCGATGCACGGGGGCATCAGCCAGACCCATACCGTGCGGCCTTCGCGATCGATCCCGAGCCGCCGCTCGAGACGACGGAAGAGGGCTGCGAGCCGCTCTTTGCCTGACGCCATCTGTGTTCTCCTGACTTCAGTCTATCGTGGAAATCACATGAGCGTTGTGACCGGACCGATCATCGGCGCAGGGGAGCTGAAGCGGCTGTCGCCTCGATTCTGGCTGGCGCGGCAGACCGAGCTGGCCATCTTCTGGGGGCCGGTCTTCATCGCGACACTGGTTGTCGCGCTGCTCGTGCACGTCAGCACCGCCGACCTCCTGCCGGTGGTCGTGGCGCTGATCGCGGGCGTCGCCTGGCTGGTCGAGCGAGGCCGGTACCGAGCCTGGGGCTATGCGGAGCGCGAGGACGACCTCATCGTAACGAGGGGTCTCATGTTCCGGCACGTGTCGGTCGTGCCCTACGGGCGCATGCAGTTCATCGATGTCACCGCCGGGCCGATCGATCGCGCCTTCGGACTGGCGACCGTGCAGCTCCACACCGCCGCCGCAGCGACCGACGCGCGCATCCCGGGCCTGATCCGGCCCGACGCGGACGCGCTTCGCGACCGGCTTGCGCTGGTGGGGGAGGCCAAGGCCACCGGCCTATGAGCATGCTGCCGCCCCCGGATTCCGGAGCGATGCCCCTCGGGGTGGGCGAGACGTGGCGGCGGTTGCACCCCCTGTCACCGATCGTGCGGTTCGGCAGGGTCGTCATCGGGGTGCTCGTCATCGCGGTGCCGTCCATCGCCGAACAGCCCGCATTGCACCGTGACGACGGGTTTCCGGTCTCGGCAGCGATCTACGCAGGAATTCTCATCCTTGGCGGCCTGGGCGGCTTCGTCTCGTGGCTGGTGACCCGATGGAGGATCGCCGACGGCAACCTGCAGATCGAGACCGGGTTCATCCGCCGCCAGTCGCTGCGCATCCCGCTGGCGAGGATCCAGGCTGTGGACGTCATCTCGCCGCTTTCAGGCCGGCTCCTCGGTCTCGCCGAGGTCCGGGTCGTCTCTGCGGGCCGCGGGGCCGAGCACGGCCGGCTCGCCTACCTGACCGCCGCCCAGGCCCCCGTCGTTCGGGCACGGTTGCTCGCACTTGCCCACGGTCTCGAGGTGAGCACTCCGGAGCCTGTGGCGCTGCCGCTGCTCCACGTTCAGAACGGGCTGCTGCTTCCCGCGCTGCTGATGCGGTCCCAGGTGCTGGCGCCCGTCCTCATCGCGATCGCGGCGGTGGCGGCGATCGCGGCGGCGCCGGTCCTCGGTGCCGGGGCGCTGGGCAGCGCCGGCACCGTCCTGGTCGTCAGCGCTCTGGGCGTCGCCCGCGCCTTCAACGAGGACTTCGATTTCGCCATCAGCGAGGCCGGCGACGGCGTGCGGCTCGACCGGGGCCTGCTGCAGCGACGCCACGAGACCATCCCGTACGGCCGCATCCAGGCGGTTCGCGTCGTGGAGCCGCTCTTCTGGCGGGCGTTCGGCTGGGCGCGGCTCGAGGTCGATGTCGCCCGGCAGAGCGTCTCGCGCGAGTCGGATCGCGACGCGCAGCAGGTCGCCAGGACGCTCATCCCGATCGCATCACGCGACCAGGCGCTGTGGCTGCTCGCCCGTGTGCTGCCCGACGCCCACCCGAATCCCCCGCCCGACGCCGGCCCGCCCTCGCGGGCACGATGGAAAGCCCCGCTGTCGTTTCACTTTCTCGCCGCCTGGTTCGGCCAGCGCTACGTGTATGCGCGCACGGGGCGGGTGCAGCGTTCGACCATCATCGTGCCGCTCGTCAAGGTGCAGAGCGTTCGCCTGAAATCAGGGCCGCTGCAGCGCGCGTTCCGCATCGCCACCGTCGACGTCGACACCGCCGGCCGCCGCTGGCAGGCATCGGCGCGCTGCCGCGACGATTCTGAAGCGGTCGAGATGGTGCGGCACATCAGCGAGCGCGCCCGCCTGTCGCGACGGGTGCCACCACCCCTGCCGGCTGCGCCCGCGGCAGTGCCGGCTGCCGGTTAGGCGCGCCGGCGTGGCAATATCGCAGTACTCATGGCGGTGACAGCCCGGTGCGACTGCGACGGAGAGGAGACACCGATCTTCCGTCTCGCAGCGGTGATCCTCGACGGCAAGCTGGCTCGCGTCTGTCCGAGCTGCGCGTCGAAGTACAAGGACCGCATCGAGATGCCGTACTCGCCGCGCGCCGACCAGGGCGCGATCCAGCCGAGCACGTCGCGCGAGGTCTGGTAACGCTGTGACATTCGCCGCACGCCTGGACGCGTGCGTCGAAGCCTCCGGCTCGCTGCTGTGCTGCGGTCTCGACCCCGACGGCTTCGCGAGCGCCGCGGATGCCGAGCATCGCTGCCTCGAGCTCGTCGACGCCACCATCGACCATGTCTGCGCCTTCAAGCCGAACCTCGCGTTCTTTGAGCAGCTCGGCTCCGCCGGGTACGCGATCCTCGAGCGCCTGCGGGCTCGGATCCCTCACGATCGCATCCTCATCCTCGACGCCAAACGTGGTGACATGGGCAACACCGCGCAGGCGTACGCGCGCGCTCTCTTCGATGTGCTCGGCGCCGACTGCGTGACCGTCAACCCGTTGCTGGGCAGCGATTCGGTGCGGCCGTTCCTGCAGCGGGAGGATCGCGGCGCCTTCCTGGTCGCGCGGAGCAGCAATCCCGGAGCGGCCGACCTGCTCGATGCGCGTCTCGAATCGGGCATGCGGGTGAGCGCCCGCATCGTGGAGCTCGGGCTCAGCTGGGACCCGGGTGGTGCGGTCGGCTTCGTCGTGGGAGCCACCAGTCCGGAGGCCGTGGCTGCGATCCGCGGAGCCGCCCCTGACGCGCCGCTCCTGCTTCCCGGCGTCGGCGCGCAGGGTGGTGCGCTCGAGGATTCCGTCCGCGCCGGCCTCGATCGGCGTGCCCGAGGGGCGGTCGTCTCGGTGAGCAGGGGGATCGCGGCGGCGCCGGAGGGGGCGGCCGCGGCGGCGCGAGGCTTCCACGAGCGTATCGAGGAGGTCCGCGCGGCGGTTGCGCGGGTGTGACCGTCCCGCTCGCGCTCATTCGCAACGACGATCAGGCCGCGCACGCGAGCCCCGGGCATCCGGAACGCCCTGACCGAGTGGTCGCGATCCTCGACGGCATCGCGGCTGATGCCGAGCTCGCCGCGCTCCCGTGGCTGGAGGCTCCGAACGGACGTCGCGCGCTCGCCCGGATCGTCCACTCCGACGACGAGGTGCGGCGCGTCGAGGGCCTGGCGGTGAAGGGTGGTGGCTGGTTCGATCCGGACACCTACTGCACCGAGGATTCGTATGTCGTGGCCCTGAACGCGGCGGCATGCGCGTCGCGAGCGGCAGAGGCGGTGATGCAGGGCGAGGCTCGGTCCGCATTCGCGGTGATCCGCCCGCCCGGACACCACGCGACGGTGAACCTCCCGATGGGGTTCTGCCTGTTCAACAACGCCGCGATTGCGGTTCGCACGGCGCAGGCGGCGGGGGCGGCCCGGGTGGCGATCATCGACATCGACGTGCATCACGGCAATGGCACGCAGGACATCTTCTATGCCGACGCGTCGGTGCTGTACGCCTCGCTGCATCAATTCCCGTGGTACCCGGGCACCGGGCACGCCTCGGATCGCGGCGATCCGGGCGCGTCGGGGACGACCGTGAACGTGCCGGTGCCACCTGGAACCGGCGGCGACCGCTGGCTCGAACTGTTCGACTCCGTGGTGCTCCCCGAGGTCGCGACGTTCGATCCCGACTTCGTGGTTGTCAGCGCGGGGTTCGACGCGCATCGCGACGATCCGCTCGCTGAGTTGCGCCTCGAGGACGAGACCTACTCGGCGATCGCCGAGCGAGTCCGAACCCTCGCCGACGCGCACTGCGAGGGCCGATCCCTGTGGCTTCTCGAAGGCGGCTATGACCTTCGAGCCATCGCCGCTTCGGTGGCGGGATGCCTGCACGTGCTCGCGGCCTGACCCGAGCCGTCCGGCCGGGGACGATCGCCGTGGCGATCGCGGCGGGTGGAGCGCTGCTGCTCGCCGCCTGTGGCGGCTCGGCATCGCATCCATCGCGGACCCCGACGGTCACAGCCTCCGCCCTGACAAGCCCGACACCGAGCCCGACTCCCCAGATCGTCGGTACCACTCGGACGGTCCTCAGCCCGCTCGGGCTGCGAGTGCACTCGGTGCCGGTGCTCGCTTCCTCGAACGTGGTGGGCGGCTTCTCACAGGGAAGGACCTTCACGGTGCTCGCGTACCAGAGCGGCGGCGGGGGTTGGTTCCACGTGCAGGGAAGGACGCTCACCGGGTGGGTCGTCGCCGACCCGGCGCTCACGGCCGCGGGGACCTTCAACTCGTACGCCGAGGCGGACGGGGTCACCGCCCTCTACCCGCAGACGTGGGGGTTCCAGCAGGAGTCGTTCGGAACCCTCTTCGTTCCCCAGGCGGGAGCCACGGCGAGCGGCGTGCTCGAGATCGCGAGCAGCCTCAAGGCGTTCGGGCCGGCGGGGCTGTCCGGATACGCGCAGACCAGCTCAAGCCCGATTGTGGTCTGCGGCTACACGGGGACGCTGAGCTACTACGCGAAGGAGGCGTCGTCGACCGCGCCGACTCCGGTGCCGCTGCCCGTCCCGCGGCTGCCGCTCTACGCCGAGGTGCGATTCGCGATCGATTCCGCGCACGCGATGCTGATGGGCTTCAACTATGAGAACAGCAGCCAGCTCGATGTGTTCGCCGCGCTGTACAGCTCGGTGTCCTTCCCGTACCCGCTGTGCGAGGCACCCGCGGCGGCGACTCCGGCACCCTAGAGAACGGTCGTGCCGGTGCTCTGGTTGACCCCGGGGACCGAGTTGCTGTTGACGATCGCGGTGTTGGCGATGGACATGCCGGCGGCGGCGACCAGGAGGATCCCGACGTATGCTGCGCCGAGGCCGAGGCGCCGGGAGGCGGCGGCCTGCGCGACATCCGCAGCCGGGGTGCTCCTGCGGAATCTGCCGATCGTGTGGAAGATTCCGAGAACGAGAAAGATCAGGCCGATGGGGTTGCCGAAGAGCAGCACCACGCCCGCGACGACGAGCAGGCCGAGCACGTTCATCCACTTGGGAATCGCGTCCGCCACCTTGGCGCCGTCGAGAAAGCCGACCGGGATCAGGTTGATGAGGTTGAGGAAGCAGCCGAAGTACGCGAGCGCGAGCAGCAGGTAGCGGAAGTACCCGGGGTTGGCTGCGCCGGCCAGCAGGAAGCAGAGGAGCGCCGCGACCGTGCCGAGCGCCGGGCCGGCAAGCGCGATGACGCCCGACATGCCGGCGTCAGCGGGCGTGCGGCGGAGGCTGGTGACCGCGCCCAGCGGGCCGATGAAGATCGGGAGGCGCGCCGGCAGACCCATCCAGCGCGCGACGATGAAATGTCCGAGCTCGTGTACGAGGATCAGCGCGACGATGCCGATCGCAAACGCGGGTCCGAAGAACAGCGTGTAGAACCAGATCGCGACGACCATGGTGATGAGCGTCGGCCCGAATGTGCCGAACTTGACCAAAACAGACCCGTATTTCAGGAAGGCGAGCAGGCCGGCGAGGATGCCGCCGGCGGCGCCCTCGCGGCGCCTGCGTTGCTGACGGGGCGCGGTGGGGCTGTGCTGCTGCGGGGTGGCGGGGCGCGCGGGGGGTGGCGGCGGCAGCCACGAGGCGCCGTCGCCCGCTGTGGTGATCGTGCTGTCCGGCAGCCACCGATAGACGGGCGGCGGGTCGCCGGGTGCGGGGAGCTGACTCATCCGCTTCGATCATGGCACGCCCCGCCGAACCGGCCGGAGAATCGTTGGCGGTAAGGTGTCCCGTCACATGAGTGCGGAAAGCCTCCAGGGCATACGGGTCGGGATCGTCGGCACCGGCGTCATGGCCGAGGCGATGCTCGCCGGCCTGCTCGAGCGCGACCTCGTGGAGCCGGGCAATGTCATCTGCACGCATCCGCGTGTGGCGCGGCGCTCGATCCTGGCGGCCACCCATCACGTCAATGTCGCCGAGCTGAATGTCGAAGCCACCAAGGACACCGATGTCGTCCTCCTCGGCGTCAAACCGCAGATGCTCGGCGGTGTCATGGCCGAGTTGCGCGGGTCGCTCCAACCCGAGCAGCTCGTCATCAGCATCATCGCCGGAGCCACGACCACGGCGCTCGGTGAGGGTCTCGACCATCCTGCCGTGGTTCGCTGCATGCCCAACACGCCCGCGCAGATCGGGCGCGGTGTCACCGTCTGGTATGCGACCAGCAGTGTCGACGAGGTCGGCAAGGCCCGAACCCGCGCCATGCTGAGCGCCCTCGGGCGCGAGTTCGAGGTGCACGACGAGCGTCAGGTGGCCATGGCCACGGCGGTGAGCGGCACCGGGCCGACCTACATCTTCCTGTTCATCGAGGCGCTGACCGACGCGGCGGTCCACCTCGGGTTTCCCCGCCACGTCGCCCGGGAGCTCGTCCTCGACACCATGCAGGGAAGTGCGGAGTTCGCGCTCCAGAGTGGCAAGCACGTCGCGGAGCTGCGCGACATGGTGACCTCGCCCGGGGGGACGTCGGCCGAGGCGCTGTACCAGCTGGAGCGTGGCGGGCTGCGAACGGTGGTGAGTGACGCGGTCTGGGCGGCGTTCGAGCGGACCCTCCGCATCGAGGCGACCCTCGAGCAGCGCTCCCCGGACGCCGCGGAGGCATCACGGCGCCGGAACGGCCGCCCCGCGAGGACCTGACCGGCCGGCGCAGGGCCTGCAATACTCCCATCCACGATGCCCAGATCGCACCTCATCGGCATGTTGCTCGGCGTGGAGGAGGACTGGCCGGCCTCCTTTGAGGCGTTGCTGGGGCGTGCCGACCTCGCTATTCGCGAAGGCGGTGAGACGCATCAGTTCAGCACCGAGCGCGTCACCATCGAGCCCTTCGACCTGCGCATGAAGCCGCGCCATTCGCTGGTGATCGACCGCCTGGGCTGGTGGTACCCGATGCCTCGAGAGTGGTTGAAGAAGGTCGTGCTCATGGATCACGTCCATCTCCTCAACAACCCGTTCACGTTCCAGGCGATGGAGAAGCACGCCGCGTACTGCGCCATGATCCGGCTCGGGCTCAAGGTTCCGGAGACGTGGATGCTGCCCAACAAGACGCCTCCGGACAACCCCCGTTTCGCAGGGACCGCGCAGCGATACCTGCGCTACTTCGACCTCGAGGCGGTGGCTCGCGCCGTCGGGATGCCGTTGTACATGAAGCCGTTCGACGGCGGCGCGTGGGTCGGCGTGAGCCGCGTCGAGAACACGGAGACGCTCTACCGCGCCTACGACGAGTCGGAGCAGCGGCTCATGCACCTCCAGGCATCGGTGGACGGCTACGACGCGTTCGCCCGCAGCCTCGGCATCGGCGCCGAGTCGATCGTCCTGCATTTCCATCCAGAGAGGCCGATGCACGAGCGCTATTCGGTGGATCACAACTTCCTCACGCCGCGCGCGGGCAACGAGGTGCTCACCATCCTGCGCACCGTGAACGCGTTCTTCCGATGGGAGCTCAACAGCTGCGAGACGCTGGTCCGGGGTGACGACGTCTATCCCATCGACTACGCGAACGCGACACCGGACCTGGCGCTGACGAGCCTCCACTATTACTTCCCATGGGCGATTCGCAGCCTGCTGAAGTGGGTGGTGTTCTGCTGTGTCACCGGCCGGCTGCAGACCGTGGACCTCGACACCGAGCAGTACTTCGCAATCGCCGACCGGGCCGACCTCACCTACGAGGAGAAGCTCGACGGGTATCGCAAGCTCGCCGACAAGCAGCTCGACGTCGACCGCTATCGCGAGTTCTGCGAGCGGCACCTGGCGCACATCGACGAGCTGTCGGTGGCCTGGGTGGAGAGCCCGGATTTCGACCGCATCATCGTGGACACGGTCCGGAACACGTTCCCACCGCACGAGCACGAGCAGTTCATCGCGCACTTCCGCGGCCTCCTGGGCGCATGGGCTCACGATCAGCGCGCCGCCGCGGCGTAGAGTGGATCACCCATGACACACATCGAGTTCGTCTCCAGCGCCAGGCCGACCGTCGGTGTGGAGATGGAGCTGGAGCTCATCAACCGCGACACCCGCGAGCTGGTGAGCGGCGCTCACGAGATCCTCGGGGAGATGAACGCCGCCCACGGCGACGCCGGTCACCCCAAGGCCAAGAAGGAGTTGCTCCAGTCGACGGTCGAGATCATCACCGGCATCTGTGAGACCGCGGCGGATGTCAAGGCGGATCTCGCCGCGACGATGGCCGAGCTGCGTGGGCACACCGAGCCGCGCAACCTCGAGTTGATCTGCTCGGGCACGCACCCGTTCAGTGACCCGGCGAGGCAGGAGATCAGTCCCGATCCCCGCTACCTGCGCCTGGTCCACGACATGCAGTGGCCCGCGAAGCAGATGCAGATCTTCGGCATCCACGTGCACGTCGGAGTCCGCAGTGGCGAGAAGGCGATCGCGATGGTCAACGCGCTCTCCGCGTACATCCCGCACTTCCTCGCTCTGTCGGCATCCAGCCCGTACTGGATGGGTCACGACACCGGGATGGCGTCCTGGCGCTCCAAGGTTTTCGAGGGTCTGCCCACGGCCGGGCCACCCTGGCTGCTGAGCGGCTGGCCGCAGTTCGAGCAGGTGATGGACACGCTCATCTCATCGCAGACCATCAAGACGATCCGCGAGGTGTGGTGGGACATCCGCCCGCATCCGAGCTTCGGCACGGTTGAGATCCGCGTGTGCGACGGGATCCCCACCCTGCGCGAGGTGGGTGTCGTCGCCGCACTGAGCCAGTGTCTCGTGCACCAGTTCGACGTGATGATCGATCGCGGCTACACGCTGCCCACGCCGCGCGCGTGGCTGGTTCGCGAGAACAAGTGGCGTGCGGCCCGGCACGGTCTCGACGCCTCGATCATCGTCGACGAGGGAGGCAAGACCGTGCCGCTGCGCCAGGCGATCCGCGAGCTCGTCGAGGACCTCACGCCGGTCGCGACGCGTCTCAACTGCACCGCCGAGCTGCGAGGCACTCTCGACATCATGGAGCGTGGATCGAGCTACATCCGTCAGCGCGAGGTCGTCGAGGCCGGTGGGTCGCTCGCCGATGTCGTCGACAGCCTCATCGCGGAGTTGCACGCCGACACGCCGGCGCCTCGCGCAGCCGTCCTCCAGGCGTTGGGAAAGCCGGTCGCCGCCGTCGACTGACCTGCGTGGTCAGTACGCGTAGAGCTGCAGCTCGGTCGCGAACCGATCCGCGATCTCGATGCACCCATCCAGGTCCGGGTGCCTGACGATGATCATCCCGTCGGAGATCAGCGTCATCAGCCAGTCTCGCCGCGGCGCTCCGATGGGGAGGAGGTCGATCGCGCACACCCATTCGGCGTAGTCGGACAGGAGGCGCGACAGCCCCTCGATGTGCGTGATGCGTCCCTGTCCCTGCGCGCGCTTGAAGATGGATGCGGCGTTGTAGCGACGCTCGATCGGCTCCGACAGGCGGCCGTGGATGAGCGCCTCGGCCCACTGCTGAAACAGGTCGAGGTCGTTCGCGAAGTTCATCACGTCGACGGTGCGGGCGCCGGGCGGCCGCGCGCCGATCTCTCCGAAGACAACCTCACCGTTGTCGCGTCGGAACCATTCCATGTGGGTGAACCCATCTCGAAATCCAAGCGCACGCAGGACGTCCCGACCCATCGCGCGACCGCCTGCGAGCTCCGGTCTGTCGATATCGCGCACCACCAGGGTCACCGGGCTGATCCACTCCAGCTGACGGGCGATGAGCGGACGCGGCCGGTACCATGCGACGTTGTCGAAGAGCACCTCACCACCGGCGCAGATGGTGTCGTACGTGTACTCGGACGCCTCGACGAACTCCTCGACGCTCACCTCGTCGACCCACACCAGCTTGGGGAGGACGCTTTCCAGCACAACCGCGCTGTCGACTCGGTACGTGTTCGCCGAGCCGGCGCCGGCGATCGGTTTCACGATGATCGGATAGCCGATCCGCTCTGCAGCCTCGCGGACGCCGACAGCGGTGGCGCACTTGTAGTGGTGTGGCGTGCGGATTCCCGCAGCGTCGAGCACCTGCTTCATCCGCTCCTTGTCGCGGAACGGAATGGTCTGCTCGACCGTCATCCCCTGGATGCCGAGCGCCTCGCGGATGCGCGCCGCGAGCACCATTGTCGGCTCCCACAGCGACGCCACGTGATCGATGTGGATGCCCGCTGCACGCTGCACCACCTCATGGACGATCGCTTCCTCGTTGGCGAACGACGGCACCTGCCAATAAGCGGCCAGGTGGTCACGGGCCATGTCGGGAAGCGCCGAGACGGATTGATCGCCCGCGCCGATCACCTGCGCTCCGGCTCGCGCGAGGCCGCGAGTGAAGAACGGCATCTCGGCGGGGTAGCCGGGGGAGATCATCAGCACGGTCGCGGTCATGACATCTCTCCGAGCTCGACCCGCGCGATCTCGACCACCCGGCGCAACCCGGCCTCGACGACGGACGTCTCGGGGTGTCGAAGGACCACGTGCCCCTCGCCCTCGTACGTCCCCGACGACGGCTGGCCCTGACGCGGCAGGTCGACCTCGACGACCAGGTCGCCGAGCTCGCGTTGCAGGACGTCGAGGCCGTGGATCCCGACCACCGCGCCGCTGCCCTGGCCGCGCAGGTACGCCGCGCCGACCGCATAGCGGCGCTCCGGAGGCGCGAAGTCGCCGAAGATCTCGAGGTGCGCCCAGGCCGCGTACATGTCGACGTCGTGCGCGTACGAGAGCAGCGACGTGAACTGGGCTCCGGGGGGCCGTGCGGCCACCTCGCTGATCGCGATCTGTCCGTTGGCGCGCCGGAACCACTCCATGTGGGTGAGCCCGGTTCTCAGGCCGAGCGCGCGAAGCCCCCGCACGGCGTCGGCGCGGACGGGATCGAACTCGGCGCCGGAGATGTCACGGGGCAGGAGCACCGCCCACTGGATCCAGGGGTTCTCGAGGACCTCGAGTGGGGTCGGCAGGTACCGGGAGATCGAGTGCCAGACCAGCTCTCCGTCGATCAGGACGCTGTCGAAGCTGTGCTCGGCACCGACCACCATCTGCTCCAGGAGCACCGGACTGTGCTCGCCGGGCGGATCGGCGCTGAGCCAGGCCTCGAGCTGCGCGTCACCGTCGAGCCGGAAGGTTGATCGAGCGCCGGCTCCGGCGGGTGGTTTGGCGACCAGGGGGTAGCCGAGCGCGCCGGCGGCGGATCGCGCCTCAACGGCGGAGCGGGCGAGGCGGTGCCCCGCGCAGGGCACGCCGTTCGCCTCGAAGACGGTCTTCATGCGCGCCTTGTCGCGGAAGTTTCGCGCCACGTCGGCGCCCATGCCCGCGATGCCGAGGGCGTCGCGGACCTCGCCGAGCGGAACCTGCAACTGCTCGAGCATGCCGAGCAGGCGATCGACGCCGCCGAGGTGGCGCGCCATCACGCGGGTGGCGTCTGCGATCTGCTGCGCGTCGGTGCCGTCCTGAACGCGGTAGTGCCCCGACAGCGCGGAACGGAGGTCATCGCGGAGGCGGTCCTCCGGGTCCTGGCTGATCAGGCCGAGCCGGACGTCCGGCAGCGACGCCGCAGCGGCGATGAAGCGTGTGGTTGCCGGAAGCAGGAAGGGAGCAACGAAGACCGCGTTTGCCATTGGATTCCCGCCAGTCTAGAGAGGCGGCAGGGGACGGGTCGGGACCCACCGGGTAGGATCTGCGCGTGAACGTCATCTTTGTCGAGCCGGCCTTCCCACCCAATCAGCGCGAATTCGTGCGCGGCCTCGCGGAGGCGGGCGCGAACGTGATCGGCATCGGCGAGCGTCCGGGCGACTGGCTCGATGGGGACCTGCGCGGCTGGATGCTCCACTACCAGCAGATTCCGAACGTCACCGACACCGGCGCGCTCATCGAGGCGGTTCGCTTCGTCCAGGGCAAGGTCTGGGTCGATGCGCTCGAATCGACCATCGAGTCGCACACCATGGCTGCCGCGTACGCCCGCGAGGCCTGCGGGATCCCCGGAACGTCCGTGCGGACCGCCTATCTGTGCCGGGACAAGCCGGCGATGAAGGAGGCGCTGCGCGCCGTCGGAATCCGGACCGCTCAATCCATCGGCGCGTCCTCCTCGGCGGAGGTGCGCGAGTTCGCCGCCGCGGTGGGCTACCCGATCATCCTCAAGCCGCGCGCGGCTGCCGGGGCAGCCGGGACGCAGCGGGTCGACTCCGATGCCGAACTGGAGCGCGCCCTGTCCGGCCTCGGCGCGTCAGGCGCGGCCGATGTCGCGGTGGAGGAGTTCGTCGAGGGCCACGAGGGGTTCTACGACACGATCAGCGTCGACGGGCACCCGGCCTACGACTTCATCTCCCACTACTACCCGAACGTCCTCGAGGCGATGCGCGAGCGCTGGATCAGTCCCCAATTCATCTCGACCAACCGGATCGACTCGGCGGAGGACTACGCGGAGGTGCGTGAGCTGGGCCTGCGCGCCATCGAGGCGCTCGGCATCGGGACGTCGGCGACGCACATGGAGTGGTTCTTCGGTCCCAAGGGGCTGCGTTTCAGCGAGATCGGCTGCCGTCCGCCGGGCGTGCGCGCGTGGGACCTCTACGCGGCCGGGAACGACGTCGACATCTACCGGGAATGGGCGAACGCGATCGTGCATCGCCGGGTTGAGCGGCCGCTCTCGCGGCGGCGTGCCGCCGGTATCGTCGCGTTGCGTCCGGATCGGGACGGCGCCATCAGCCGTTACGACGGGGTCGACGAGGTCCAGCGCCAGTTCGGCGAGTGGATCCTCGACTCGCATCTGCCGCCCCGCGGCACCCCGACCCAGCCCGTGGAGGCGGGCTACATGGCCAATGCGTGGATCCGCATGGCCCATCCCGACTACGACACCCTGCACCACATGCTCAACGTGGTGGGGGAGACGGTCCGCGTGCGCGCCTCGTGAGGCATGTGACCCTGCTCGGACCGCTCGACGGGGTCGACCTGGCGGCGGAGGTCGACGCTTTCGGGGTGGAGGGGCCGGTGGCCCTCGTCACCGCGGGGTGGGAGGAGGGCGAGCGCAATGACGCGGAGGTCGACCGGCGCCTCGGAGGCGGATCGCGCAACCTCAATCTCTACGGTCGCCGCCTCGACGTGCTCGAGAGCGACCCGGAGTATGCCGAAGCCGAGCGGCTGTTGCGGACCCAGCTCGATGAGCTGCGCGACGTCTACCTGGTTCGACTGCGGCCTGCGCTCGCCGGAGTCGAGGTGATCCGCCGGCGCTTTGCGGAGGCGCACCGGCGCCCGGGGGCCGAGCTCGACTCGAGCATCGACGCTGTTCGCGCGCTCGACGACTCACACATATCGGCGATCGGGGCTGTATACGATCGCTTCTACGCGCAGTACCCCCCGCACGATCGCGAGAGCATCGCCCGGCACCGTGAGGAGGTCGCGGCGATCGTGCGGGGCTGCGTGGCCATCGCCATCGCGGGCGGGCACGTCGGCGTCCTCAACGACTGCCTGCACCTGTGCAACCTGGGGGCGTTGATCGAGGAGCGCCCTCTCGTTGCGTGGTCCTCCGGATGCATGGCGATCGCGGAGCGCATCGTGGTCGTCGACGACGACGATCCGGCCGGGCGTTCCGACGAGATCTATGACGTCGGTCTCGGCGTCGCCCGCGGGATGGTCGCTCTCCCGGTCGCGGCGTCACGCCTCCACGCGCACGACCCAGGCCGCCTCGCCATCCTGGCGCAGCGATGCGCGCCGAGCGTCTGCGTCCTCCTCGACGCCGGCGATCGGCTGGAGCTGCGCGCGGGGCGGCCCACCGGGCTCAGCTCGGTGGGCGTGATCGCCGCCGACGGGCGGGTGCTTCGCGGGACGCAAGCCGCCTGACCGTGAGCCCCGGCCCCGCCCGCAGCCCGCGGGCACTCACCCGCCTGCGCAGCGAGGGCAGCTCCCCCGAAGCGATCGACCAGCTGTTGCGCGAGCACTCGATCCCGCTGGTCGAGGGGCCGACGTGCACCTTCCTCTGGCGCGGCGAGGCCGACTGGGTCGGCGTCGAGCACCGGATGCTCGGAGTGCCGATCCCGCTGCCGCTCCGGCGTCTCAAGGGCACCGACCTGTGGTACGCAAGCGTCGAGCTCCCTCCGGGCGCGCGCATCCAGTACCGCCTCCTCGTGCGCCACGGCGCGCACACCGAGAGCGTGAATGACCCGCTCAACCATAGGGTCGTCGGCGACCCCATCGGGTCGCAGTCCGTGCTCGAGGCTGACGGGTATGTCACCCCGGACTGGACCCAGCCGGATCCGGCGGCCGTGCAGGGGGAGATGGTCGACCTGCGGCTCCCGAGCCGGGCGCTGAGGCGCGATGCGCACGTGACCATGTACATCCCGGCACGCATGCGCCGGGACCGCCGCATGCCCCTGCTGGTCGTGCATGACGGCGGCGATTTCCTCCACTTCTCGTCCATGGGGACGGTGCTCGACAATCTCATGCACCGCCGCCTGATGGCCGACTGCGTGGTCGCCTTCACCCACCCGGGCGATCGTCTTCGCGAGTACGCGGGGAGCGCGGCCCACAGCCGGTTCCTGACCACTGAGCTGGTGCCGAGGGTCGAGGGATCGCTCAACCTTCGCGGCGATCCTCGGGGCAGGGCGTTGATGGGAGCGAGCTTCGGCGGTATCGCCGCGCTGTCGGCGGCGGTTCGCGCGCCGCTCTTCTATGGAGGCCTGCTCCTCGAGTCGCCGTCTCTGCGCTTCACCGAGGCGACTCCCCCAGGCACGTTCGGGGAGGTGTTCGAGCCGGTCGTGCGGTTCGTCAACTCGGTGCGCGCCAGCCCCAAGAAGGTCACCAACCGCATGTTCCTGACGTTCGGCGCTTTCGAGCCGCTGGCGGTTCCGGATCGGGCGATGGTGGAGGTGCTCGAGCGGATGTGTGACGAGCTGCGCGTCGTCGAAGCGCCCGACGGACACAACTGGATCAACTGGCGCGACCGTCTCCTCGAGGGGCTCGGGTGGCTGTTCCCGGGTGAAGGCCGCCTCATCTATCCGGGATGACACATCGCTCCGTGCCGATGCGTAAGACTGTGCGGCCATGAAGAGGCGAGAGCGCTGGTACTCGGACCGCGTCGAGAGCGATGTGACGGTTGCCCGCTGGGGGCATTTCGGAAAGCCCGTCATCGTGTTCCCCACCGCGGGTGGGGACGCCGAGGAGATCGAGCGCATGTGGCTCGTCGACGCGGCGGGGGAGTACCTCGAGGCGGGGCGGGCGAAGATCTACTCCTGCGACAGCGTGTCGGGACGCGCGATGCTCCGCGAGGACGGCGACCCGCGCTACCGGGCGGCCATGCTCCGCGGCTTCATTGAGTTCGTCCGCCATGAGCTGATCCCGATGATCCAGATGGACTGCGAGAGCCCCGACATCACCGTGATCACCGCGGGTGCCTCGATCGGCGCCTTCAACGCGGTGTCATTGCTCTGCCACTACCCGGACGTGGTGTCCACGGCTGTGGGCATGAGCGGCACCTACGACATCTCGCGCTTCGTCGGTGACGATGCGGGTGACGACCTGTATTTCGCGACGCCCTCGTACTTCCTGCCGGACCTGAACGGCGAGCATCTCGCAAAGTTGCGCACGCGCAAGGCGATCCTCGCCTCCGGCGAGGGGCGCTGGGAGAACATCGGAGAGACCTGGCGCCTCGCCCACGTGCTCGGCAGCAAGGGGATCCCCAACCGCGTCGACCCCTGGGGTCCCGAGTACGAGCACGACTGGACGACGTGGCGTCAGATGCTGCCGAGGTATCTCGCCGAACTGGTGTGACGCCGATCGCAACGGCGCTGCAGCCGTCCGCGACGAGCGCAGGCTAGGCGGGCGCCGGAGCCCCGTCGCCGGTCCCGGCCCCGACCGCATCGTCGACATCCTCGTCGTCGTACTCGTCGCCGTGGCCGCGCGCCATCAGCAGAAGCGTCGTGATGAGAAGGAACGCGGCCATCGAGAGGAAGGGGACCGAGATGAACCCGAAGACGTTGAGGACCGAAACGTTGCACGGCACCAGGCTCCCGCACACAGTTGGCTCGTTTGGGATGCGCTCCAGCTGGTAGTGATAGATCGCGAGCCCCGCACCGACCAGCGACAGGCCGATGAAGTATCGCTTGGCGACCTCAAGGTTCCCGCGGAATGCGGCGATGCCGAGCAGCAGCGACAGCGGGTACATGCAGATGCGCTGAAACCAGCAGAAGTCGCAGGGGTTGTCGTGCTCGGCGTACTGCAGGAACAGGCTGCCGAAGGTTGCGAGCACCGCCACGATCCACGCCATGTGCAGCGCGAACGGCGTGATGCCGTCGCGGAGGCGTCCCCAGCGTTCGCGCGCAGCAGGCGACGTGCGCGAGATGACGAGGCCGACGACCGCGAGCAGAACGAGTGCGTCCGCAACCAGGGCGAGCACCGCATACCCGGTGTTGACAACGTCCGAGGACGTGACGGCAGCCATCGGTCCAGTCGAGCCCGGTCAGCCCGACTTGGGCTGGATCGTCCTCAGTCCCTGCTCGATGCTCTGGATCATCGAGGAGGAGCAGACGCTCGAGGGCACGTCGCCGGTCGCCATGCACGTGGCGGCGGTGAGGATGTTCGCGTTCCCGACGATCGCCTGCGTCACCGGGTCACTCGCATTGTTGAGCTTGCCGGCGATCTGACTCCACGAGAGTCCCGCGAGCATTTTGGGGTCATAGCTGGTGCTGTACAGCGTGAACATGCCGCCGATGTCGATGAACGGGAACTGGCCGGCCTCGGTTGTGTACGGCGTCGTGTCGTACTTCGAGAAGATGTTGGAGATCTTCGTGCTCATGGACATGAGCGCCGCCTGGTTCCGATCCTCGACCTCGTTCGGGCTGAAGTCGATGTACGGGCTCGAGTACGAGGACTTGTAGAAGGTGAAGGTATCCGTGTTCGGAGCGACGTCCGTGGAGGACGATTGAATCTCGGAGAGGTTCTTGAAGGTGCCGAAGCGTGACAGCCACATCACCATCACCCAGCGCTCGGCGGCGCAGTACGGGCAGTACTCGGCGCCCACGTAGACGACCAGCGGCTTCCCGTTCGAATCCACGAGCTTCGCGGAGGCTGGGAGGCGGACCATCTCGCCGTTCTGGCCCCCCGAGCCGACGGTGTTGACGACCGACGCGCTCGGATTCTCGACCGCGGTCAGGATCGCCTGAGGCACGGGCTTCGTCACGGTGGGATTGCTCCCGCCGGCGGAGTTGATCAGCACGATCACGATGAGCACGATCGCCACCACGGCGACGCTCGAGATGGTCACCACGGTCGGCGACTGCCAGGGTGGGCGGCGCTCGAGGGAGACCGACCTGACGGTCTGGTTCCGGCGTTGTTTCTTGGATACGGGCCTGGCAGAGGATTTCCCGGCCGGCACCGGACGTTTGCCGGCCGGCTTGCGATTCCTCGACTGATCCACGGCATCAGGGTAGCGGACCAACCTTTCGACGGGGTGTCCGGGCGCCGGCCGCTGCCGATCCGCGTGGATCCAGACCAGCAGATGAAGATACGGTGACGATCGTGGCGACATCGACATCCGTGTCTATCCTCAGCGCAATGGTGGGTCTCCCTTCGGAGGTGGCGTGAGGTCTCGGATCACCGCCACCGCGACGATGCTCGTGGTCATGGCGGCTGTGCCGTCGGCCCTCCTTCGACCCGCGGACGGCAGGGCGGCGACCACGCGCCAGGGGATCGACGTGAGCGCCTACCAGGGTTCGTCGATCGCATGGCATTCGGTGGCCGCTTCCGGGATCTCGTTCGCGTACATCCGCGCCGCCGACGGCGCCGGGTCGCCCGACGGGCAGTTCGGCAACAACTGGCGCGGCGCATCCGCGGCGGGGGTGACCCCGGGCGCCTACCTGTTCTTCGAGCCCAATCAGAGCCCGGTGGCGCAGGCGGACCTGCTGATCTCGCAGCTGCGCGCGGTCGGGTTCACGCACGGCGATCTGGTGCCGACCATCGACGTCGAGACCACCGACGGCGAGCCTCAGTCGGTTGTGGTCGCCAATCTCCGAACTGCCGTCAACACGGTCAGCGCCGCGATCGGCTCTCTGCCGGCGATCTACTGCTCGCCGTCGTGGTGGAACGGCAACATCAACTCGGCGGCGTTCACGCTCGACCCCCTCTGGGTCGCGAACTGGTTCGTGAGCCAGCCGTCGGTGCCCGAGAACAACTGGGGCGGAACCGGCTGGCAGGTCTGGCAGTACAGCGACGCCGGGGTGGTTCCCGGCATCTCGGGTCACGTCGACCTGGACCAGGGGGGCGTTCGCTCGCTCCCGTACTACGGGTTCCCTGATCCGCTCGCACTCCCGCAGGCCGCCAACGTGGCGGGCGCCCCGCAGACCGTCTCCGACCAGCCGGGTGACATCGACATCCTCTGGCGGGGGACCGACAACCACCTCTGGGGCCTCGGTTTCCGCAACGGAACGTGGGGGACGGTCTCCACCGACATCAGCGCGGCCGGCGGCGCCGCCGCGACGATGGTGTCCGACCCGTCGGTCGTCTCCTCCGGCGCCGGCCATATTGACGCGTTCTGGGAAGGGGAGGACCAGAACCTCTGGTATGCGGCCTTCAGCGCGGGATGGTTCGGTGGCGGCTCGTGGTCGGTGCCGGTCTCGCTCGGGATGGGGCCGCTCGGCTCCGAACCCGGCGCTGCCTCACCGGCCCCCGGGCTCATCGACGTGTTCTGGAAGGGCTCCGACGGTGGTCTCTGGGTGGATCGCTACAACGGTCGCTGGAGCGGGCCCACGCCACTCGACAGCGGTGCGGTCGGCGGCAACCCGGTCGTCGCGAGCGCAGGCCAGGGCACGGACACAGTCTTCTGGCGTGATCAGTCCGGAGCCCTCTGGGAGGACACCGGCGCGTCCTGGGGCTGGTCGGGCGCGCAGGCGCTGACGTCGACCGCGTTGCCCGCGAATCCCTCGGTCAGCGCCGCCGGCTCGAGCATCGACGTGTTCTGGAACAGCGGCGGTGAGCTGTGGCACGGGACGCTGACCGCCGGGTCCTGGAGCGGGGCCGCGGCTCTCGGTACCGAGACGGTCGCCGGCAATCCCTCGGTGGTCGACCTGGCGCCCGGGTCGGTGATCGTGGACTCGCGCGAGACCTCCGGGGTCATGGCGTCGTCGCTGTTCACAGGCTCGAGCGGCCTGGTCGGTCCCGAGGGGCTCGGGGCGACCGCGTCGTCGGACCCGTCGTCGGTCGTGTTCGCCGGGGGCGGCGCCATCGACGTCGTCTGGCGGTCGAGCTCCGACACGCTCTGGGTGGCGCCGGCCTGCCCGGGCTGCGCGGCTCCGGCAATCCCGGTCTTCAACCCGGCGTAGCCCGAGCCGTCACAGCGGCGGCCTGCTCCGAGCTTGCCGCGGCGACCCGCGACCTCGGGACACCGGGGGAGGCACGAATCGATCAGCGCCCCGCACGGGCGCCG
>DAIQQM010000191.1:0-1768 GCA_036786805.1 Candidatus Dormiibacterota bacterium | reverse complement strand
TGCCATCACGTTCATCAGCGTGGTCACGCTGGGCGTGTTGCTCGTCGTGATGCTTCCCGTCGTCCTCACGCTGTACTGGGTTCGCGGCGTGACCTGGTACGTCATCGTCCGCGCCGCCGGGCAACCGGTTCGCTTCGCGCAGGCCATTCGCATCACCTTCATCAGCCAGATGTTCGTCTTCCTCCCGGGTGGAGACCTCTGGAAGGTGCCGCTCGTGAAGCTGGAGGAGGGTGACGGCACCGACGCGGGAGTCCTGACCGGGACGGTGGTGTTCGATGACCTGATCTATCTGTTCGTTCTCACCTTCGCCATGGTCCCTGTTGTCGTCGGGACGCCGGTCCTTTCGATTCCGCTCGCCGTGGCGCTGCTGCCCCAGCTGGCGATCTTCGCGATTCTTCTCTCCCCGAGCGTCTACGGGGCGCTCGCAGGCCGCGTCGGCAAGCTCAGACCATTTCGTCGCTTTCGCCGCGAGCTCGATCTGCTGGGTCCGGCGTTTCGCAGCCTGGTGCATGTGCGAACCGTGCTGCCGGTGGTGGCGCTGGATGCGATCGCCGCATCGCTGTCGATCTCACTGTTCGCACTCGCGCTGGCGTCGGTGCACGGCACCGGGTCGGACCTCCTCCATGTCGCCTTCACCTACTCGGCAAGTCAGGTCGTGACCAACCTCACGGTGATCCCCGGGGCGCTTGGCGCGTACGAGGGGATGATGACCGGTGCCATGGCCCTGCAGGGGGTCGCGCCGGCAGCTGCGGCAACCGGGGCACTCCTCTACCGCCTCGGCAATGACGTGCTCATGGCGTTGATCGGGCTCGTGGTCGCTGTGGTGTACGACCGCGAGCATCTCCTCAGCCTCGGTCGGTCGGGAGGGCCGCGGTTCTAGTCAGCGCGGCAAGGCAGGGCGAACGGGTCGGTACACGGGCTCCCACATCGCACCGCGGATGAGCGATTCCACCCCGGAGGGGTCCAGGCCGCGCAGCCGGTCGGTGTTCGCCGCGGTCGCCACTGCCAAGGCGACGTGCAGCGACACCTCCCGCACCCGCTCCACCGGCGGCATGATCGGCGCTCCGGGCACGGAAGCATCCACGAGACGGGCGACCGTGTCGGCCGCGGCGAGCAGCATCTCATCGCTGACCGTCGTCGCCCCGGCGACGATGGTTCCGAGACCGAGGCCGGGGAAGACGAGCGCATTGTTCGCCTGGCCGATCCGGTAGCTCGTCTCGCGATAGGTCACCGGAGGAAATGGGCTTCCGGTTGCGACCAGGGCCCGCCCGTTGGTCCATGCGACGAGGTCGGCGGGAACGGCCTCGGAGAGCGAGGTCGGGTTCGAGAGCGCGAAGATGATCGGACGCTCGACGTGAGCGGCCATCTCGCGAATCACGTCCTCGCTGAACGACCCGGGTTGCGCGGCGCAGCCGATGAGCAGCGTCGGCCGCACTCGCCGCACCGTCTCCATGAGGCCGATGCTCCCGCCGTCTCGATGCCACGTCTCGACCTCCGTCTCGGGGCGGGCGTACGGACGCTGAAAATCACGCATCCCGGATGGCATGCCCTCCACGAGGAGTCCATGACTGCCGAGGGCCCAGAGCTTCCGCCTCGCATCATCCGGCGCCATCCCCTCGCGCACCATGGCGCGGCAGATGAAGTCGGCGATGCCGATCCCCGCCGTGCCCGCGCCGAACACCACGACGCGCTGCTCGGCAAGTGACATCCCCGCGACACGCGTCGCCGCCAGCACCCCGCCGAGCACCACCGCGCCGGTCCCCTGCAT
>DAIQQM010000029.1:7806-24240 GCA_036786805.1 Candidatus Dormiibacterota bacterium | reverse complement strand
TTCAGCGAAGGCTACGACTACACCCAGATCTGGGTTACGTCCTAACCATCCGGCACTAGACGCAGACAGGAGATGCCCGCCGCGTATGCGGCGGGCATCTTCATTCAGTACCATCGACCCGCAGATGACCCTGCTTGCCGTTGAAAACCTGACGGTCTCCTTCCCGACGTCGGACGGGGTGGTCCAGGCCAATCGTGGCCTGTCCTTCTCCGTCGATGCTGGGAAGACGCTCGGGGTGGTCGGGGAGTCGGGTTCCGGCAAGAGCGTGAGCGCGCTGACCATGCTCGGCCTGAACCCCGGCGCCGACATCACTGGCTCAGCCCTGTTCAACGGCCGCGACCTGCTGAAGATGAACCAGCACGAGCTGAGAGCGATTCGCGGGGCGGAGATCGCGATGATCTTCCAGGACCCGCTGTCGAGCCTGCATCCCCACTTCCGGGTGGGCTGGCAGATCTCGGAAGCGATCCGCGCCCACAGCGACGTTACCAAGGGCGAGGCGATGAGCCAGGCGGTGGAGCTCCTGCGCCTCGTGAACATTCCCCAGCCCGAGCAACGTGTCAGGGCATATCCACACGAGATGTCAGGTGGGATGCGCCAGCGCGTCATGATCGCCATGGCGCTGGCGCTGAAGCCCAAGCTGCTCATCGCCGATGAGCCGACCACAGCGCTGGACGCAACCGTGCAGGCCCAGTTGATGGAACTCCTGATGCAGATGCAGCGCGAGGTCGGCATGGCGATGATCGTCATCACCCACGACCTCGGCGTCATCGCTTCGATCGCGGACGAGGTGCTGGTCATGTACGCGGGCCGGGTCGCCGAGCGCGCCGACGCCCGCACCCTGTACTTCACGCCGCACCATCCGTACACGCGGGGGCTGCTCGCGTCGGTTCCGTCGGCGACCGGCGTGACGGGAAGCCGGCTTCTTCCAATCGTCGGCGCGCCGCCCAGCCTGATCAACGTGCCGAGCGGGTGCGGCTTCCACCCACGATGCCCCTTCTCCATGGAGATGTGCATCGACGAGCAGCCCGGCCTCGAGGCGATTCCCGTCGGCGCTGATCACTCGTCGGCGTGCTGGCTTCCACCTGAGATGACCGGCATCGGAATCGCTGTTGACACTGCGCGCCAGCGATACGCGAGCACCCATCGAGGCGCGCGCTCCCAGAAGCTGCCCGGCGTCGTCGCGGCCGCGGAATCGACGGCTGTCTATGCTTGACGTCGTCCCCACCCCAACTTCCGCGCCTGCCCCCGACGTGCTGCTCCGCGCAGAGGAGATCGTCAAACACTTCCCGATCAAGGAAGGCATCTTCTTCAAACACGAGGTGGGGAGTGTCAAGGCCGTTGACGGGGTCACCCTGGAGGTGCGTCGCGGGGAGACACTCGGGCTCGTCGGGGAGACCGGCTGCGGAAAATCGACCCTGGCGCGCTGCGTCATGCGGCTCTTCCCGCTGACGTCCGGGCGTCTCACCTTCGACGGAGCGGATCTGAGCACGCTGTCGAGGTCGAAGATGCGGCCCTACCGTCGCGGCATGCAGATGATCTTCCAGGACCCGTACGGGTCGTTGAACTCTCGGCGCAGAGTCGGCTCGATCATCGGCGACCCCCTCGCCATCCATCACATGGCCGACGGGGCGGAGCGCAAGCGGAAAGTGCAGGGGCTCATGGAGGTCGTCGGGCTCAACCCCGAGCACTACAACCGTTTTCCCGCGGAGTTCTCCGGAGGTCAGCGCCAGCGCATCGGCGTCGCGCGAGCCCTGGCGCTCAATCCAAAGCTCATCGTCTGCGATGAGCCGGTTTCGGCGCTTGACGTCTCGATCCAGGCGCAGATCCTCAACCTGCTGGAGGATCTTCAGAGTGAGTTCGGACTCACGTACCTCTTCATCGCGCACAACCTGGCGGTGGTGCAGCACGTCAGCGATCGCGTTGCCGTGATGTACCTCGGCAAGGTGGTCGAGGTTGCCGATGTCAAAGATCTGTACGCCACGCCGCGCCACCCATACACGAATGCGCTCCTCTCGGCGTCGGTGGTGGCGGATCCGGACAAGGCGCGGTCGCGTGACCGGATCATCCTGAGCGGGGACGTCCCCTCGCCGATCAACCCACCCTCAGGGTGTCGCTTCCATACGCGCTGCCCGAAGGCCCAGGCACTGTGCTCCACCGAGGAGCCGAAGCTGAAGAGTGCCACGGGCGACGCAGCGAGCCATCTCACAGCCTGCCATTTCCCGGTTGCCGATGGCGAGAAGCTCGCCAGTGACAAGGCGACGATTCTGCAAGCGGTTGAGGGTTTCCTAGCGGAGGCGCCGACATGAGCCTGTCCACGGTCCAGGTCGCTTCGAACCAGGCTCCACCACAGGAGCCGGCGGTGGGTGGGATTGAGGGACGCAGCCCGCTGCGGCTCGTCCTCGCGCGGCTGCGCACCGACCGCGTGGCGCTGGCGTCAGTCGCGGTGATCGTGTTCGTCGTGGCGCTGGCGTTCGTCGCGCCGCTGATCGAGTCGATCACCGGGCACAGTGCGACGATCACCAACGTCGACACGGGCACCGATGCCAACGGCCAGCCGCTGCCGCCGGGCACCGGCGGTTTCATCTTGGGCACCGACAACCTGGGCCGCGACATCCTGGTGCGGATCGCCTACGGAGCCAGAATCTCGCTGCTCGTGGGTGTGGTTGCAACCGCGATCGCGACCATCGTTGGAGTCGTCGTCGGGCTCTTCGCCGGGTACTTCGGTGGCTGGCTCGACAGCATCCTCGCGCGGATCATGGACGTGGTCCTCTCGTTTCCGTACGTGCTCTTCGCCATCGTCCTGGTTTCCGTCTTCGGTTCCAGCCTGCCGCTGACGATCCTCGTCATCGCCTTCTTCTCGTTCGCTGCCATCGGCAGGATCGTGCGCGGGCAGGCGCTGTCGCAACGCGAGAAGGAGTACGTCGAGGCTGCGCAGTCACTCGGCGCGGGCAACCTGCGCATCATGTTCGTCGACATCCTTCCCAACCTGGTGGCACCTGTCATCGTCCTCGCCACGCTGCTGATTCCGTCGGCCATCATCTTCGAGGCGACGCTCTCGTTTCTCGGCCTCGGGGTGCAGCCACCGACGGCCTCGTGGGGGAACATGCTCTCCGACGCGGAGGGCGTCGGGTTCCAGGCGTGGTGGTTCTACATCTTCCCGATGCTCTTCCTGCTCGCCACGACGCTGGCCTTCAACCTCCTCGGCGACGCGGTCCGTGACGCGCTCGATCCTCGAACCGAGCGCATCTTCGCAGGCCGTCGAAAGAAGAAGAAGCCGGCATGACCCGCTTCCTCATCCGGCGCATCGTCATGGGGCTGATCACGCTCTGGGTGATCATCACCCTGGTCTTTGTCCTGTACTACGCGCGGCCGGGTGTCGACCCCGCGCGCGAGCTCGCCGGGCGTGCGGTCACGCCGGCGCTCCTCGCGAATATCAACAAGGAGTACGGGTTCAACCTGCCCGTCATCGTCCAGTACTGGAATTACCTGAAGCGCTTGGTTCCCATCCCCGGCCAGTTCAACCTCGGAATCTCGAACACCAACCGTCTGCCGGTGACGACCATCATCGCGCAGGCTGTGCCCATTGACATCTCGCTCGCCGTGGGGTCGGCGATCATCTGGATGATTCTCGGGATCAGTGTCGGCGTCCTCGCTGCGCGACGGCCTCGGAGCCTCTGGGACCGTGGCGCGACCGTGTTCGTGCTCACCGGGGTCTCGATGCCGACCTTCATCCTCGGATTGCTGTTGCTGTACGTCTTCTACTACCTGCTGACGATCCACGGCGTTGCGATCTTTCCCAAACCGGGGAGCTGGATTCCGTTCACCCAGAACCCGCTGGAGTGGGCGCACGACCTCATCCTGCCGTGGATCACGCTCGCCCTCATCACGGCAGCCACCTACTCGAGGCTGACGCGCAGCACGCTGCTCGAAACACTCGGTGAGGACTACATCCGAACGGCACGCGCCAAGGGGTTGAGCGAGCGCCGCGTGGTGTACCGCCACGCGCTGCGCAGCTCGCTCACGCCCATCCTCACGCAGTTCGGCATCGACCTCGCCACCGTGCTCGGCGGCGCGATCATCACCGAGAGCATCTTCGGCCTGCCCGGCCTCGGGCTCGCGGTGGTCCAGGCGATCCAGGTGCAGAATCTCCCCGTCGTCATCGGAATCGTGCTCGTTGCCTCATTCTTCGTGGTGGCGGCGAACATCGTCGTCGACGCGCTCTACGCCGTCCTCGATCCACGCGTACGAGTGTCGTAGCCACGGGCGCGGGCGAAGCGACGCCCGCCGGAATCAAGCATTGCCTGCGCGGTCCGCGATCTCACGCGGCCGGACGCGTCGCTTCGCACTCCATCGCTGATGGGATGACGACTCGGTACCCTACGACCCGCGTCCTGGGGGAGAGGTTCGCCGTGTGGACATCTGCCGTCACAAGGAGCCGTGCATGACCTCTCGGAGTCGGCGTGCCAGATTGCTGGCCGCCGCCACCGGACTTGTTGCGCTTGTCGTCTCCGCGTGCGGGAGCGACACTGCCGCCACCACAAGCCCCACGGTGACGAAGACCACAGCCTCCTTCGCTGAGGCGCCCGGCGCCCAGCCGAACTACATCTTCCCGCTCGCCTCGTTCGGGTATTTCAGCGTGGCCAACCTGAGCCAGTTCCAGTTCCTCATGTACCGGCCGCTCTACGCGTTCGGTTTGAACGGCCAGGTCCAGTTGAACAGCGCTCTCAGCCTCGCCTATCCGCCGGTGTACTTCTCGGACGGCAAGTCGGTGACCGTCACCCTCAAGGGCTGGAAGTGGTCGGACGGGACCCCGGTCACCGCGCGTGACGTCCAGTTCTGGCAGAACCTCGTCACCGCGAACAAGGACAATTGGGCCGGCTACTCACCAGGCGAGTATCCCGACAACGTCGTCAGCACGACGATCAACCCGAACAATCCGCTGCAGATCACCTTCAACCTCACGCAGGCCTACGGCTCGTACTTCTTCACCTACAACGAGCTGAGCCAGATCACCCCGCTCCCCCAGCACGTCTGGGACAGGGAGTCGGCGACAGGCGCGGTCGGTGACTACGACAAGACCCCGGCTGGAGCGCAGGCGGTCTACAAGTTCCTCGACTCGCAGTCGAAGACGATCTCGACCTACGACACCAACCCGCTCTGGCAGGTGGCCGACGGTCCCTGGAAGCTGAAATCGATGGACGCCACGGGCAACGTCTCGATGGTGCCGAACCCGGCGTACGGCGGACCGGTCAAGCCGACCCTGAAGCAGTTCAACGAGGTTGCGTTCGGCACGGACACCGCGGAGTTCGATCGGCTCAAGTCGGCATCCTCAGTCGGCAGCACCACGATCGACTGGGGGTACATCCCGGAGGAGGATGTTGCGCACAAAGCCACGCTCAGCAACGTGTACAACTTTTCGCCATGGGCGTACTGGCAGATCACGTTCTTCCCGGAGAACTTCACCAACCCGGTCAGCGGCCCGATCTTCAAGCAGCTCTACTTCCGGCAGGCCATGCAGGACCTGGTCGACCAGAACACGCTGATCACCAGAGCCTTCGCCGGGTACGGCTATGCAACCTACGGCCCGGTCCCGACCAAGCCGGCTTCGACGTTCATCGATTCATTCGAGCGGACCAATCCCTACCCGTACAGCCCGTCCAAAGCGGTGTCGCTGCTCCAGGCCAACGGGTGGACCGTCAACCCCGGCGGGGTGAGCATGTGCACCAGCCCGGGCACCGGCACCGGCCAGTGCGGTGCCGGCGTCCCGCAGGGTGCGAAGGCTTCGTTCAGCCTTCAGTATGCGAGCGGGACGCCGAGTCTCGACATCGAGATGGCGCAGTTCAAGTCGGACTACGCGGAGGCGGGCATTGCGATCAACCTCAGCACCGCCCCGTACGACACGGTGATCGGCAACGCTTCTCCCTGCGCGGCCGGACAGCCGTGTGCCTGGGACATGGAGTTCTGGGGCGATGGCTGGGTCTACGCTCCCGACTATGAGCCCACCGGCGACGAGCTGTGGGCATGCACCGGATCCGGCGCCGCCGTGCAGTACGTGGGCTCGGACTCCGGCGGCTACTGCGACCCGCAGACCGAGCAATACATCCTCGCGACCGAGTCCAGCAGCGACCTGCAGGCCATGAGTGCATACGAGGACTACGTGGCGAAACAGCTTCCGGTCATCTGGATGCCGGTCCGTGACGTGCAGTTGAACATGATCAACAAGGCACTGTCGGGCACCCAACCGCTTGACCCGCTCCTCCAGATCTACCCGGAGAACTGGCGCTGGTCCTGAAGCGCGCGGGTCGTTAGGCTCGCGCTGTGAAGGTGACCGAGGGCGAACCGCTTGCGGTGGCGGAGGAGGACGCCTTCACCGGCGTCCGCGGGCTCCGGATCCACGCGAGGACGTGGGTCCCGCAGCGCCCGCTGACGGGCGTCGTGGTGATCGCCCACGGGTTCGCCGAGCACACCGGCAGGTACGCAGCGGTGGCGCGGCGCCTGATCGCCGAGGGCATCGCCGTTCGCGCCGCCGATCACCGCGGTCACGGGCTCAGTGAGGGAAAGCGCACCAGCGTGATCCGGTTCAGCGACTACGTCGACGATCTCGCCACGGTCATCGCACAGGCCCGCGCCCGCTGGCCGTCACAGCGGCTGGTTCTGCTGGGTCACAGCCTTGGCGGCCTGATCGCGCTCGACCTGGCGGTGCGCCCTCGCGCGGGGCTGGACGGTCTCGCGCTCTCGGCGCCGGCGGCGTGTCCGGGCGAGGTGTCGAGGTTCGCGCTCGGCATGGGGCGGGTGCTGTCGCGGGTGGCGCCGAACACCGGCGTCCTGCGCCTGCCTCTCGACCGCATCAGCCGCGATCCCGGGGTCGTGGAGGCATACAACGCCGACCCACTCGTGTTCCCCACGCCGATCCGAGCGCGGCTGGGCGCCGAGATGCTCGACGCCATGGGACGTGTCGAGGCCGGCCTGCCGGTGTTGCGCACGCCGCTCCTGGTGATGCAGGGGACCGCCGACGGTCTCGTCGACCCGGGATGCGGTCCGCACGTCTACGATCGCGCCGGCTCCGCCGACAAGACGCTGAAGATGTATGAGGGCCTCTGGCACGAGATCTTCAACGAGCCCGAGCGCGACCACGTGCTCGACGACCTGACGACCTGGTTGCGCGCGCACCAGGTCGGTGCGCCCGCGCAGCGCGTCGACTAGAGTGGAGCACCGATGCGCGAAACGTGGTTGGTGAAGCCCGGGTCGAAGGTCGATATCTCGACCATCGACCCCGCGGACACCCGAGCCTTGAGCGGTGGCCGAGAGGCCGCTGACGCCGCCCTCGCCGATGATGTGCCGGCGCTCGCAGAGATGCAGACGCGCCTCTGGGCGGAGGCCAGGCGCTCGTTGCTGCTCGTCCTGCAGGGCACCGATGCTTCAGGAAAGGACGGCACCATCGCCCACGTGTTCAGCGGCGTGAATCCACAGGGCACCAGGGTCACATCGTTCAAGCCACCCACTGCCGAGGAGCTCGCGCACGACTTTCTGTGGCGCGTGCACCTGGCGATACCGCGCTCCGGAGAGATCGGCATCTTCAATCGTTCCCACTACGAGGATGTCCTGGTGGCGCGTGTCCGCAAGCTCGTCCCAAAGTCGGTGTGGAAGAAGCGCTACGGCGACATCACGGCCTTCGAGTCGCTGCTCACCCAAGGTGGCACCGCGATCATCAAGTGCTGCCTGCTCATCTCCAAGGACGAGCAGCGGCGGCGCTTCGAGGAACGCCTGAAGGACCCCCAGAAACGCTGGAAGTTCCAGCGCGGCGACATCGAGGATCGCGCGCTCTGGAAGGAATATCAGGTCGCGTATTCAGAGGCGATCGAGCGCACGTCGACCAAGGCGGCGCCGTGGTATGTGATCCCGTCTGATCACAAGTGGTATCGCAACTGGGCGGTGAGCAGGCTGCTCATCGAGACCCTCACGGAGATGGATCCGAAATACCCGGATCCCCCCGACCTCGCCGGCATAAAGATCACCTGAGACGCGGCGTCAGACGCTTCGCTCGGTGGTCCAGATCATGGAGCGACCGGTCTTCGCAGGCGCGTCGAGCGCATCCGGCACGACACGATCGAGCCGGAAATCGAGCGTCCGCGCAACGCCCGCGCTCGCGATATTGCCCTGGTCGCAATGGATTTCCACGCTGAGGGTGCCGGGAAGCGCGAGCGCCGCGTTGACGAGCAGGCGCGCTGATTCGGTCGCGATGCCACGGCGCCGATATGCGATGTGCACCCAGTAGCCGATCTCCAGAGCACCCGGCCCGATGCGCGGCATCAGCCCGCAGCCACCAACAAACTGCCCGGTTTCGCGCAGCGTGATCGCGTAGTTGGCGGGCGCGTCACCGCCGAAGTGTTCGATCGCGGGCTGGAGGAACGCCGTCACCGACTCGTCGGTCGGCGCCGATTGCGCCCACGGCATCCAGGCGCGAAGACTGTCGAGGCTCGCGGCGATCGCGTCCTTGACGGCGGCGCCGTCGGTCAATCGATACCGCCGCAACGTCACGGTCTCACCGCGCAACTCATCGGGAGGATGAAAGTCCACGAGGACAATTCTCGCGGTCCGGCGTCGCGTGGCGACCCCGATCGGATTTGAACCGACGATCTCCACCTTGACAGGGTGGCGTGTTAGACCAGGCTACACCACGGGGCCGCGAAGCACCCGATCATAGCAATCGGGCTCCAGGCGGACCGGAGTACGGTGCTGCGATGCGCCGGCCCATGCGCCCCAATGAGGTGTCGTCAGGCGGAGTCGTCGTGCGTCGATCCCAGGACGGCTACGAGGTCTGCCTGGTCAGCGACGGGCGCCTCTGGGGCTTCCCCAAAGGCCACGTCGAGCCCGGCGAGACAGCCGAGGCGGCCGCGATGCGCGAGATTTCCGAGGAGACCGGTATCGCGGCCGGATCGCTGGTGCTGCGGGCTCCGCTGCCGGCCTCCGAGTACGTGTTCCGACGGCCCAACCACGGTGCCCTGGTCTTCAAACGAGTCCATCACTTCGTCGTCGAGGCGCCGGCCGGGACCGATTTGCGCCCCGATCCCGCGGAGATCGCCGAGGCGGCATGGCTCGGATTCGACGACGCCAGAGCGCGGTTGAGCTTCAAGGACAGGATCGCGGTCCTCGACGCTGCACGGGCCGTGCTCGAGAACGAACCGACGCGAGGGGTGGAGTCGAGCGCGCCGTAGAATCGGGCCGCATGCAATTGTTCGACACCGCACGCCAGGAGGTGGTGCCCTTCGAGCCTCGGGGTGAGAAGATCGGTATCTACGTCTGCGGTATCACGCCCTACGACTCGGCGCACCTCGGTCATGCATTCGTCTACCACGTCTTCGACGTGCTGCATCGTCGCTTCCGCGACGCCGGACTGGTCGTGCGCAGCGTCCGCAACGTCACCGACGTCGATGACGACATCCTGCGCGTCGCACGCGAGCGGGGCGTCGACTTCCGCGAGCTGGCCGCCGAGCAGGTGCGCATGTTCGACCACGACATGGGGGAGATCGGGCTCCTCCCCGTCGACGTGGCGCCGCGCGCGACCGAGCATGTCGGCGAGATGGTCGACTGGATCACCCGGCTCGTCGACGGCGGTTACGCGTACGCGGTGGACGGCTGGGTCTTCTTCGACTCGGGCGTGTATCCGGACTACGGACGGCTCAGCCGCCTCGACCACACGGCCATGATCGAGCTCAGCCGCGAGCGCGGCGCCGACCCTGACGACTCGCGCAAGCGGCACCAGCTCGACTTCGTGCTCTGGCAGGCTTCGGCCGCGGGTGAGCCTTCATGGGCGAGCCCGTGGGGATTGGGGCGTCCCGGCTGGCACATCGAGTGCACGGTGATGTCCACCGGGGCGCTCGGTCATCCCATCGATATCCACGGTGGCGGCGATGACCTGATCTACCCGCACCACGAGTCGGAGATCGCCCAGGCGGAGGCCGCCGGGGTTGCCCCCTACGTCAGGCACTGGACGCACGTGGCGATGGTCAACCATGAGGGCGCCAAGATGAGCAAGTCACTCGGCAACCTCGTCTTCGTGCGCGACCTCGTGCGCCGCGTGCCCGGACCGGCGGTGCGTCTGCTGCTCGCGTCCCACCACTACCGCAAGTCCTGGACGTACGACGACGCCGAGGTCGACGTCGCCGCGCAGCGGTACGGCCGCTACCTCGCGGCGTTGCAGGGGGGCGGCACGCTGAGTCATGAGGCGGCAGTGCGCCACGAGGCGCGCTTCTTCGAGCGCCTCGACGACGACCTCGACACTCCCGGGGCGCTCGACGAGCTCGACGCCATCGCTCGGGAGTTGACCGGTGGCGGTGGCACCGCACCAGGGACCGAGGGTCAGCAGCTGCTCGGCAGACTGCTCGGGGTGCTCGGGGCCGAGACCGAGGTGGTTCCGGCCTGAGGGGTCAGCGGCCCCAGGGCGCGCGGTCGCCGCGGGCGCGGAAGCGGAGCACCGCGGACGAGATGTTCTCCTCGAGGAACCGGTAGAAGAGCTGCCGCTGCGACACGTCGATCGCGGCCTCGACCTCCTGGCCCTCGCGGCGACGCGCGATCCAGGGGGGAACGCCGTCGGCGACCATCTCGGTTCCCACCCGAACGTGCACGAGCGCATCGTTGTCCTCGCTCACATGGACGGTCACCTTGAGCACGAGCCCGGTGTGCTCGACGATCCGCCAGCTCCGTTCCCAGCGAGCCTGGCGAGCCGGGTCGTGAGCCAGACGGACGGATTCGTCGACGATGACGCTCTCGCCGTTCCGGGCCGAGCGGGCCAGGAGACGCCGGATGCTCTCATCGAGGTCGCGAGCGATCCAGTTGACGAGTGACGGTGCCCGGTCGTTGAGATCGGGAAAGCCGTTCGGGTCCTTGGCCAGCTCGCCGATCGCCTGCACGGTGCCGGCGTGGCGGCGGCAGTAGCTGACCCCCGAGAAGGCAACGCTGTGCGCCGGGCAGAACGCGGCGGGGCACCGGCGCCCGCGGCGGTCCCGGTACGCGCAGAGCTGCGCATCGGTGTTGGTGCAGCCCCGAAGGGAGCAGGGTAGAGCCGTGGACACGACGCCGTCGCCGGCTGCGTCCTGCGGGCTGTGTTTGAACAGGGTGGTCATCGGCAGCACTCCACGCCGACGATCCTACCCCGGGGTTGCCGCCCGGACCGGTGACGGAGTTGTTGCGACCTGTCGATCCAGTGCGACGGCAAGGCGGCGAATCGATCCCATCAACTCGGCGAACGCCGCCGGAGTCAGCGACTGCGCGCCGTCGCTCAGGGCGTTCTCGGGATCGGGGTGGACCTCGATCATGAGCCCGTCCGCGCCCGCGGCGACCGCGGCCCGCGCCATCGCCGGCACGAGCGGGCGGTGCCCGGTGGCATGCGAGGGGTCGACGATCACGGGCAGGTGTGACAGCGACTTCACGACCGGCACCGCGCTCAGGTCGAGCGTGTTGCGGGTCGCCGCCTCGAACGTGCGGATGCCACGCTCGCAGAGGACCACGTTCGGGTTGCCGTGGGCCACGACATACTCGGCGGCGAGCAGCCACTCCTCGATGGTGTTGCTGAGCCCGCGTTTGAGGAGGACCGGCCGTCTTGCCGAACCGACCGCCTCGAGGAGGGCGAAGTTCTGCGCATTGCGAGTCCCGACCTGGAGCATGTCCGCGTACTCGGACACGAGCTCGACGTCCCCCGGGGTGAGCACCTCGGTGACCACCGGCATGCCGGTCGCCTCGCGGGCATCGGCGAGATGCCGGAGCCCGTCGAGCCCGAGCCCTCGAAAGGAGTACGGCGAGGAGCGGGGCTTGAATGCACCGCCCCGGAACATGGTCGCTCCCGCCTCCGCGACGGCCCGCGCGGTCGCCAGGACCTGGTCGCGGCTCTCGACCGCGCAGGGTCCGGCGATGACGACCAATGATCCGTCGCCGAATCGGACCCCGGACACATCGACCACCGTGGGCTCAGGATGCCACTCCCGGGTGACCTGCTTGTACGGCTTGCTCACCGGGATCGCGTCGGCGACCCCCGGGAGGTCGCAGATCGCGTCGCGGATCGAGCCGGGGTTGCTGCCGAGGACGCCGATGGCGAGGCGGTCAGCCCCGGGGAGCTCGATCGGCTCGAAGCCCCGCTCACGCACGTGCCGGATGACACCGACGACCTGGTCGGGGGTCGCCTGCACGTTCATGAGGATCAGCATCGTGTGATCCTAGCGAGAACCAGGGTCAGGCCCACGTCCAGCTGTCCAGCACCTCCTGCAGCGCCGCGGCGTCGGCGGCGAAGTCGGCGGGAAGCGTTCTGAGCATGATCTCGTAGGTGTTGCCCGCCTGGTTCACCACCATCTGCTCGGTCTTGGTCGCGCTCCCACTCTGGTACGTCATGAGCACGCCGGAGACGCCGTCGATGTCCACCGGCTCCGGCTGGCTCACGTCGATCGCCCCGGGCGGCGTGATGCTGGTCAGATACATGGCGAGCTGGTCGTCCCCGACTGGCTGCGCCGTCGTGCCGGCCGCGATGACTCCGTGATCCGGGGCAAGCAGGAGCATGAGGACGGAGCCGGGGCCGTTGAGCGACGCCTGCGCGCTCTGGTTGGCCGTCTGATCCTGCCAGCCGGAGGGGATGTTGGTGCGGAATCCCGTTCCGGCAAAGGGGGTCGCCTCCGCCGTCGGGGTCGATGAGGATGACGGGTTCGAGCTCGGCGTGACGGTTGCGCTCGTCCCTCCGCAGGCGCTGAGCACCAGCATCAGCGCGCACGCGCCGGCCGCGAGGGCGCGCGCGCAGGGAAGGGGCAGGGTCACGTCCCCGAGGATAGCCGAGCGATCCTGCCTGAGCAGGCGTCGATGCGAGGACAATCGCACCCATGGCAACGCGCTCCGCACTCCGCGTCACACGGCTGGGCCCGGCGCACGCCGGTCAGCTCGCCGCGCTCATCGACAAGGAGCCGGTCACCAACGTCTATCTGCGCAGCGAGCTCCGTCTCGGGTTCGAGTCCGGCGACTGGTGGGGCGCGTTCGAAGACGGCGAGCTGACCTCGGTCGTGCTCGGCTGGTCGTTGGTGGTGCCGTACATCCCGGACCTCGAAGCGGCGCCGCCTCTGGCACAGGCGCTCACCGCGGGCGCACAGCCGCGGATGGTGGTTGGCCACAGGGCGTCGGTCATGGCGCTGCATCACGCGTTTCGCCCGCCGCGACCGGCGCGCGAGCTGCGCGATCCTCAGCCCCTGATGGTGCTGGACCGGGGCGAACTGCGCGGCACCCCGTCGTCGGACGTCCGCCTTTCGACACGTGTCGATCTGGAAGCGTTGATCGTCGCCGCCGCGCGCATGCACCGCGAGGAGATGGGCATCGACCCGCTTGCGGTCGACGCGCCCGCATGGCGAATGCGCATGCTCAGCCTCATCGAGCGGCGCTGGAGCTGGATCTGGATGCGTGATCACGAGGTCCTCTTCAAGGCGGAGCTTTCCGCCTGGACCCCCGAGGTCGTGCAGATCCAGGGCGTGTACACGGCGCCGAAGTACCGGGGTCAGGGGATCGCGCGTGCAGGGCTCGCAGCGGTCTGCACCCAGGTCTTCCGGGATGTGCCGCGCTGCAGCCTCTACGTCAACCAGTACAACGTGATCGCGCAGCGCGTCTACGAGCGGCTGGGCTTCAGGCCGGCGGACCTCTTTGCGACCGTGATGTACTAGGCGGACCGCTCATGATCGAGACACGATCCGACGTCACCCTGCCCGTATCGCCCGAGGAGGCCTTCGCGGTCGTCGCCGACGTCGAGCATGCCGACTGGCTGCCGGCGATCCGGAGGCTGCGCCACATCGGCGGGCCGGTGGGTGGCGTGGGCGCCCGCTATGAGGTCGAGGCGGGTTTCGTGGGCCGTCACCTGCGCGGTGTGCTCGTCTGCACCGCGCTGACGCCGCCGCAGCGCATCGTGCTCAGCCTCGAGGATGGTTTGGATCTGACCCTCGAGGTCACCATTCGTAAGGTGGTTGGCGGGTGCACGGTCGTGATGTCGGCGCGGTACTCGGTGACCGGCCGTCCGTTTGCAGGCGCGGTCGAGCTCGCGTCGCACGGAGCCGCGCGCCGGGAGACGGCCCGCGCGTGCGAGCAGCTCGCGGCGCGCTTTGGGCGCAAGAGCGGCGACCTCGAGAGTGCGGCGTGGTGATGCGGTGACCCGCGGACAGGTGACCGATCGCGAGATCCTCGACGCCAAGGTGCGCTCGCTGCCGCCGCTGAGCGAGCCGGAAACCGCGCGGCTCCTTGCTCAGGTGCGAGACAGCGGGCGCGGCCCGGCGCTCGACGAGCTCGTCGAGCATCAGATTGCCGCAATCCTCGAACTTGCCGAGGCCCGCCGCGGCAAGGGCGTCGAGGTCGGCGACCTGACCCAGGAGGGGACGATCGCCGGCGTGGTGGCGGTCATGGAGTACGCCGGTCAGAAAGGCCCGGCGTCCGGCCTCGACCGGTTCGTCGCCAGGCTGGTGGCGACCCACATGGACGACACCATCGAGCTCGCCGCCATCGAACGTGCGGGTGACGAGGCCTTTGTCCGCGACACCGAGATCTACGAAGCCGCGGAGATCAGGGCCCGCCATGAGTTCGGCCGGACCCCGACGGTCGTCGAGCTTGCCGCAGAGCTCGGCTGGCCCGAGGAGCGCGTGGCCATCGTCGGCGCGATGCTCAACGACGCGAGAGCGCGCTACGACGCCGAGATCGTCGAATTCCTCGACGACGTCGAGGAGGAGTAGGCGCAGGGGCCTCAGATGTTGGCCTCGTACGCCTGCCGGAGCCAGTCGACCAGCGAGTCGTCCACGTCGGCGGGTGACCTCAGGGCGATCCGGACGTTGACGTAGTCGTTGCCGAGCCCGGGCGCGGCGAGCAGGCGCCCTCCGGGAGCCACGCCGGGGAGGCGGAGTCCCACGTCGACCCGGTCCCGAGTGGTCGCTCGAAGCAGCGCGAAGGTCCGTCTGGGCGTCACCAGGGTCACGTAGGTCTTGCGCGCCTGCACGTCGACATCGCCCAGCTCGACGGCGCGCACGAGCAGCTCGTCAAGGATCGGCCGCAGCTGCGGGCGATCGGCGTACTGGCCGTCGATGAGCTCGCCGGCGCTCGCGAGGAGGAAATCGGGATATCCGAAGCGCTCCATCACCAGGATCATCTGGGGGTACCCGGTGACGCCGCGCTCGGTCAGCCATGCGCGCAGGCCCGGCTCGTCGATGTCGCCAAGCTCGGCGACACGGCCCACCCACACATCGAGGCTGTCGCCGGTGCGCCGCTCGAGGATCTTCTCGATGCGTTCGCGCATCTCCAGCCACGTGCGCGGACGTGCCGTCCGAGCATCGGCGGGCGCGGGCCTGGGCATTGCGCGACTCTGACTCACCGGCGAAGGTCGTCGCCACGCCAGTCGAGGTCGTGCAAGCCCTCGCCTGTGCCGCGACGGATCGCGCTCTGGCCGAAGCGCTCGCGCAGGCGGTCGAGGGTGTGGTCGATCCGGTCGTTCACGGGCTGGTCGAAGAGGTCGAGCTGCGGCGCATCGGCGAGACCGCTCACGCCGACGCCCAGCAGGCGCACCGCGTCACCGGTCCAGGCTGCGTCGAGCAGCACGATCGCCGCGTCACGAACGGTGGTGTCGGTCGCGGTTGCGGAGGCGAGGGTCTCCTGGCGCGTGATCGTCGTGAAATCCGAGTACCGCAGCTTGAGCGTGACCGTGCGCGCCGTCCACCCCCCGCTGCGCAGGCGCGCCCCGACGTCGCCCGCAAGCTCGGCCACCCGCCCATGCAGCGCAGCGCGCTGGGCGACATCACGTGCGAAGGTCTCTTCCCGCGACACGCTTCGCGGCGCTCCGGGAACGGTGACCGGCGCCGCGTCGATTCCCTGTGCGCGCTCCCACAACGATGTCCCGGACGCGCGTCCGACGCGTCGCTGCACCGTGTCGAGCGGGAGGGCGGCGAGCTGGCCGAGCGTCGAGATCCCCAGCCCGCCGAGCGCGCGTTCCGCGGCCGGTCCGAGCCCGGGCAGGCGGCGCAGGGGGAGCGGAGCGAGAAAGGCGGCCTCGTCCCCGGGTTCCACGACGACGAACCCCCGCGGTTTGCGCAGGTCCGAGGCGATCTTGGCGACGGTCTTGCAGGTCGCGACGCCGAAGGACGCGTGCAGGCCGCTCGTGGCAAGGATCCGATCGCGCATCTCCTCCGCGATGTGCCGCGCGCTGCCGAAGCGGCGTGTCGATCCGGTGACCTCGAGGAAGGCCTCGTCAAGCGAGAGCGGCTCGATGACCGGCGTGTAGTCGCGAGCGATGTCGAACACGGTCTTGGACGCGTCGCGATACGCGCGAAAGTCGACCGGCACCAGGACCGCCTGCGGGCACATGCGAAGTGCGGTTCGCAGGGGCATCGCCGAATGGACTCCGAAAGCGCGCGCTTCATACGAGGCGGCGCTGACCACTCC
>DAIQQM010000029.1:0-7796 GCA_036786805.1 Candidatus Dormiibacterota bacterium | reverse complement strand
CGCGGATGCCCGCACGCTCCAGGGCCGCCTTTATCTCGACGCCGCCGAGGTCGGCGCCGCTGAACCCGGGTAGTGAGCCGAGGAGCCGGCCGATAGGCGTCCGGGCCCCGCCGACGATGACTGGAAGCCCACGCAACTCGGGCCGGCGCAACTGCTCGACCGATGCGTAGAACGCGTCGAGGTCGAGGTGGATGATCGCGCGTGGTGTCACATGCGCACCGAGACGCGGGCCGGATCAGGAGCCGGAGTGCTGCCTCCACTCATCGATGTCCGCCTCACGCACGTAGCCCGCGCGAATCATCAGTTCCATGTATGGAACCGCCAGGTGCGGGGCGGCTCGACGCAACACCCACGGTGGTGGATTGTCCTTGTTCTTGTTGACGCTCTGATAGAAATAGATCTGATTCAGATCGCACAGAAGGGCAAGACGGTGCAAGGAAATCCCCCTCTCCGCGCACCGTTCTTTGATGTACTCCTTGAACTCCACGCTTAGCCCAAGTATATGCCCATGTTCCGCAGCGCACCGGGCAATTCTCGAAGTGTCGCGATCACCGCATCGGCGGCGCCCGTCCCATGCCCGCCGCTCCTGCTGACGAGCACCGCGCGCAGGCCGGCTGCATGTGCCCCGGCGATGTCGGTCGTCTCACTGTCGCCGACCATGACGGTGCTGCCGGCATCGGTCCCGAGCGCCCGCATCGCCGTGTCGAAGATGTGCGGCGAGGGCTTGCGCCATCCGACCTCGGCGGAGAACGTGACCGCATCCAGGTGCTGTTCGAGCCCGAGGTGGGCAAGCTGTCCGTGCAGCGACTGAACTCGGTAGGGCGCGTTCGAGCAGAGACCGACGCGGAGCCCGGCTGCGCGGAGGCTCTCCAGCAGCGGCACTGCATCGGGGTCGACACGGGCGCCGTGCCACCAGGCCTCCTGCTCGATGCTCAGCACCTCGTCGAGGAGCGCATCGTCGAGGGGGATACCGGCATCGTGGTACGCGCGCCGGGACGCGGCAGTCAGGTCGATCTCGTCGAGTGCGCCACTGCCGTCGTGGTCGCGAACCTCGCGTTCGACACGATCCATGACCGGAAGGAGTGTCGCCAGGGAGGCGGACAGGCCCGACGCGGCCAGCACGCCGAGGATCCGCTGCTCCGCCTCGGCGAGGGCCTCACGGGGCCGGGTGAACTCGACCAGGGTCTCGCCGTAATCGAAGAGGACGCCACCATTCCGGCGCGGTAGCCCTTCCTCAGCATCGCTCACGCGGGAGTGCCACCTCCGCCGCCACCACCACCACCGCGACCACCCCTGCCGCGGCGCTTGCGGCCGCCCTGCCAGCGTCGCTTCGGGCGCTTGCCCGTGCTCCGCGGAGCGGGCGACAGCTTCTCGAGGTACGCCTCACCCGGATGCGGCTCGTTCGGGTGCCCGGCGTGGGCACCCGGCGCCGCGGCCACCCGTGCTTCGTATTCGGCGAGGACCGCTTCGAGCGGGCGCTTGTCGCTCGCAGGCGGTGCCGCCGTCTCCGCCCACGGCTGGGACTTGGGGCTCGCTTCGGCAGCGAGCATGTCGCCACCCGGGATCTCGGGCACGGCGTCGAGCACCGATTCGATGGCGCGCGCGATGAGGCGGTCGGCCTCGAGTGGGTCGTTCAGCGGGCCGTCAGCCATGTGAGGCGGTGCTCCAGCCGGCGAGGCCGAGGCCGGCCAGCGTCTTGACGTCGACCTGACCCTCACGCACAAGGGTCGCGATCCCGTCGCGGTCGAAGTGCTCCACGTCCATGCGCTCATCCTCGTCGCGGTCGGTCGGTCCCTCGGTGAGTCCGGTTGCCAGGAAGAAGTGCATCACCTCGGTCGAGTACCCGGGAGTGAGCGGTGCCGTCGCCATCGGGACGATGCGGGATGCTCGGAGGCCCGTCTCCTCGGCGAGCTCGCGCTCGGCGGTGCGGGCGGGCTCCTCCTCGGCGTCCCGCGTGCCCGCGGGCAACTCCCAGAGCGCACGGCCGACAGCGTGCCGCCACTGCCGGACCAGGACGACGCGGCCGCCGTCGTCGATTGCGACGATGGCGACGGCGCCTGGGTGGGCCACGACTTCGCGCTGGGCGCGCGTTCCGTCCGCGAGGCGGACGTCGTCCTCGTAGAAGGTGAGCAGGCGCCCGCTGTAGATGTTCCGCCGCGAGGTCTGCGTCTCTCGGAGGTGCTCGGTGGGCCCGGAATGGCCCGCACCCGCGTCAGTGGTCACCCGCTGAGTTTGAGGCCCTACGAGCGCTTCAGGCGCAGGACCACTCGTGTGACTGGCCGTGGGCGAACATCTTGGCGGCGATATTCGCCTGTGCCGCCGGGTCCCAGATGGTCGCCGCGGTCCCGCCGTTGGCGATGAAGGTCGACATCAGGAACTGGAACACCCCGATGTACGGCCCGCGCGGGTTCACGGAATTCCAGTGGAAGTGCGATTCGCAGTTGGCGGTCCGGAGCATCCACGAGACGCTCACGCCCCAGTGCTCGGCGGCGGCGGTGATGTCGGCCACCACCTGCGCCTGGCTGACCGTGAGGCCGCTCGGCACCACAAAACTTGGCCGGGCGGGCCGGGCTCGATGCGTCACCACCGGCTTGGGGGCGGGCACGGATGCCCTGAAGAGCATCGTGGAGCGAACCCGAAGCATCATCGGGCGCGAGGTCACGTTGGTGAGGAGATCGACCTCCCCGACCGACGATCGGACCAGCGAGGCGGACGCGGCTGCCACCTGGGGTGGCGTTGTGATGAGCACTGCGGTCGCCGGTCCAGCCACCAACATGAGGCAGCCGAGAACCAGTCCACGTGCCCGCTTGGGTAAATGCAAGGCGGATCACTCCTGTTTGGTCGGGCTCCGGTCATCGATTCCCTCGACCGGGCTTGAAAGCGGCTCGCCCCCTGCTGCCCCTCTGGAGACTCTCGTCTCGACGACAGCTGGCGACCTGAGCCGGGGGCGACCGTACCACAACGGGTACTTGCGCCCGCAACCAGCTCAAACAGTGCGAACGCTTCTCACCAGCCGGTCGACGCTCCGATCGTGCAGGAGGACGGAGCCGCGTTGAGCACGACGGGGACGTCCGCCGAGAGGCTGGAACCCGCCTGCCAGACGAACTCCTCGGAGCCGCCTCCGAGGATTGCTCCGGCACGGCTCTCGCAGACCGCGAAGCCCACCACGGCCACTCCCGACGACAGCGTGGAGGACGGGGTGAGCGTTGCCTTGACCTCGCCGTAACCGTGCGCCGAATGGCAGGGCTGGCAGGAGTAGGCGGCCGGCAATGTGGTGAAGATGGGCCCGGTGCTGGTGGGCCAGGTGCCGACGGTGACCGTCGCGTCCACGCTCGTGGCGCCGTTGCAGGCGTCCGTGCAGTCGCCGGTGACGGCGAGGGTTTCGCCCGGTGCCAGGTTGACCGGCACCGAGTCGAGCGAGCCGAGCATCCGTCCCGCCCGATGGGTCACGAAATGGACGACCACAGACGCTGCGCCGTGGTATCTCGCCTCGTTCCTGAGGCTGGCGACCGGGATCGCCGCGAGGTCGAACGTGCCGACCCCGGTTGCCACGACCGCGACCGACATCGTGTCCGGTGGCAGCGGGGTGGGGGATGGGGATGGGCTCGCCGTCGCCGCCGGCGTGTCTGTCGCAGGCGGCTTCGCCGTCCCTCCCCCCGAGCACGCGGGCAGGAGCACCATCGCGGCTGTGGCGAGCCAGAGGAGCGGCGAGCGGCACTGGAGCATCCTCACCATCCTAGGGTCAGATTCAGCTTCGACCGGCGCGTGACAGAATTGACATGAAAGTCAATCGCTGGTTCACGGAGGCATCCCGCCTTGCATTTCTCGGCTGAGCACGACGCGCTGCGCGAGACGGTGCGCGACTTCGTCGCCAAGGAGTTGCGTCCGTACGCCGATGAGTGGGAGGCGGCCGAGAGCTTTCCCAACAGCGTCTTCACGCGGATGGGCGAACTCGGCCTGCTCGGGCTCCGGTACCCGGAGCGGTACGGCGGCCAGGGCGGCGACTACTTCAGCGCCATCGTCCTGGCCGAGGAGCTCGCGCGCTGTGGGTCGGGCGGCGTGGGCATGGCGCTCAGCGTGCACACCGAGATGGCGACGCCGCCGATCCTCAGGTGGGGCACCGAGGAGCAGAAGCAGCGCTACCTCGTGCCCGCGATCAGGGGCGAGAAGATCGCGGCCCTCGGTATCACCGAGCCCGACGCGGGCAGCGACGTCGCCAACATCCGCACCCGTGCGGACCGGGTCGACGGCCACTGGCGGATCAACGGCAGCAAGCTCTACATCACCAACGGGGTGCGATGCGACTTCATCCTGCTGGTCGCGCGCACCGGCTCCCAGGAGGACGGCGCCCACGGGATCACGCTCTTCCTCGTCGACAAGAACCTCCCCGGTTTCACGGTCTCGCGAAAGCTGAAGAAGCTGGGCATGCACGCGAGCGACACGGCCGAGCTGTCCTTCAACGATGTGGAGGTGGGCGACGACGCCGTGCTCGGCGAGGTCGGTCAGGGCTTCTACAACCTCATGTGGGAGCTGCAGGGCGAGCGCCTGATCGGCTCGGCAGGGTCCCTTGCCGGCGCCGAGGTGGCGTTCGAGGACACGCTGAAGTGGTGCAAGGAGCGCGAGGCCTTCGGCCGCGCGATCGGGAAGTTCCAGGTCAACCGGCACAAGCTCGTCGACCTCTACACGGAGATCACGGTGGCCAAGAACTTCGTGTACAGCATCGCCGAGCGGTGGGATCGCGACGAGTACCCGGTGACCGAGATCTCGATGGCCAAGCTCCTTGTGGGGCGGGTCACGTCGCTCGTCGCCGACACGTGCCTGCAACTCCACGGCGGGATGGGCTACATGGCCGAGACCGGCATCTCCCGATACTTCCGCGACTCCCGCCTGATCCGGATCGGCGGTGGGACTGACGAGGTGATGAAGGAGATCATCGCCAAGACGGCGCTGGGTCTGTAACCGCCGAGGCCCACCACGGCGTTGCGACAACACGGCGTGCCATCAGCGTCTGTTGCAAGCCTCCTCCATACGTTGTCGCGCTTGCGACGAGCGCGGTGCTCGCGTAGCAGTTCGACACACACTGCGGATTCTTGGGCCCGTAGCAGTACGTGGTGCAGACGTGATTGTCGCTGCCCTCGCAGTAGGTGGTGCAGAAGGGCAGGTTCGCGTTGAGACAACCACTGGTGCACTGCCTCGATATGTCGGTGCATAAGGTACACGGGTTCGCCGGGGTGGGCGTTGGGGCAACGGTGGGCGTGGGTGTCGGCGTCGGCGTCGGCGCGAGTGTGGGCGTCGAGCTCGTGACGGGTGTGGCGGACGGAAGGATCACCACGGTGGGGGTCGCGGACAGTTGCGGCGACCCAGTCGCACTGAAACCCGGCGGCGCCGAACTTGGCTGGCCGCCGATGGTCACGTGCTGGGGCGGCAGGATCCCGAATCCGCCATCGGGCAATGCCGGGCTCAGGCCGCCGACAATGCCGCCGACCGCGACGATACCGACAGCGCCGATGGTCGCCACACCCGTACCCAGCCAGCTGCCGAAACCGGACCAGAGCCCTCCGAGCGTCGGGATCTGCGCAACCCAGGCGCCGATGCCGATCGTCCTCCAGAGGTTCCCCGAGGAGATGTTGAGAAAGGCACGCACCATTGCCGGATCCAGCTGCGTGCCCGCGACTCGGACGAGCTCCCGCCGCGATGCCACGACGCTCATCGGCCGCTTGTACGGCCGCGGGGCGGTCATCACCTCGTAGACGTCCGCCACCGAGACGATGCGCGCGGCGAGCGAGATCTCGGTCCCTCTCAAGCCGTGGGGATACCCGGTGCCGTCATACCGTTCGTGGTGCTGCACGACGGCGGCGCCCCACTCACCAAGCCATGGGAGCAGTGGAGCGATCATGCGGGCTCCGTCCTCGGGGTGGCGACGCAACACCACCCATTCGTCCTTATCGGGCTCTGAGGGCTTGTTGAGCAGCGAGGCGGGCACCTCGAGCTTGCCGACATCGTGGAGGAGAGCGGCCCACCGAAGGCGCGCCCGATCCTCCTCCGGCATCTTGAGCTCGGTGGTCAGCAGGTCGGTGAACACTCTCACGCGCTCGGAGTGTCCACGGCTTGCTCGATCGTGGACATTGAGCGCCAGCACGAGCTCGATGACCGTGGCGAGGTCCTGTGCTCGGTCGGCGTGGCCGGATGCGCGGGCGGCTTCCATCCGTTCGCGCAGCTCGCGCGGCGTGCCCGCGCGCCGCGCGACCGCGAACCGCGCCGGCGCCTTGTCGGGAAAGAGCAATGACACGTTCAGGAGCGCGGCCAGCGGCAGGAGCCGTCGTGCAGCCCGCTCGAACACCACCAGGGTCAGGAGCGATCCAATCGCGACGATGACGATCCACAGCGCCGCGGTCCACGGACCGTGTGCTCGGGGCAATGCACGGCTCAGCCAGAGTGCGACACCGAAGGAGAACGCGATGGGTACGGCGAAGATCAGCAGTCGAAGCCCCCAGCTCAGGAGAGGTCGCCGGCGCCACTCGCCCTCCGTCACGACGGGCGCAGGTTGCTGACTCGAATCTGCCACGCCGCTCCTCTCTGATCTGCCGAGCCTCACTCGCGGTGATGACAGGCTGACTCAGCGGGCGCCCGATCGCGACGACGGGGCGGTGACGATCCTGCTTCCGGGGTCAGTCGCCTCTCCGACCCCTACTCCGCATTCGCCCCGGTCCTTCGACCAGCCATCTCGTGTGGCGGCGACCTCCACAGATCGGCGGTCACCATCGCGACGACGGCGGCGATGATCACCGAGGAGGTGACGCCCTCGGCGATGACCCAACCGGCCGGCACGGACTCAGCCAGCTTCGCGAGCAGCACGTCGGCGGTGAGCAGCGCCGGCACCAGGACACGCCAGTTGAGCGCGCTGCCGGGCCGGGCCAGCCACCAGACGACGGCGAAGATGTACGGCTCCACCAGGTAGTAGTCGAAGACCGTCTTGGCGAACAGTGGGAAGCACGCGGCGGTCACGGTGAGGAGCCCGAAAAGTCCGGCCGGCGTGAACGCAACGGTGATACGCCGCCGGAGCGTGATCGCGACGAGAGCGATCCCGGCCGCCGCGGCGATAGCGACGTCACCGTGCTGGGCCACTCCGGCCCACCCGCCGTGGGGCGCGACGATCCAGAAGGACCCGCCTCCGACGGGCAGAGCGCCCCGGTAGGTGAAGAGCGAGTGGGTGGCCGCCGGCCCGTCGGCGATCAGAAAGGGCAGCAGGCCGGCGATCACCGTGACGCCGCAGAGGGCGATGGTCGCCGCGGCACGGCGTGGCGAGCCGCGCGCGACGGGCACGACGGCCAGGGGGATCACGGAGAAGGCGGTGATGGTGCGTGTGAGCACCGCGACGCCGACGGCGACGCCGGCGTGTGCCGAACGGCCGCGGAGCGCCCAGCCGGCTCCCAGCAGGACGAGGCAGAGCTCGATCGGCTGCTCGATGTGCCCGTAATCGATGACCCCGATCCAGAGTGCCGGAGCGAGGAGCACCGGGCACGCGGTGGCCAGCCGCCGCTCGACCACGCCGCGACCCCGGCCGACCAGGCGAACCACCTGCACTGCGAGGACCAAGACGAAGAGGGACACCAGGGCGCCGGCGAGGGCTGCCCGGGCGCCGATGTTGCCCGCCCACCCCAGCGCGTTGGCGAGGACCACCATCGGGATCAGCGGAACCAGGCCGAGCGGGCCGTTTGCGTTCGGCGAGACATCGTGTCCGTACGCGCTGTAGATGAGCAGAGGATGACCGCGCGCGATCGTCTCGGCAGACGGCC
>DAIQQM010000128.1:0-6240 GCA_036786805.1 Candidatus Dormiibacterota bacterium | reverse complement strand
TCCGGGTGCGGGGATCGCCAGTCCCCCGGGACCCTCGGACTGGACCCGGCCCCGGTGGCTGCCCTCCGCATGTGATGCGCGAGTCTGTTGCTCGCCTACCTCGTCGCCGGAGCGCTCGTGCGCGGAGATGCTCGCTACCGTGAAAGTAATCGTCCGGATCGGGCCTGGTAGTCGCCATCTGCTCGTCCGCCGCGAGATCGTTCGCCGTCTCGGTTGTGCTGCAGCGTTAGCAGACACTTATCCGAAGCTTCGGATCGCGACACGGGCTGGTTCCTCGCCTCCGGTCTCGGGCGCGGGGAGCTTGTAGACGAAACCCCGTCGCGCGTGGTGGTAGGCGGGGTCGGGACCGAAGAAGCACTGGTGGCAGCGTGCCATCTCCTCCCGACGGTATGCCTCGAGTGGTTTGACGCGCTCGTCGATCACGCGCCGGCGTCGCTTGTTCCTCAGGCGTGCTTCGTGTAGCCCGTCGCGCGCGACCCGTTCGGCGAAGCGCGCAGTGGCCGCTCGAAACTCCTCGAGGTTTTCGCCGACGGCCGCGTCGAGCAGCCCGATCCTGACCGCCTCGCGCGAGCCGACCGGTCGGAACGGTGCGCGCGTGAGCCGTGCCGTCGTGGTCGGGCCGACGCGTCGTGGTAGCAGGTAGGTCCAGTACTCGGATCCGTCGAGGCCGCCCATGTGCTGGTAGTAGGGGTTCAGGACGGTGTCCTCGCGCGCGAGGACGTAATCGCCGGCGAGCGCGAGCGGCACCCCGCCCGCCGCGGCATCTCCGGCCAGGGCGGAGACGACGAGGTGCGAATCGGTCTCGACGATGTCCTTGACGAGATCGTCGATCGCCTCGAGGTTGCGCCATGACTCCAGGCCTGGATTATCGGCCGCCTCGATCTCGTTTAGGTGAATGCCGTTTGAGAAGTAGTCGTCGCCCCCAAGCAGCACTATGACTTTGGTGTGCTGCTGTGAGCGGGCGTGCGCAAACGCCTCCCGGAGCCGCCCGCATTGCTCGGTGCTCATGGCGCCGTTGTAGAACGCAAACCGCAAGTAACCCACGTCCGCGTGCTCGTGGTAGGCGATCTCGCGATAGGTGTCGTCCTCGGAGACCTGCGCGTCGAGCGCGATCTCGACCTCGGGAACCCGGACGGCGATGCCGGCGAGCGCGAGCGCGTGTGTGGCGGGCAGTTTGAAAGACCTCTGCGCCGGCGTGTCGCGTCGCTTGAGGTGCGTTATCCACACCGCGCCGTCGACCGTGGCTCGGCAGATCGCGCCGTTACGCTGCCCGATGAGTTCGCCCGGCCGACCACGCAGCGTCCGCTCCGGGTGAGCCCCGAACAGGTGAAAGTGCTCACCGTCGATTGCGTCGAGGACACCGGGGTGACCGTCCCCGGCGTGCATCTTCCGCAGGACGCGCTCGGTGCGGTCGGACTGCCAGTCGATCGCGCGAACCTCCTGGGGCATCAGCGGCAGGCAAGGACCAGGCGACACACTCGCCGCGTGAGTCCTTGCCGATGACGCTGCCCCGACCAACACAAGTCTGTCGATCGCGTCGAGGATCGCCTCGATCGCCGCGCGACGGACCTCGTGCCGGTACAGGCTGCTCTTTCCTACCCTGCGCATGCTGAACGTGCGCGTTGCCCACACCTGACCGGCGTCGACATCAGCGGTGGCCTGCAGCACGGTCACACCCCAATCCGGCTTTTCGAGCTCGATCGCCCAATCCAGCGATGACGGGCCACGATCTCCCCGCGGTCCGGGATGCGCGATCAGGCAGCAATGCCGGCGCCAGATCGATTCGGGGATCAGCGTCTTGAGGAACGGACACACGATCAAGTCCGGCGAGTGCACCCGCACCGCTCTCTCCATCGCCGTGGCCGAGTCAACCACGGCGACCGCCACGTCGTGACCGAGTTCGGTCAACGCGATCCAGGCGCGCTGGCTCACGCTGTTATGCGCTGATACGAGGAAGAGAATCTGCATGGCGAATGAAGTCGCTAGGTGTAAGAGGCGCGCAGCGCCTCGGAAATACGCAACCCGTTTCGAGCCTCACGCGCGGCTCGGCCCGAACGGTGCGCGGTTGTCGCATACGGTCGGCCAAGGCACTCTTGAGACGAGACCACGCTACGCGCGCGAGGCGCCGCCGACATCGGGAGGGCCACCTACCTTTGGCGCTGCGGGTACCCATCTTGGGGGTGCGAGCCCGAGCCGCGATGCCTCGGCGCTTGTCTCACCGCGCGAGCCGCTCCCTGGCAGCAACACTGCGCGGCAGACTCGGGATAAACAGAACGCTTGTCTGAAAAGCATCCTTCGTATGGCGAAGCTTGACCCACAGCGTCACGCGCCACCGTTCTGGCGCGACACCGTGCTCGTCCCGGCGGGATGTAAGACGGCACTGAGGGTCGGGGGCGTGCTATTCCGTGTTGCGCCCTCGCGGACCGGCTGGGCGATCCCGATAAGGTTCCCCTCGGTGTCGTGCAAGAACGTGCCGAGTTCGCTGGCGCCCTTGCTCGGGTGGTTGTCGGGGGTGGCGATCGTGTCGTCTCGGACATCGAAGCCTGGCATCTCGAAGCGCTCGAAGATCACACCCCGGGGCTCGCAGGTCCGCGAGGGTCGCCTCGAGGTCCTCGACCTCGAATGCCATCTGGGTCGATTCCCCCGCTGGCGCCCCGGCCGAGCTGAAGAGATGGAACTCGGTCTGCCGGCAGACGTAGCCGAGGCCGGCGGTGCGCTCCTCGACCGGCTCGAGCCCGAGCTTATCGCGGTAGAAGGCGCGCGCCCGCTCGAGGTCCTGAGCGGGGAGTTTGGTCACGGTGTGGGCGTTGCTGAGCGGTCCCGGCATCTTCGTCTTCTCGGCGTGATCGCGGGGTTGACGAAGAGACTGGGTGAGGGCGGCGAACTCATCGCCGTGGTCCGCCGGGTCATCGACGGACCGTGCAACGCGACCTGACGGTCGGAGCTGAATCGCCCCTCGGGGTTCGTTCGACCTCGAAGGGTCGGAGGAAAGTGTCAGCCGTATTGCTCCGACGTTCCGCCGCGCGGAGGACCGGTGGTTGATAGTGGACGCTCAGCATCCGCTATATGCGATCGCGGGGGTTCGGATAGGGTGGCGGGCGTATGGGGTCGCTGGCTGATTTCGCCGCTGACGTGATCGTCGTGGGCGCCGGCTCGGCGGGGTGCGCGCTGGTCCGCCGGCTGGTCGACCGTGACGTCGCGGTCCTGCTCCTGGAGGCGGGCGGGCCTGACGAGAATCCGGCCATCCACGAGCCGGCGCGGGTGCACGAGCTGTGGCTGTCCCCCGAGGACTGGGCCTACTACACGGTCCCACAGGAGCGCGCGGCCGGCCGCGAGCTCCACCTCCCACGCGGCCGGGTCCTGGGCGGGTCAAGCTGCCTCAACGGTATGGTCCACGTCCGCGGCGCTCGATCGGACTACGGCGAATGGGTCCGGCACGGCGCCGAGGGCTGGGGGTGGGACGACGTCCTGCCCATCTTCCTGCGGATGGAGAGCTTCGACGGCGGCGTGTCCGAGCTACACGGCGTCGACGGCCCCACGTCGATTATCAGCCGCTACGCCCTGGCGCCGGTCCACGAGGCGATCATCGCGGCGGCGCAGGAGGTCGGCATCGCCCGCAACGACGATTACAACTCCGGCGACCTGGACGGCATCGCACAGGTGCAACTCACAATCCGTCACGGCCGGCGTGACAGCGCCGCCGCCGCCTACCTGTGGCCCGTCATCGACGCGCCCAACCTACGGGTCGTCACTCGGGCGACGGCGCGCCGGCTGCTGGTGGACGGCACCCGCTGCGTGGGGGTGGAGTGGGAGCACTCCGGCCGCCGGCACACTGCGCGGGCGGGGTCCGAGGTCGTGGTCAGCGCGGGCGCGATCGCATCGCCGAAGCTGCTCCTGCTGTCGGGCATCGGGCCCGCGCCGGAGCTCGCCGAGCACGGCATCCCCGTCATCCTCGACCTGCCGGGCGTGGGCCGCAACCTCCACGACCACCTCCTGTCGCCGTCGATCTACGCGGCGGAGCGGACGATCGATCCGCCGGCCCCCGGCCTGCCGCCGATCCAGACGCACCTGTGGTGGCGCAGCCGCCCGGACCTGCCGGGGCCCGACACGCAGCCGGTCCACTTCAGCGTTCCGCTCTACGAGCCGTGGATGGAAGGCCCGCCGAACGGCTTCACTCTGCTGGGCGGGATGGTCCGCCCCCAGAGCCGCGGCTCGATCCGGCTCAGCGGACCCGACCCGGACGACCCGTTGCTGATCGATCTCAACGCCTTCGAGGTTGCCGCCGACCTGGAGAGCCTGGAGGCGTCGCTCACCCAGGTGCGCGAGATCGCGGCGGCGGCGCCGCTGCGTGACGAATGGGGCGCCCGCGAGCTCTACCCCGGGCCCGAGGTGCGCACAGCGGCCGAGGTACGGGACTATGTGCGCCGCACCGCCATCACCTACCACCACCAGGTCGGGACCTGCCGGATGGGGGTCGACCCCGACGCCGTCGTCGACCCCTGCCTGCGTGTGCACGGGATCGACCGGTTGCGCGTCGCCGATGCATCGGTCATGCCAGTCGTCACATCCGGCAACACCAACGCCCCAAGCCTCATGATCGGCGAGCGCGCTGCCGACTTCATCGCTGGAGGCCCTTAGAGCGCGGCACCGACGCTCGCCGCTCCCACGCCCCCGCAGACCAGCTCCCTGCACAGTTGGAGCCGAGGACCGCGTGACCGACAGTCCGTGCCGAGGCGCCGCCTCCAGCGACAGGCGCGTCTCAGGCGAATGCTCGGACGCCAACATCCACGGTCGGGTTCTTCACCGGCCGGCGCCTGCATACATAGAGCATGGGCGCGGACGACCGGATGGCCGCCAATGCAGTCTCGTGACACGAGGCGGCGCAGGCACGAAGGCGATCGTTCGGCTCGCTACATCGGCTCTGGTCGAGATTGGGACGAACGCGGAGGGGTGGGCCGCGCAGCCTCGCGGCCATTTTCAGGAGGCGCTCAGAGCCGAAACGATCACCTCCGGGCTCCCAGCTTGTTGGACTCGGGTTAGCACGTTTGGCGCTGGCACGCGTGAAACGGGCACGAGCCGATGCGGGTGCGCGGCGGCGGCGGGAACGTGGAACCGTTACTTCCTGAAACTACGGATCTTCTTTCGCCACGCCGGGCGCAAAGTCAGACGCGTCATAGAGCGTGAGCGTTCCGAATCGGGAACGACCGCCAAACCGGCCAGCGGCAGCCTTAGCCGCTTACGTTGCGGCGCTCACGCTCTTGACCTTCTGGCGTCTTTCAGGTGCAAGAGCGAGTGTGGCGGTGGCGTCGCTTACACATGTCGGCCGTGCTCACCGCGGATCGTCAGATGCTGGCAACCTCCAACTGCCCGCGACGCGCAGCCAGGATGTCACAGTGACAGGCGCACTCTGCGGCTCCAGCACGACCAAGACCGCGGCAGGTCGTCCAGCACCGCTACTAGGTCGACTGGCGTGACCGAGGAGCAAGCGGCGAAGCCTTATTTGGCAGCGTTCCCGCCGTATCGGGCCGCCCTCTTCGCGTTCGATGACACTGGGGTGAAGTCGTGGGTTCCCCATCTGCGAGTAAGGCAGTCGCAATCGCAAAGCGTTGGGCTCGGTCCCGGAGTAGTCGACGCCGCGGCTCAGTCGCATGCCAGGCAGCCGCGATTTCGATCTGGCCCGAACCGACACGCTTCGACGACGATGGAGTGCCGCCGTCCTACTGGTCGCACGATTGCATTCGTGTTCTCGCCGCCGTAGCTCCGGCTTTCGCTTCGGCGACGCACGAGGCGCCGACGACGCGACGCGCGGGGCGACGCTTTGCCACGGAGAACGCGATCGTCAGTTCGACTGGCTGGCGAGCGACTCCCTTGGTGACGTTCCGCCGCCGGCGTCCGCCACCGTCGGTTCGCTGGTTCGCTCGACGCGTAAGGAGATCGAGAGCGCCTAGTCTTGGGCCATGATCGTGCGCCGCCCAGTCGTGCGTCTGATCGGACCACCCCAGGCCGACGGCGAATACCTCGCTCTGCGCAATGCCGGCTCGGATGAGGAGATCGTCCATCTGCACGACTACGAGCGGCTGTATGGCGTTCCTGGCCTCTATGAGCACATCGTGCAGGAGCTCCTCGCGTGCCGCTCGCCACAAGTCGCAGCCGACGCGCTCGCCGACGCCCTGACCGAGCTCGCCCTCGAACCCTCGGAGGTCGTGTTGCTCGACCTCGGCGCCGGCACCGGCATCGTCG
>DAIQQM010000127.1:0-6243 GCA_036786805.1 Candidatus Dormiibacterota bacterium | reverse complement strand
TGGCGTTGGCGACGCTCACGCCCATCGCCGCCGCGGTCTCGCGGATCGAGTAGCCGCGCAGGAATCTGAACTCGAGGACATTGCGGTAGTTGCTGGGAAGCCCGTCCAGGATCGGGCTGATATCGACATCACGCTCCTGCTCCGCGGGTGGGGCGGCATCGCGCTGATCGTCGAACTCCATGAGGACGGTCCCATGACGCTGGCGCCAGACATCCGCGAGCACGCTCCGCGCCGTGGTCCGCAGGTAGGCCCCGATCTCGGCCGGGGAGACGTCCGAACGGAGGCGTGGGAGCGCGCGGAGAAACGTCGTCGAGGTGACGTCCTCGGCGTCGGGGGTGTTGCCGGTCCTCGAGTAGACATATCGATAGAGGGGAGCGACATGCTCCTGGTAGACGGACTCCCAGTCACTCGGACGCTCTGGGGCCCCGACCACGCGTAGCGGGGGAGACGATTCGGGCACAGCCACGTTCGATCATGTTCTACGCGTCGGAGTTACGCAATCGGCCAATCGATGCATGATTGTCGGAGAGGGTTCTGGCCATGAGTTCCGACACTTCGCACGACCGGCTCATCGGGACGGTTTCACTGATCCTGGATCGGATGGTGCACGTCCGCCTGACCGCGGTCGGCATCACCCGCCCCGACGTGATCGATCGCGCGCCCGCGGATCCCGTCCAGTTCTGGAAGCCGAGCCGTGTCCACGATCCACACGCGATCCGGGTGAACCGCGAGTGGGAGTCACTCGGAGGGCCGCGCTGGCGCGAACTGGAGCTCGAAGGCGACAGTGAGGGACCGGGCGCGCACTGGGGCAGCCGCCGTCTCGTCGCGACCGCACACGTGCGCCGCGACCCCGGACCCGCGCCGTTCGTCCTGCTGCTCCACGGGTACGCCGTCCCGCAGACCACCTACGACCGCTGGCTCGCCAAGCAGATGCGGCTGCGCGGAGCGCATTCCGCCCGGCTCGACCTGCCCTTCCATCTGCGGCGGACCCTGCCCGGTCAGCGGAGCGGCGACGGCTACTTCAGTCTGGACCCGGCACACATCAGAGCCATGGTCCGCCAGTCGGTCGAGGACGCCGCCGCCGTGATCGCCTGGGCTCGCGCCGAGGTGAGCCCGGTGGTGAGCGTCGTCGGGGTCAGCCTCGGCGGGCTCATCGCAACCCTCCTCGCCGCACAGCTCGACCTCGACGGCGTGATCGCCGTCGCCCCTTTCTGCGACCCCGCAACGACGCTCTCGCAGCGGCCGCCGACCCCATCGCTCCGCCATCTCGGGATGATCGGCGAGTACGGCGGCTCCTGGGGGCCCGACCGTGCCGGCGCGGGTCGCTTCCTCGAGGGCACGCTCGCGCCGCTGGTCGCGCGCAACCTGACACCACCACGCACGCCGGGCGACCGGATCACGCTCGTTCGTGCGATGCAGGATCTGGTGGTGGGACCGGACCCCGTCACGGAGCTGGCCGACGCGTGGCAGACACACCTCTGGACCTACCCGCACGGGCACATGACCGTGATGAGCGCCGGCGGGATCGCCCGGCGCGTCGCCGATCGGGCCACGGCGCCGCACGACGAGCCGGGGCTCCCCGTCGCCGTATGACGGCGACCCGGCCGGTGCTTCGCCGTGAGGGGCTCACGCCGAGCGGCCGCCCGTACCTGATCCGGCCGTCGCAGGACGGCGACGCACCCGGGCTCGCGGCGCTCATCGAGGCGGTGGCGGGGGAGGGCGAGCTGATCGCCGCCGTGCCGGGCGAGCCCGACACCATCGAGCAGAGCGTCCGCCTCGTGTCGATCGTGCTCGAGGGCGGCCTGACCCTGACCCTCGAGGTCGACGGCGCTCCCGCGGGACACGTGATGGTGCAGCGCCGTCCCGGACGGCACTACGGGCACGTCGGCGAAATAGCCATTCTTGTCAGGAACACGGAGCGTGGCGCGGGGCTTGGGCGCTCCCTCATGGAGATGGCGATCGCCTGGGGACGCGCCGTCGGTCTCGCCAAGCTCAGCCTGCGCGTGTTCCCGGACAACCACCGTGCCATCGGTCTCTACCGGTCCCTGGGATTCGAGGACGAGGGCCTGGCCCGAGGCGAGGTTCGCATGCCCAGTGGCGACCGGGACATGCTGCTCATGGGGCTCGCCCTCTCCGGGGGTGAGTTGACGCGCACCCCTGCTATCCTGCGGAACGAATGAGCGACTCGCGCCCGATCGGCGTGTTCGACTCCGGTGTCGGCGGCCTGACCGTGCTCCGCGAGATCCGTCATCAACTGCCGGCGGAAGGTCTCATCTACGTCGCCGACCTCGAGCATTTCCCGTACGGACCGCGCTCGCAGGGGCAGGTGCGCGCCCTCGCCCTGGACATCATCGCCATGCTGGTGGGCATGGACACCAAGCTCGTGGTGATCGCCTGCAACACCGCGACCGCCGCCGCGCTGCATCTCGCGCGGGAGCGATTCGACATCCCCGTGGTCGGCGTCATCGCGCCGGGAGCGCAGGCGGCCGCCGCGGCGACACGGAACGGGCGGGTTGCGGTGCTCAGCACCGAGGGGACACGCGCAAGCAGCGAGTACGTTCACGCCATCAAGGAGGCCAATCCCGGGATCCTCGTCCTCAGCGAGGTTGCGGCCGACCTCGTCGAGATCGTCGAGGACGGCGATGCCGACTCGCCCCGCGCGGATGGGGCGCTCCAGCCCGTGCTCGAGCGAATCTTCGAGTGGCGCGCCGACACGCTCGTCCTCGGCTGCACGCACTATCCGCTGCTCCGCCCGGCCCTGCGCCGCCTGATCGGTTCGCGCCGGCTGCGTGTCGTCGACAGCGCCGACACCACGGCGGCTCGCGTCAGCCGGATCATCGCGGTAAACCGGATCGGCGCGGACGCGCCCGCCGCGGCGGACGCAGGGACACCTTCGATCGAGCTGCTCGTCACCGCGGCTCCGGCGCGGTTCAAGGCGAGCGCGGCGGGCCTCTTCGATGAGCCGTTCCCGGAGCCACGCCTGGTCCGGCCCGTGCCCCAGGCACTGCGGGTGGCAGCAGGGTCGTGAGCATCGTTGCGGAGGAGCTCCTGGAGCCGATCGCGGCCGAACTCATCGAGTTCGAGCGGCGCCTCGACGCGGAGATCGCTTCCGACCTCGGGCCGATGGCGAGCGCGATGTCGCACATCGTCAAGGCCGGTGGCAAGCGGCTGCGCCCGGCGCTCGTGATCCTGGCCGCTCGCCTCGGCGCCGCCGGCGCCGACAACGTCTTCAACCTCGCCATGGGCATCGAATTCATCCACACCGCGACGCTCGTGCACGATGACCTGATCGACAAGGCGCCGACACGCCGCGGGATCACCACCATCCACGAGGCGCTCGGACCGGACCCCGCGGTGATCATCGGTGACTACTACTTCGCGAAGGGCGCCTACCTGCTTGCGGAGATCGGCATGCCCGCGATCGACTCGGCCATCAGCCACGCCGTCATGACCATCTGCATGGGGGAACTGCTGCAGATGACCAGCCGCAACGAGTACGACCAGTCGCTCACCGACTACCACCGCAAGATCGGGCGCAAGACGGCGACCCTGGTCAGCACCAGTTGCTACGGGGGAGGCCTCATCGCAGGACTCGAGACCGATGCGGTTGAGCGGCTGCGCCGTTACGGCCACGGTCTCGGCATGGCATTCCAGATCGCCGACGACGTCCTCGACTACGTCGCGACCAGCGCCGAGGTGGGCAAGCCGGTGGGCGCCGATCTTCGCCAGGGGACCGTCACGCTGCCGCTGATGCTGGCTCTCAAGGACCGCGAGGTCGGCACCCGCCTCCGCCGTATTCTGGCCAAGAATGACCTCAACGACGAGGACTTCGACACGGTGGTGACCCTGGTCCGCGGCTCCGACGCGATCGCCGAGGCGGAGCGCAGCGCGCAGGAGTTCGCCCGAGAAGCCGCCACGGAGTTGCAGGGATTTCCGCAGTCGAGCGCTCGCGACACGCTCGAGCGCGTCTGCGACTACGTTGTCGAGCGCAGGATCTGACCTGGTCCGCCTCGCTCGACGGTTGCGGGGATCACAGGGCGCCGAGGCGTCGCACCTCGGCGCCGAAGGCGCGAGCCCACGCCGCCAGCACCACCGCCGCCACGACATAACCCACGGCCTCGACCACGGTCGCGGGCATCGCGGCCGAGAGTTGCCTGTCGCCGGCCTGTGCCGTGATCTCGCTCGCCACCGTCCGCGCCACGTCGACGGCGGCGAGAAGGCATACCACCACCAGCGCGCAGCGGACGATCCGATACTCGCGGCGCAGGCCGGCGCGGAGCTGGCCGAGCGTCTGGTGCTCGACGGCGGTCCGGCCCGGGGGCGGTTCCGTGGCACCGTGCCGGAGGCGAAGCACCGCTGCGAGGAAGCAGACGGCGGCGACCCACCCGGGCCAGAGGGTGCGCACGCTTGACCCGTTCGCGATGACCGCCTGGAGTGGATTGAGCGCCACATGCGCGGCGAGCTGGCCGGCGAGCGTCTGGTGCAGGCGCACCAGCAACGTGCCCGCCACACCGCACGCGGCCGCGGCGACCGCCACTGCGACACAGCGCAGCGCGATCGGACCGCGGTCGAGGAAGACGAGCTCGGTGAGATGTGCGTCGCGCCGTGGCTGCACCGTGGCATTGTAAGTTCGGTCGATGTCGCGAACCAGAAAAACGTCGCCCCGGAGGATTCGCGTCGCCACGTACAACATCCTGCTCGGTGGCGAACGTCGCGGCGACCTGGTTCGCAACGTCCTCCGGCGCATCAACGCCGACGTCGTCGCACTCCAGGAGGTTCGCGAGGTGGATCGCATCCGCGATCTCGCCGCGGACCTCGGAATGGAGATGTTCCTCGGGAAGCCGAGCGATCCGGATTCGCCGATGCACACCGCGATCCTCTCGCGCCTGCCGGTTCGCGCATGGCGGAACCGGCGCCACCACGGCCGAATGCTGCGCTCCCATCTGCATTGCGAAGTCGAGACCGGCGGCCATGAGCTCCCGGTGATCGGCGTGCACTGCCTGCACCTCGCCGCGCGCTTCGGCGATCGCAACAAAGGCGAGGCACGGCGCATTCGCGAGATCAGCGCGGTGCTCACCGACATCGCCGGCGAACCGGCGCTCCCGCACATGCTGATCGGCGACTTCAACGCGCTCTCGCCCGGCGACGACATTCTCGCGACCTCGTTCTTCCGGCGTATGAACGATCTGCGGCGTGCGGGATTGCTGGTGGCGGGACGCAGCGGCATCCTCGCGCCGCTCGCTCCCGATGACAGCGCCTCGGGCGACGATGTCGCCGACCGGTGGCGTCGAGCCGGCGTCGACCCGCGGCTGCTCGGCGGCATCCCGGCGCTCCCTCGGGTCGTCGCACCGCTGACCGTCGGCCTGCCGGTCTCGAGGGCGATGGACCGCTTCCTGGGACGCATGATCGAGCGCTGGACGGTCGAGCGGCTGCACAAGGAGGGATACGTCGACTGCTACCGCCACATCCATCCACGTGCGCGCGGGCTCACGTGCGCAACCTGGCAGCTGTCAGCGCGCGTCGACTACGTCTTCGCCACCAGGGACCTCGCAGCGCACGTTGTGGGCGCGGACGTCGTCGGCGGCAGGACCTGGCCGGACCCCGATGCCGCCGTGGCATCGGACCACTACCCGGTGGTCGCCGAGTTCAGCGTCTGAGGGCGGCCTATGGCGTGCCTGTGTTGATGGTGACCACGAGCGCGTAGATGAGCAGCAGGACGATCGCGGCGATGGCGAACCCGGCAATGCCGCACGCGATTCCCGTGATGGACATGCCCTTGCCCTTTCCGGGGTCGACATTGGCCCGGTGGACACCGACGCCGCCGAGAATGATCCCGAGCGCGCCGAGCACGAGGCTCATGTAGTCGACGAACGGGATCCATGAGAGGAGCAGTGCCGCGACGCCGCAGAGACCGGCGGCAAGCCCGATCCCGTTGCGGGAGCGAACGTAGAGCAGGGTGTCCGGCGAATCGAGCCCGAACGCCACCGGCTCGGTCGCGCCGCCACCGCCATCGACCGGCGCGGGCGGCATGGCACCGGCGCTGCCCGGGTCAGGGACGTCGCTCCCGCCGACCACCCCTGGGGATCAGGAACTCGGTGCCGGCGGTGCGGGAGGTGGCATGGCGGGCGGCGGGTCCGAGGGGGACGGTCGTGTCTGGTAGACACTGAGCGGCTTGGTCGCCGGTTGCGGCTCGGACTGGACCAGGTACCCGCCGGCCCCGACCGCGACGCCGGCGAGGACGCC
>DAIQQM010000028.1:0-24905 GCA_036786805.1 Candidatus Dormiibacterota bacterium | reverse complement strand
TGCTCGGCCACATGCTTGACGCCGAGCTCATCTCGTCAGCGCGATATCGCTGGGTGATCGCCGAGAACCGGCCGCCGCTGACACCGTACGACCAGGATCTGTGGGTCGGCGCGCTGGGATACAACGCTGCGGAGCCGTCTGAACTGCTCGAGACCTTCGACGCGCTCCGCGTCTCCAATCTCGCGCTCTGGCACCGCTCGACCCCTGGGCAGCGAGCCCGCGACGGCCTGCACGCGGAGCGCGGACCCGAGAGCCTCGACCTCATGTTCCGTCTGATCGCGGGCCACAGCCGGTTCCACATCGATCAGATGCGGCGCACCCTCGACAGCGTGAGCGGTCCCTCACCAGCCATCGCATAGGAGCGGCTCGAAGGGCCGCGCAGCGTCTCCGTGGTCGCACGCCTACCCGGTGTTCTGCAATCCGGCCGCGATGCCGTTGACGGTGAGGAGGAGGAGCTGCTCCAGCCGTCTGCGCTCGCCGTCGGTCGCCTCACCACTGCGCAGGGCGCGGAGCGCGCGCAGCTGGAGATGGCACAGCGCGTCGATGTACGGGTTGCGCAACTCGACCGCCCAGCTCAGCACCCGGCGTTTCTCGAGCAGCCGCACCTGACCGGTGACGGCGAGGATGCGCTCGATCGTGCGCTCGTATTCCGCCAGGATGAGGTCTGCGATCCGCGGCCGGCCTCCGAGGCGAAGATATCCGTCCGCCATGAATCGGTCGGTCTTGGCCAGGCTCATCTCCGCGTTGTCGATGAGCACGTTGAGCAGTGGCCACTCCGCGTAGGCGATGCGCAGTTCGTCGAGGTCGGCGCCGGCCAGGCCGCTGCCCACCCCGTACCAGCCGGGAAGATTGAGCCGGATCTGCGACCACGCGAACACCCAGGGAATCGCCCGGAGCGATGCCAGGCTCCTGTCGCCGCCTCGGTTTGCGGGGCGGGATCCCAGGTGCAGATGAGCGAGCTCGCGGACCGGTGTCACCTCCGCGAAGTACTCGGCGAAGCCTTCGGTCTCGACGAGGCGGTGGTAGGCCGCGCGCGCAGTCGCATCGAGGGTGTTTGCGAGCGCCTGGAAACGGAGTGCCGCCCCCTCGGTGCGCTGCTGTGCCGCGGGCGTGGAGGTGAGGAGCACGGCCGAGGTCACCTGCTCGAGGTGGCGCCGCGCCAGCGTGCTGTTGCCGTAGCGGGCGAAGACAACCTCGCCCTGTTCGGTGACCTTGAACCGCCCCGACACCGAGCCCGGCGCCTGCGCCATCACGGCGCGATTCGCGGGACCGCCGCCCCGCCCCAGGGCGCCGCCGCGTCCGTGAAAGATCGTCAGCCGGACGGAGCGCTCCGCAGCCCAGGCGGTGAGGTCGGCCTGAGCGGCGTACAGCGCCAGGGTCGCGGTGACCGGGCCGCTCTCCTTCGCTGAATCGGAGTATCCGAGCATGACCTCGAGCGCGCGATCGTTCGCGGCCATCCGGCGCTGGACCGGCTCGAGCTCGAGCATTGCGTCGAGCGTCTCGCGCAGGTTGCGCAGGTCCGCGATGGTCTCGAAGAGCGGGACCACGTCGAGCGCGGGCGAAGCGTTGGGCGCGCAGGCGAGGTCGGCAAGCCTGTAGACGGCGCTCACGTCGTCGGCGCTCCGCGTGAAGCTGACCACATACCGATGGCACACGTGCTCACCAAACCGCTGCTGCAGCAGCGCGATGGTGCGCATCGTCGCCATGAGTTCGTCCGTCTCCGGTGATGTGCCGGCGCCGGCAGTCAGCTCGGCGAGCGCGGCGCGGTGCATGCCGCTGTGCTGGCGAATCTCCAGATCGGCGAGGTGAAAGCCGAATGTCTGCACCTGCCAGATGAGTCCGTGCAATTCCCCATACGCCTGACGCGGAGCGCCCGCGTCCCCGAGTGCCGTCTGGAGCGAACGGAGATCGTCGAGGAGCTCGTCCGGGCGCGCGTACGCCATCGATAGATCGGCACGGCGGGTCGCGCCGATGCGCTCGGCGACGAGGAGGAGGAACTGACGGTACGGCTCGCCGGGGGAGCGGGCCCCGATCGCGGCTGCGCGCTCGCCCGCGATCTCTCGTGTGGCTCGAAGCCGGGTGAGGAAGCGCTCACCGGGCGGAGTGCTCTCATCATCGACGGTGAGTCCGGTGCCGATGCGCGTGGTGGCGGCCTCCAACCCGCGGAGGACGTGGTCCGACTGGATGAGCATCGTCTCGCGCGTCACCCTCGCGGTGATCTGCGGGTTGCCGTCGCGATCACCGCCGACCCAGCTCCCGAAACGGAGAAACGCCGGTGCGGGTGGCGCTTGCGCGCCGGTGTCGCTCGCGTCGAGCGCCTGACTGAGCTCGCGGTACACCGCGGGCACGAGCCGGAAGAGTGTCTCGTCGAAGACACCCATCAGGGTGCGCACCTCGTCGAGTGGTTGCAGCTCCTGGCGCCGCAGCTGAGCCGTCCGCCACAGTCCGTCCACCTCCTCGAGCAATCGCCGCCGCGCCTCGGGCGGGGGAGCCTCGGATGCGCGAGGATCGCCAAGGCGATCGAGTGCGACGTCGACTCGTCGAAGCGCCGAGGTCACCGCCCGTCGACGGGCTTCGGTGGGATGCGCCGTGAAGACCGGGTGCACGCGAAGCGTCGAGAGCAATCGATCGAGCTCGTCGTCTCCCAGCTCCGCGCGCACGGTTGCGAGTGCGGCTGCAAGCGCTTCCGCCGGACCGGCGGAGCCGTGGTCAGCCTCACGCAGTGCGCGAGCGCGATATCGCTCCTCGGCCAGGTTGACGAGGTGGAAATAGCATGTGAATGCGCGTGCAACCTGCTCGGCACGTTCGAGAGACCACGAGGCGACGAGCTCATCCGCGATGCGCGCGTATCCACCTCGCCGGTCATCCTCGGTCCGCGCGCGGATCACCGTTCTGCGCAGGGTCTCGACGTCGGTCAGCAGCGCCGCACCGCCGTGCTCGGCGATCACCTGACCGAGCGCGTCGCCGGCCAGACGGACCTCCTCGCGAAGCGCGCGCGGCGTCTGCTGCCGCGCCGTATCTCGCGCGCTCCGGTCTCGGATCTCAGGCTCCTCAGGGTTCGCCATGCAGGGGAGACCATACCGACGGCCCGGACTTCGGCGCGTTTCCGCGCCGTCAGGGTCGGCGCAACGCCGGTCTGCCTGCGCAACGCCCCGATGCTGAGGTGAGCGATCCGAGCCCACGTACACTAGCCACGGTGATGACCACTGCGCTCCCGGCAACGGTCGGCGTGGTCGGCCTCGGCCGGTTTGGACTGCTCTGGGCCGCGATGCTGCAGGAGGATTTCACGCTCAGGGCGTACGACTCCGACTCGACCCGGCGCGCCGCGGCCGAGCAGCAGGGGCTGACGACTGCATCCTTACGCGACACGCTCGCATCGGATGCAGTCTGCTACTGCGTGCCGATCTCGGCATTCGAGGCGACCATTGAAGAGCACCTTCCCTACTTTCACGAGCTCGGTGGGGCGCGAACCCTCATCGACGTCCTCTCCGTCAAGGTGCACGCGCGCGACGTGTTCCAACGCCATCTGCCCAATGGCTACCAGGCGCTCCTGACGCATCCGCTCTTCGGCCCGGACAGTGTCGCGGCGAGCGGCATGACCGGCCAGACCATCGTGGTCGACGGGTACCGGATGCCCGCGGACACCCTGGACGCGTGGGAGCGCTACTTCGCATCGAAGGGACTCCGCGTCGTTCCCATGTCTGCCGACGAGCACGATCGGCTCGCAGCCGAGAGTCAGGGCGTCACCCATTTCGTGGGCCGCACGCTCGAGCGTTTCGGGTTTGCGCCGACGCCGATCGACACGCTCGGCACCCGGCGGCTCCACGATGTCACCTCCCAGGTGAGCAACGACACGTGGCAGCTCTTCGTTGACCTGCAGACGCTGAACCCGCACACCAAGGCGATGCGGTTGCGCCTCTCGGAAGCACAGGACTCCGTGTTCGACCTGCTCCTGCCCAACCGGTTGATCACAGACCGCATGGTGGTCGGCATCCAGGGCGGCCGGGGGAGCTTCAACGAGGAGGCGGCTCGTTATTACATGAGCCGCACACCTGAAACCCCCTTCGAGATGGTCTATCTCCACACCACCGAGCGCGTGCTGCGCGCGCTCCACGAGGGTGAGGTCGATCGTGGCGTCTTCGCGATTCACAACTCCGTCGGTGGCATGGTCGGCGAATCGGTTGCCGCGATGGCGAAGTACCGCTTCGCGATTGTCGAGGAGTTCGCGATCAAGATCGCGCACGCGCTGATGATTGCGGGCGGGGCCGATTTCTCGAAGGTGGATACCGTGATGGCCCATCCTCAGGTGCTGCGCCAGTGCCGCACCAATCTCGAGAAGAAGTACGCCAACCTCCGGCAGACGAGCGGCGAGGGCGACCTGATCGACCAGGCGAAGGTGGCTGAGCTGCTCGGCGCGGGGGAGCTTGCCGGTTCCATCGCCACGATGGGGAGCAGGACGCTCGCCGAGTTGAACGGACTGCGTGTCGTGGAGGACAACCTGCAGGACCTCGACGAGAACTTCACGAGCTTCCTCTGGGTCGAACGTCCCGGCGAGCGCTAGGAGACGGGCGTGACGGTCTGCAGGCTCCGCATGAGCGAGAGGAATTCGGGGAACGACAGACTCTGCTCGGCATCCGAGAGCGCTTTGTCGGGATCCGGATGGACCTCGATCAGGAGCCCGTGCGCTCCCGCGGCGCGCGCCGCCCTGGCCATCGGCGCAACGTAGGCGCGGTGACCGGTGCCGTGACTCGGATCCACGATCACGGGCAGATGGGTCAGCTCTCGCAATACGGGGATGGCGCAGAGGTCGAGCGTGTTTCGCGTGCTGGTCTCGAAGGTTCGGATGCCGCGCTCGCAGAGCATCACCTGTTGGTTGCCGATGGCGAGGATGTACTCCGCGGCGCCCAGCCATTCATCGATGGTGCTCGAAAGTCCGCGCTTGAGCAGGATCGGCCGATCGACCTTGCCGAGCTCGCGCAGGAGATCGAAGTTCTGCATGTTCCGGGTCCCCACCTGGAGAATGTCGACCATCTCGGCCATGCGCCTGACCTGATCGACGGCCATGACCTCACTGATGATCGGCATCCCGGTGGCCCTGCCCGCCGCGGCGAGCAGTTCGAGACCGTCCCACCCGAGTCCCTGGAACGCGTAGGGCGACGTGCGCGGTTTGAAGACTCCGCCGCGAAGGATCTGGGCTCCGGCTTCGCGCACCGCACGCGCCGTCGCATTGATCTGATCGGCGGACTCGACGGAGCACGGCCCGGCCATGACCAGGAAACCGCCGCCGCCGATGAGCAGGTTGCCGACCGGGATCACGGTGTCGTCGGAGCGGGCGCCGCGACCGGCGAGCCGGTAGTTCTTCGACGCCTTGGTCGCCGGCCGCGGCGGCGCCACATCCTCGAGCACGTTGACATCGGCCGGCAGCGGTACAAGCGGCGTGGTGTCGCCCGGCCGTGCGTCACTCGTGGTTGTCGTCGCCGGGTAGCTGCCCAGCACCTTGAGGTGCAGCGCGGTGGAGCGGAGGTCGTCGAGTGCGTCCGCGGTCCTCGGCTCAGCGATGTTGCCTTCGAAATCGATGAAGAACATGTACTCGAAGGGCCGCCCCGGACGCGGACGCGACTCGAGCTTGGTCATCGAGTGCCCGCTGGCCGCAAGGACACCGAGTGAACGCATCAGCGCGCCGTGCTCATGCCGCGCGATGAGGATCAGGCTCGTCTTGCACGGCGCGCTGAGCTCGACGGCAACCGGGTGTCGCGCCAGGACGACGAATCGCGTGTAGTTCTCCGTGTGATTGGCGATGCCGCGCCGCAGCACCACGAGTCCGTGCGCCGCCGCCGCCTCGGGCGCGCCGATGGCAACCTGCGTGGCATCGCCGGCCGCGTGCACGAGCCGCATCGCCGCACCCGTGTCGAAGTGCAGGATCTGCCCCGCATTGGGCAGTGCCTCGAGGAAGCGGCTGCACTGCTCGAAGCCGTCGACCGCGGCGAGCACCTGGCTGATGGCTCCCAGGGGAATGTCACTGATCCCGCAGAGGCAATAGTCGACGCGCGACGTCTCCTCACCGACGATGGAGACCTCGTTCTCGCGTAGCAGATCGTAGGTTTCGTCGACGCTGCCGGCGGCGGTGTTCTCGATCGGCAGGACCGCGAGGTCGACCTCTCCGTCCTTCAGCGCGTCGACCGCGGCCTGGTACGTGCGGGTGACGATCATCTCGCCGTCCACCTCCCGCGCGGACAGATACTTCTGAGCGGCGAGATACCCGAAGGAGTGCTCGCCGCGCACGGCGACGCGCAACGTCACCTCGCGATGCAGGCCGGAGCGGCTCGAGACCTGCCTGCTCACCGATTCAGCGAGGAGATCGCGGTAGATCCGGCGGACGAGGTTGACGGGAGCGCCCTCGGTCCTCGCGATGTGCTCCACGGAGGCGAGCACCTCGCGTTCACGGTCGGAATCGCGGATCGCGGCGTCGGAGGCGGCCTTCTCCCTGGCGACGTCGGCGACCACCCGGAATCGTTCCGCGATCAGTTCGACGATCCGCTGATCAAGGTCGCCAAGGCGCTGGCGGAGAGCGAGCAGGTCGCCGTCGGACTCGGACACGCCCGGAGTCTACGGACCCGGACCTCGAAAGCTCGGTGTCAAGATCCGGCTTGATGGTCTCAGGCTCGCAAGAACCGCAGCAACCGGGTCGGCTGCCTCCGCCAGAGCGCATGGCCGAGCTCCGCTCGCCAGGTGCCGGGCGGTGATCCCGGCATTCACGTGGTCGGCGCTCCCGTCACGTGTGGTATTCGCGGCCGGCTCGCTCGAGCGCGTTCCGGAAGAGGTGTCTCGGCTCGAGAAGCGTCGAGCACTGGTGGTTGCGGGCGGGGCGTCGACGCGCGGCGCGCTCATGCGCCTGCGTGACGCGCTCGGCGATCGATACGCGGGTCAGGTGCGCGATGCCGCGCAGCATGTGCCGTCCGACGTGGCCGACGCGGCTGTCGGCATCGCGCGCGACGTCGCTGCCGACGTGGTCGTGACCCTCGGAGGTGGCTCCGCGACCGGGCTCGGCAAGGTGATTGCCCAGGCGTGCGATCTGCCGCTCATCGCGGTGCCCACCACCTACGCCGGATCCGAGATGACCCCGATCTGGGGTCGCACCAGCGCGGGTCGCAAGCAAACGTGGTCAGACCCGCGGGTGCTGCCGCGCACGGTCGTCTACGACCCCGAATTGTGCGTGGGTATGCCGCCTCGCCTCGCGGCGGCTTCCGGCATGAATGCGCTCGCACATTGCCTTGAAGCGCTCTGGTCCGCGGGCGCCAACCCCATCACGAGCATCCTTGCGAGCGATGGCGCGCGCCGCCTGGTCGACGGGCTTCCGCGCGTTCTGGAGCACCCGAACGACCTCGGTGCGCATGCCGGCAACCTCGTCGGCGCCTGCCTCGCCGGAGTCGCGATCGCGCAGGCCGGCACCGGCATCCATCACCGGACCTGTCACGTGCTCGGCGGCGGATGGAACCTGCCCCATGCCGAAACCCATGCGGTCGTGCTCCCGCATTCGACCGCGCTGGTGTGCGCGCGGTCGCCCGAGGCGTGGAGCGCGGCCGCCGGTGTGCTCGGGAGCGACGATCCCGCCCGGGCACTCTTCGCGCTGCTACTGCGGCTCCGGCTCCCCGATTCGCTCGAGGCGCTCGGGATGCCCGAGGCCGGGCTCGACGAAGCTGCTCGGCGTGTCATGGACGCCAGCCGCGACGATCCCCTCGCGCCGGATGCCGCCTCGGTCGCGCGCATGCTCGACGGCGCCTTCCACGGAACGGTGGACGGGTGATCCGCGAAGTTCCACAGGCGCCGGGCTGACGCACGCGCGGCGGTTACGGTCGCTGCGCGTACACGCCGGCGAGATCGAGGTCAGCACCGCCGGCGCAGGCGAGGCGCAGCGTGCCGCTTGATGTCGCATCGGGGTTGACGATGACCGTGCGCTCGGCGGGGAGCCAGCGTCCGTTGACGGCGAGGGTCGTCCCGCCGGTCGCTGACAGCTGTGCGAATTCCAGGATGATGGGGTCACCGGTCGAGACCGCGATGTCCGTTGCCGGTCCATCACAGCCGATGGTGCGCGGCTCACCGATCAGTGAGCTGGTGTCGACGACGGGCTGGATTGATTGTGTGGCGGCCGCGATGTAGGCGGTGTCCACGCTCGTGTAGGTCGCACCCAGGTGGAACACGTGCGGGCTGACGTCGCCGAACCACGACCATCGCTGCAGCACCGCGAGCGCGTCGGCAGAGAAGTGACCCGGGTGTGGCGTGGCCGTGTAGAGATACGTGTATCCCTGACCCGGGAGCGAGTCGAGCAGCTTCCGGGTGACGATGATCTGCACGAGCATCATGCCTCGACGCCGAGCGTAGTACGGCACCGCCGGTGACCACTGCAGTCCATCGAACACGATGAGTGCCTGCCGGCCTGTTCCCGCGTCGATCTCCCGTGCCTGCGCCAGGATGTTGGCGGGATCGGGCGTGGGAGTCGCGTAGCTCGACGCCAGGAAATCCCGCTGGCTGTACAGGGTTGCGCCCAGCCACGCGACGATCACGACCATTGTCGCTGCCCGAAGTGGTACGGGCCGCCAGTAGCGGATCACACCGTCGAGGGCATAGCCCAGGACGGCGGCGACAGCGGGCGTGACCGCCGCGAGGTAGTACGCCTGGATGGCGTAGAGGTTCACGAACGTGAAGACGGGGAGGGCGCCGGCAAGGATGATCCCGACCCACACGGCGCGTCGCTCACGCAGGATCGCGATGATGCAGACCGCCGCGAGGATCCAGAGCGGCAGCCCTGTCACCAACGTGTCGAGCGGACCGATGATCTTCGCCCACTGGTGCGGATCCAATCGCTGGCCCACCGAGCCGAAGTTGAATCCGGCCAGCGCTTCACTGGTCATCCAGCTCGTGGCGGGGCTCGCCGCCTTGACGTCATCCGCGTGGTGCGTCCAGAGCACGCATGCGATCAGCGGGATGACGAACAGCACCGCTGACGTCCGCAGGCGCTCGCGCACCCAGGCGCGCCACGGTGGTCTCGCAGTCACGCCCCAGTACAGGAACAGGGGGACGATCCAGAACACCGCGCTGGTCACCTTCACGAGCATTGCCAGAGTCCCGAGGAGGATCGCCAGCACCGCAAAGCGCTTCTGCCGGTTGTCGATCCAGACCATGCCCGCCCACACGTACCCGACCGAGAGCGCGGTCGCCATGTACTCGATCATCGAAGCGCGGCTCCACCAGATGTTGAACGGGGATGCGAGGAACACAACCACGGCGATGCCGGCGGCCGTCCGAGTGGAGAGGTGACGCACCAGTCCCCAGATGGTGAACGCGGTGGCCAGACAGCAGATCACGCTGCTGATGCGCATCGCCCAGTCGGTGGCTCCACCCAGGTCCATGATCAGCGCGCCCATGGCCTGGAACAGTGGGAACTCGAACGGAACCTGCCACGGCTTCCCGAGCACAGGCAGTTGCGGCGCGAGCAGGTTGATGCCCTGCTGGTGATAGATGAGCGCGGGATAGGCGGTCTCGGTCTGACGAAACGACGAGATCGCGAGCAGCGGTCCATTCAGGCTCGGAAGGCGAACGAGGAGCCCGACGAGCAAAACCGCAGCGATGATCGCCCCCTCCCGGAAGCCCGGAGCCGCGACGATCCGCCGGCAGCCCCCGATGACCCTTCGCATGGGGCGGATTCTAGGGCCGCCTGCGGAGAGCCGACCGGACAGGTGAGGAAGCCACCGCGCGCGCGTCGCACCGCGGGGGTGATTGCGTCATTTGCGCCACCAACGGCGATCCGCGCGCTCACGTTCGTTCCGGTTGAGCGACGTACTCCCGCACCTACCGCGATGAGCGGAGAACCGGACCGGCACCGTAGGATGCGCCAGTCCGCCGTGGCCGCGACAGCTCGGCCGCACCACCGACCAAGGAGTCAGCCAATGCTCGCGTTCAACGTGTTCGGCACCAAAGAGATCATCGTCTACGTCGTCGTCCTGATCGTGCTCATCGTCATCGGTTGGTATCTCATGCGCGGACGGTCCCGGGCCTAACGCTCGCGGGAGCAACCGAAGCCGGGGTCCGCACCGTCCGTGCACGCCGTCGAGCTCAGGCGGGAAGATCGTGTCGGGTGTTGAGCGGACTGACGTTGTGGCGAGCGGCAATGGTGACGATGACCGTGGTCACCCTGGCTGGATGCGCCGCAACGCCCGCGGAGGAATCCGTGCCTTCGCCGCTCACGACGCGGCCATCGCCGACCGCACGTCCGGACACACCCGCGGTGCGTCTCGAGCCACACGTCATGGTGATCGTTGAGGAGAATCGCGGCTACGCGGCGACGCTCGGTTCGTGTCCGAACGATCCGTATCTCTGTTCGCTGTCCGCAGGTTACGCGTCGCTCGCCGCCTGGTATGCGATCGCTCACCCCAGCGCACCCAATTACCTCGCACTCGAGAGCGGGGCCACCCAGGGAGTGCGCTCCGACTGCACCCCGGACGGCGGAGGATGCGGTCCGTTCGATGCACCGGATCTCGGCAGCGAGCTGTCCGGCGCCGGGATCCCGTGGCTGGCCTACATGGAAAGCATGCCGACGCGGTGCGACCACGTCGCCGGAGCGGGAGAGTACGCGGAGAAGCACGACCCGTTCATGTATTTCAGTCTCGATCGCGGCAGCGCCTGCGCGACCCACATCCTTCCCTATCCCGGCGCCGCGGCGATGCTGTCGACCCTCGATTCGGCCGAGGCGCCGGATTTCGTCTGGATCACGCCGAATCTCGTGCATGACATGCATGACGGCAGCGTCGCGGAGGGAGACGCGTGGCTGCGGGCGACCCTTCCCGCCGTGCTCGCATCACCCTGGTTCGCGGATGACGGGACGGTGATCATCACGATGGACGAGAACGATGCGGCTCCTTCCGGGTCCTGTTGCGGGAACGCCTCCGGCGGCCGGGTGCCGATGATCGTGATCTCCTCGAAGTCGCGCGGACAAGGATCGATCGCAACCGCCGGCGATCACTACACCACGCTTCGCGCGATCGAAACGGCCTTCGGGTTGGCGCTGCTCGGGGGTGCTTCGTCAGCCGCGGGGAACCTGACCTCCCTCTTCGGCTGAGCAATAGGTCCTATCTGTACGCCAGCGCACCGTCTGCATTCCGGCAGGGGCGCATGCTGGGGGTTCTCGTGACACGCCCACTCCGCTCAAACCACGTCTCGCGCTCCCTCGCCCTCCTTGCCTGCGCCCTTGGGCTGACCCTCGGCGCGCTTCCAATCGTGGCCCAGGCCGCCGTTTTCAAGCCCCGGTTGTTGTCGGCCGCGAACTTCACCGTCATGGCCGCATCCGCCATCACCAACACCGGTGCCACCACGATCACGGGCAACCTGGCGATCAGCCCCAACAAGGCGTCGTCGGTCACCGGGTTTCCGCCCGGACTGGTCACCGGAGCGAAGAACGAGGACGACGCGGTTGCGATCAAAGCGCACAGCGACCTCGTGACCACATACAACGACGCGGCCCACGCGACGCCCTTCCACAACATGTCGGGCGTGAACCTCGGCGGGAAGACACTGACCCCGGGCGTCTATCACTTCAGCTCGTCGGCGCAGCTGACCGGCACCCTCACACTCAATGGTGAAGGAACCGCCGGCTCGCTCTTCATCTTCCAGATCGGCTCAGCACTCACCACCGCAAGTGGATCTCGGGTCGTGCTCATCAACCGTGCCAGCGGCTGCAACGTGTTCTGGCAGGTGACCAGCTCCGCCACTCTCGGTACGGCCACGTCGTTCCAGGGCAACCTGATTGCACTCACGAGCATCACGATGACGACCGGGGCCACCATCGGCGTTGGCGGCGGCCTCAACGGTGGACGCGCTCTGGCCAGGAACGGGGCGCTCACCCTGGACGACAATGTGATCAGGCCGCCCACGGGGATCTGCACCGCCGCCGTAACCACCGTCTCGACGCCGTCCACCGGAGCGGCGCCGACCGCGGTGGCTCCATGGTTGCTCGGCGCAGGCGTGGTCCTCCTTGTGACTGCGACCGTGCGCCGCCGCCGCTCGATGTGATCCCAGGCTTCTCCACGCCGAACTGACCATCTCCTGATCCGTCTGTATCGTTGCCGCCATGGAGATGGCGACGCTCGGTCGCGACGGGCCCCGGATAAGCCGCATCGGGGTCGGGCTCGCGGCGATCGGGAGGCCCGCCTACATCACGACCGGTCGGGGCGAAGACCTCGGGAGAGATCGCTCTGAAGCGGCATTCCGCGAGCGGACCATGCATCTGCTCGACACGGCGTATGCCCAGGGCGTGCGCTACATCGACGTCGCGCGCTCGTACGGTTCGGCTGAAGCCTTTCTCGGTGGGTGGATCGCGAAACGCGCGCCTCTCGACGACCTGGTCGTCGGTTCGAAGTGGGGATACACATACGTCGGCGCGTGGAACCTCGACGCTCCGGTGCAGGAGACCAAGGACCTCTCGCTGACCGCGTTCAAGCGCCAGTACAGCGAGACGCGCGCGCTGCTCGGCGATCACCTCAGCCTCTACCAGGTGCACTCGCTGACGATCGAATCCGGAGCCCTCGACGACGCACCGCTGCTTGCCGCGCTCGCGCGGCATCGCGACCAGGGTCTGCTCATCGGCATGACGACAACCGGGCCGCGTCAGTCGGAGACCATTCGCCGCGCACTCGATCTGCGCGTCGACGGCGTGCCGCTGTTCTGCTCGGTGCAGGCGACGTGGAACCTGCTGGAGCCGTCGGCCGGCAGCGCTCTCGCTGAGGCGTCGGCCGCGGGATGGGCGGTGATCATCAAGGAGGCGCTCGCCAACGGCAGGCTCACCCGTGCCGGGGACGCCGGCGACGTGCACAGTCCCCTGGGCAGGGCTTCGACCGAGCGTGGCGTCGAGCCGGACGCACTCGCCATCGCGGCGGCGCTCGCGCAGCCATGGGTCTCGGTGGTGCTCAGCGGCGCGGCCACGGTTGATCAGCTCGTCAGCAACCTCCGAGCGCTCGACATCGGGGCCGAGGGCCTGCCGGATGTCGCCGTGTCCGCGGACGAGTACTGGGCGGCCAGGTCGGCACGCCCCTGGACCTGACCAAACCGGCGCCTACTGCTGTTGCTGCTGCTGCCAGTGCACCGCTGCGTGACGTTCGACCTGGTCCACCTGCTGATTGGACATCCGGGCGATCCGCACCGTGACCTCGGGTGGCGCGCCGGTCGCCGCCCCGTAGAACAGCCCGTGATGGGGCGCGACGTCGCCGTAGTCGCGACCGACCGCCAGCCGGAGGTGATGCGCGCCGACGTGCTGGCCGAGGGTCGGATCGAGGCCGAGCCAGCGGCCGTCGGAACCGCAGACCTCGACCCACGCGTGCGACTGCCCTTCGACCACCTGCTCCTCGTCGACCGGCCCGAGGTACCCGCTGACGTATCGGGCCGGCCACCCCGCTCCGCGGACCATGGCAAGGAAGAGATGGGTGAAGTCCTGACACACACCCGCGCCTCCGGCCAGGAGGTCGTCGATGCTCGATTCGACGGTGGTCGCCCCGCTCACGTAGCGCAGCTCGCGGGGAATCCGCTGGGCTGTCGCCAGGATGCTGTCGAAACTCGTGTCATCGCCGTTCCAGTCGTGCCAGAGCGATCGCGTGTTCTCCGCGATCGGCACTCGCGGGCTGGGAAGCACGAACTCGAGGCGGGGGTCACCGGCGAGCGCCTCCTGGTCCCACTCCGAGAGGCGCCGGCGGCGCGGCTCGCTGTTCTCGACCACGGCGTCGACCGCGAACTCGAGGAGATCGTGGGGTGTCGTGACGTCGAGGCGGTGGACGAAATTGCCGAAGTAGTCGACGCGGCTGCGCGGCACCGCCCAGGGCGTGCTCATCAGCGAGAAGTTGAGCGTCCGCTGCGAACCCCGGTCGCGAGGACGCATCCGAACCTCGTTGTACGAGAGCGTCACCGTCGCCGTGTAGCGCAGCACGGTGCGGTGCGACACGGAGTAGGTCAGCGTGTCAGTACCCATGTGTCCTTGCTCCCACCTCCCTGCGACGAGTTCACCACGAGCTCATCCGGGTCTCCGGCCACGCGCGTCAGCCCGCCGGGCACGATCCAGGGCCGCTCGTCGAGCAGCACGAACGGGCGCAGGTCCACGGCCCGGGGCTCGAAGCCGCCGCCGGCGCGCAGGCAGACGGCCCGGCTCAGCGCCACCTCCTCCTGTGCCAGCCACTGCCGGGGAGTCGCCCTGACCCGATCGAGGAACTCGGCGCGCGCAGCCGATGACATGAGCCTGCCGAAGTGGATGCCGTACCCACCACTGGCGTCCACCGGCTTCAGCACCATGCGGTCGATGTTGGCAGCAACGTACGCCTGCTGGACGTCGTCGGTGAGGTCGTAGGTGGGCACGTTGTCCATGAGCGGCTCCTCGCCGAGGTAGTAGCGAATCATCGCGGGAACGTACGGGTAGATCACCTTGTCATCGGCGACACCGGTGCCCGGCGCATTGGCGATGGCCACGTTGCCCCGGCGCCACGCCTCGATGAGCCCCGGGGATCCGAGCATCGAATCACGGCGGAACACCAGTGGGTCGAGCCACTCGCTGTTGACCCTCGAGTAGATGACATCCACGTGCTGCGAGACGCCGTCCGCGTCACGACGGTAGACCTCGTCCTCGACCACGATCAGCTCGTGACCCTCGACCAGGGTGGCGTTCATCTCATCGGCGAGGAGCCGGTGCTCGTAGTAGGCGGCGTTGTACGAGCCCGGCGTGAGCACGACGATGTCAGCGTCCCACTGCCTCGGCGCGATCCGCTGCAGGATGCGCCGGAGCCGCCCGGTGTACCCGTGGATCGGCCGGACCGGCGCGAGCTCGAACCAGTCCGGCGCCAGCGCCTCCATGGCGCGACGGGATTCGAGCGCGTAGGCGATGCCGCTCGGGATTCGCACGTTGTCCTCGAGAACGTGAAAGGTGCCCTGGACGCGCACCACATCGATGCCGGAGACATGACACCACGTGGCTCGAGGCGGGCGGATGCCGACGATGTCTCTGAGGTACCCGGTGCTGCTGTACACGAGCCGCCCGGGCACGACGCCGTGGCGGATCGCCCGTTGCGACCCATAGCAGTCCGAGACGAAGAGATCCAGGGCCATCGCGCGCTGCGAGAGCGCGCGGCTCAGGGATCGCCACTCACCGGATGAGAGGACCCGTGGTACGGGGTCAAAGGGAAAGATCGGCGCGACGCCCTCGGTGGGAACACCGAAGGTGACGCCCCGATCCGCGAACCACTGCTGCGCATCCCGGCGGATTCTCGGCAGCGTGCCCGCGGCGCGCTCCAGGGTCGCGAGCAACGCGGTGGACGGCGGGCGGACAGCGCCGTCGGGGTCGATGCACTCGTCGGCCCCTCGCGGCAGTCCGGAGGCGAGGCCCCGTGCGGCGCCGGCCTCGATGGTCATCCACGGACAGTACTCCGCGCATCCGCAGCATCGTCATTGGTCGCCGCGCACAAGGAATCGCGCCCGCGATTGTGCATCGAGAGTGGTTCGCATGCGGCGATTCGGCAGTACAGTGAGGATCGTGATCGACGCCCCCACGAGCGTTCGGCGGCTTCGCGTGGGCTGTGAATTCCTCCATGACCTCGAGTGGCCGGTCACGTTCGTCCTCCAGGTCGAGCCGCGTCGGGATTCCGTGGTCGCGCTGAGCAGCGCGGGCGTCGAAACCTGGCCGCCGGCCGCGCTCCACGAGTACACGGACCTGTACGGGAATACGTGCCAGCGGTTCGTGCTCGGACCCGGCACGGTGCACATCCGCTACGAGGCCGAGGTGGATGTGGATGCGGGTGTCGACGAGGTTGACGAAGCCGCGACGCAGTCCGCCGTCGCCGACCTGCCCGACTCGACCCTGCACTTCACGCTCGCCAGCCGGTACTGCGAGTCCGACCGTCTCGGCAACACCGCATGGCGTCTGTTCGGCGGCGTGACGCCGGGATGGCCACGTGTGCAGGCGGTCGTCGACTGGGTGCACGACAACATCATCTTTCGACACGGCAGCAGCGGGACGTCGACGGGAGCCACCGACATCTACCTGCAGCGCGAGGGCGTCTGCCGCGACTTCGCCCAGCTCGCGGTCACCTTCCTGCGGGGATTGAACATCCCGGCTCGATACTGCTTCGGCTATCTGCCGGACATCGATGTCCCCCAGCCCCATGAGCCGATGGACTTCGTGGCGTGGCTGGAGGCGTACGTCGGCGATCGCTGGTACACGTTCGATCCACGCAACAACACGAGACGCACCGGGCGCGTCCTCATCGGTCGCGGGCGCGACGCCCTCGACATCGCCATGATGACCCACTACGGCGCGGCGCCACTCCGCGCCATGCGCGTCGCGGCCGAGCCGCTCGACGCCCCTCCATGGTCGAGCGCGTCCCCGCCGGTGCTGGGCGAATTCCCCGGTGACGTGCCGTGACCCTGCGAGTGGAACGGTCCCGATCGGACCCGGGGACGCGCTGGTCCGCGGATCCCCTGCAGGTCGACTGGAACCGCGTGCACCGGACGCGCTACCGGATTCATCAACGCATCACGTATCGCTACGAAGGCCCGGTGCGCTCGCTGGAGCAGCGGCTCGTCGTCCAGCCGCGGCGCGAGCACGGTGATCAGCACCGGATCAGCCGCCGCCTCAGCGTCCTGGATGCGACCCCGCGACGCGTCGACGCCGGTGTCGATGTCTTCGGGAACACGGTGGTGATGCTGGAGATTCCCCGAGTGGAGCGGGAGGTCACGTTCGTGATGTCCAGCATCGTCGAGCGCGACGCGCGGCACGGCCCACACCTGGTGTCCGCCGCCATGCTCGAGGACCGCAACCTCCTCGACGCCACGCCGCTCACCGCTCCCGATGCCGCAATCGATCGACTCGCCGCCAGGCTGCGTGCCGGTGGTCTGACCGGGAGCGCACTCGCGAACGCGGCCAACGCGTGCGTGCACGACGCCATGGCCTACGAGCACGGCGCCACGTCGGTGCGCACCACGGCAGCGGAGGCGCTTGGACGCGGCGCCGGCGTCTGCCAGGACTATGCCCACGTGCTCCTGGCGTTGACCCGCCGGCTGGGACTCGCGTCGAGGTACGTGTCAGGCCAGCTGCTCGGATTCGGTGGCTCGCATGCCTGGGTGGAGGTCCTGGTGCCGGACGGCGAGGGACGCGCGCGCGTCCTGTCGCTCGATCCCACGCACGGCCGGGCGACCGGCTATGAGTACGTCACGGTTGCGGTCGGTCGCGACTATGCGGACGTCGCGCCCCTCTCCGGGACCTATCGGTCGCCGTTCGCCGGTTCACTCATCGCGACCAAGCGGGTGTTCATGACCGCGCTCGGGCCCGAGGAGTGCGCGGACACCGGCGTTCGCGCCATCGCCTGAACCGACCCGCCGGCGCTCCTTGGGGCTAGTCGCCCACCAGTTCGTAATATGGGTTGAGGATGGCGAGCTGACGGCGCCAGAGCCCCACCATGCCCTCGACGAGGACCCTCGCGCCCAACTCGATGCCCGGGATCCGGCGCCGCCCGGGAAAGACGAGGAGCAGGCTCCCGGCCTCGTCGCCGATCTCGCAACCGAGGCTTGATCCGGTTTCGGTCATCTGCACGCGCAGTGCTCTCACGGTCCCGGTCGCGCGGATGCGATTCCGCCACCGCGCTTGATTGATCGGCGCAGTCGCCTGAGCGGTCGGATCCGGCTCGGTGCCGTCCCGTTTCGGAGCCGCGCTCACCCGCTCGCCGCGCTGTCGACTCGGCGGAACGCCGTGTGCATGGGTGCCATCGTGACCAACTGTGTCAGAACTCATGTCGGGAAACTTCGTCCTTCGCGCACACATCGACTCGATCGCCGCTGTGCATCCGGTCTCAACTGGCGAGAGACTCGAGGACCTCGAGCTCCGGCAGCGCGTCCTCGTTGGCGGCGTCGATGCGCGCGACGTCGCGCCGGCGGATGGTCGTCGCCAGGATCACCGCGCCGCTGAGCATCAGGAACGCACCGACCAGGAAGGCGACGTGGAAGCCGGAGACGAGTGCGCTGACACCGTCGGCCGGAGTCGGCGCATGACCGAGCGACGCAACCGTGTGCGCCGTGGTGTTGGCGGCAAGGGTGGACAGGACTGCCAGCCCGATCGCGCCGCCGAGCTGCTGCGCCGTGTTGAGCAGCCCCGATGCGAGCCCGGCATCCTCGGCGCCGACGTTGGTCGTCGCGATCAGCGTGATCGGCACGAAGGTGAGCCCCATGCCCACGGACATGATCATGAGCCCGGGCAGGAGGTCTCCCAGGTAGGTGCCCGCCACGGGGATTCTGCTCAGCACCACGAGCCCAACCGCGGCGATCGACATGCCCGAGAGCCCGACGGCACGCACGCCCACGCGGCGGATCAGCTGCTGTGACAGCCCGGCGCCGGCGATGATGCCGAGGGTCACCGGGAGAAACGCGAGGCCCGCGCGGAGCGCGCTGTAGCCGAGCACTTCCTGCACGTAGATCGATGCGAAGAAGAACATGGCGAACATGCCGCCCGCGACCAGCAGCATGGCGGCGTTGGCTCCGGTGATCGATCGCATGCGGAAGATGCCAAGGCGGATGAGCGGGTGGCGAAGCCGGGACTCGAGCACGACGAAGGCGGCGAGCAGCGCCACGGCGAGAGCGCCGAGCCCGAGCGTCTCTCCGGAGAGCCAGCCGACCGTCTGAGCGTTGACCAGCGCATAGACGAGCACCACCAGCCCTGCGGTGACGGAGACCGCTCCGGCGACGTCGACGCCGCCGCCGGCGTTCTGGACCCGGCTCTCGGGGACGAAGCGGAGGGCGAGCACGATCGCGACCACGCCGACCGGGACGTTCACGAAAAAGACCCACTGCCACGAGAGCAGGCTCGTGAGCACACCGCCGAGCAGGAGGCCGACCGCGCCGCCTCCGACCGCCACGGCGCTCCACACGCCGAGCGCGGTCGTGCGCTCGCGGCCTTCGGCGAACGTCGTGGTCAGGACTGACAGTGCCGCCGGCGAGACGAGCGCGCCGCCCAGGCCCTGCAGTGCGCGCCCGGCCACCAGGATCCCCGCGGATCCCGCGAGGCCGTTCATCAGCGAGGCGGCGGAGAAGAGCACGATGCCGAGCAGGAACAGGCGGCGGCGGCCGAGGAGGTCGGCGGCCCGGCCGCCGAGCATCAGGAAGCCCCCGAATGCAAGCGTGTAGGCGTTGACGATCCACTGCAGGCTCGATGGCGAGAAGTGCAGCCCGCGCTGGATCGAGGGGAGAGCCACGTTCACGATGGTGGCGTCGAGCACGACCATGAACTGGGCAAGGCCCACGATGACGAGGACGAGCCAGGGGTTCACGCGTCTCAGTTCCATATCGTCGTCCTCAGCTGTGCGCTACAATCGGAGCGTGGGCTCCGGTTATGGGGTACTATACGGAACGATGGTTCCGTTTGTCAAACGCAGTCAGGACGACCGATGAGCACGGGGATGACCGGGAGAGAGCAGCTCGAGGCTGCGCCGCAGGTGAGTGAACGGCACCTGCGCGTCGACGCGCAGCGCAATCGCGAGCGCATCCTCGAAGCGGCCGCCACTCTGATGGCCACCCACGGCATCGACGTTCCCATCGATGAGGTCGCCCAGCTCGCCCAGGTCGGGGTCGGGACCGTGTACCGAAATTTCCCAACCAAGGGCGCCCTCTTCGAGGCGCTGCTGAGGGCCCGGATCTCCCCGCTGGTCGCGGCGGCACGCTCCGCGGCCGGCTCCGATGACCCGGGCGACGCCTTCGTGACCTTCGTCCGGCGCATGTGTGATGAGTTCGCGGACTTCCGGGCGCTCGCCGACGCCATGGCCGCATCCGGCATCGACTTGAGCGTCACCAAGGGCAGGATCTCGGGTGAGCTGATCGCCTCCGTGGAGGAGCTCCTCAAGCGAGCACAGCAGGCCGGGCGTATCCGTCCCGACGTGACCATCACCGACATCTCCGCGATGATGGCCGGCATCAGCCACACCGACCCGCTGTTCATGGATCCGCCGCAGCGGCGGCGTTGTGTCGCGCTGGTGTGTGACTCGCTGCTCGTCGGTGCGCGAAGCGTGCTGCCCCAGGGAGCGCTGGCCGGGTCGCAGTCGGGACGGGGCGACACCGCGCCGACCGCGTAGTCAGGAAGGGTTCTCGCTCCGCTTGAGCTCCCAGGCGAGGCGGTCGATGGCTCGATGCTTGCCGATCGGGATCTGCAGAGACCGATAGCCGTTTCCCGACCGCACCCTGAGGTCGATGAGCCACGTGCCGCGCTCGCCGCGCGACAGCAGCACGTCGTCGACGCGCATGACCGCCTGGCCGGTGGGGGATGCTTCGACCACGGATCGTGGGGCGCGACGCTTTGCCATGCTCATCCGTTCACCGGTGTGGCTCGGTGCGCAGCGGGCACCGGCCCGGGTTGACGCCGTCCGCCGAGCCCATAGGCTCGGTAGAGGAGCTCGACGGGATGCACCGCCGTGACCCCGGTACCGTGCGCGATCTGCCAGCGGCAGGTTTCGCTGTCGCACGCGGCGGTGTCGGAGCCGGAGGCGGTGATGTCGTCGAAGAGGCGCTTGCCGACCGCCATCGAGATCTCGTACTTCTCCTTCTTCAGTCCGTACGTGCCGGCGATGCCGCAGCAGTCGGCGTCGAGCTCGATCATGGTGAGGTCGGGGACGAGCGCCAGGAGGTCGAGCGCGGGCTTGCCGATGCCGTGTCCGCGCTGCTGGCACGGAGCGTGGTACGGCACCGTGAGCGGCAGTGAGGCGAAGTCGGTGCGCAGCGCGCCGCGGTCGTGCAGGCGGAGGAGGAATTCGCACAGGTCGTACATCGACTCGCTGACGACCTTGAGATCGTCATCCTCGATCCCGAGGATCTCGTTGGCCTCGCGCTTCAGCATGAGTCCGCAGCTCGTCGAGTTCGCGACGATCGGGAGTCCCTCGCGCGCATACGGGACGAGGCGGCCGACCAGACGCCGAACGTAGGTGCGCGCCGCCGGGAAGTTGCCGTTCGACTGAAGGGGGAGACCGCAGCAGTCCTGGGGTGGGACCACCACTCGGAATCCGTTGTGCTCGAGGACGGCGACGACCATCTCACCGAGGATCGGTTCGTAGTAGTTGGTGCCACAGCCGTGGAAATAGACCACCGCCGGTGCGCCCGCGGGCCCATGGTGTGTGCGTGAACGCCTCTGGAACGTCCTGCCCGCGAAGCTCGGCATGGGTGCGTCGCGGTGAACGCCGACCACGCGCTGCACCATCCTGCGAACGGCGCGATTGTGGAGCGCCCAGTTGGCGATCGGCGCGACCGGTGTTCCGAGCCTTCCGATCACGGTCGGGCGCGCGATCATCTGGTTGCGCAGCGGGATGCCCCGCTTCTCCCAGAGTTTCGCGCGCGCACGCGAGTTGATCTCGGCGATCTTCACGTCCTGCGGACAGACCTGGGTGCAGATGCCGCACCCGGAACAGTAGTCGACCGACGAGTCGGGCGACGGGCCGGCGCCACGGTACCGTTCCGCCTGCGGACCGATGTACTTGGGGCCGGGGAACAGCGGTGTCACCTGCGACACCGGGCAGTACGTCTCGCAGATCGTGCACTTGACGCAGTGGTCGAGCGAGTCGCGGATGAGGTAGTTCATCGCGCCGACTCCGACATCGGCACGGGGGCTGGTCTGAGGATCGCCTCGGCGGCGGCGTAGCCGGTGATCACGCTGATCCCGGTGCCCGACTTCTCCTTCCATGGAACCGCTCCGCCGAGCGTTGCGCCGGCAGCGTGGAGGTTCGGATAGACGGGACGCCCGCCGCCACCCACCGGCCGGAGCAGATCGTCGGTGGGGACGCCGGCGCGGGCGAGTGGCTGCGAATCGAAGTAACCCGGCTCGAAGTGGACATGGTCGGTATCGGGCACGCCGGCCAGGGGCAGGTCGAACACGGTCTCGCGGGTCACACCAAAGGAGTCGAGCTCGATGCCGCCGCTCGCGAATCCGCCCGAGGCGAGCACCACGGACCGGGTCGGGTGCGACACCGTGCCGGTCGCATTGGTCACCGCAACGGCTTCGATACGCCCATCCTCGACGCGCGCCCCGGCGGCCCGGACGCCGAGCACGACGCGGGCTCCCCCCGCGCGCAGCGCGCTCGTCAACGCGTTGAACAGCCGGATGCCCGGTATCGACGGTGGGAGCGTCGGGATCTCGAAGACCGTCCGCTCCAACCGTTGCTCGAGCGTCTGCCAGGCGGCGTCACCACTGCGGAGACCGAGCACCGCGGGGACGCCGATCCTCTCGTCCGGGTCTACTCGCCCCTCGAGGGCGCTGACGAGCCAGTCACCCAGCTGTTCGGTGTCGAAGCGTCCGGCCAGCACCCGCCCGCTGAGGTCGCCACGACCGCTCGCCGGCGGCTCGAGCTCGAGTGCGCGAGCAGCGATCGGCGCAGCAAGGCCCGCGCGCGCCACGTTGCCGGCGATCAGCGTTGGATGGAAGTCCTTGAAACCCTTGAATCCGACGAACACGAAGCGGCCCCCGGCACGAAGATCGCCGCCCGCCATCGTCCGCGGGGCGAATGCGGCCGGCTTCGGAACACCGAGGGCCGTGGGGAGGAGCAGGTTCTCCTCGACGCTGCCCATGTAGCCCAGCGCGGTCGCCGCCCGCGTGACGAACCAGGCCAGTGCGGCGCCACGCTGTGCTTCGGAGACGTGCCCATACGGATGATCCGGCGTGCTCGCGACCAGCGACGCCACGGATTGCGCGGGACTCTCCACGCGCGTGTTCCCGACGTACCCGAGCACGTCCAGCGTCGCGGGCGAAAGATGCGTCGCACCGACACCGCGAGCAACGACGAGCACGCGCTGCCCCTGCTCGGTCAGGCGAAGCGCGGCGGTGAGCCCGGCGAGCCCGGCACCGATGACCACGGTGTCGTAGTTCATCCCGGCAGGTGCTCCACGTCGAGAATGCCCTGAAAGATCCAGTCATCGAGGCGCGCCTGGCGCAGCTGATCCCCATGGAGGATGGGATGCAGCCCCTTCCAGCGCTCGTCGAGGAATTCGAGGAGCGTCTGATTTGCGGCCGCGCTGTCGACGTGGCCGCCCTCGTGCAGGATGCCGGTCGCGCGGTAGATGCAGAACCCACCCTGGCAGGGCCCCATGCCCAGCCGCAGCAGGCGGCGAATGTCGTCAAGGCTGGTGGTGTCGCGTTGTCTGATCGTCTCCTCGAGGCGGCCTCTGGTGACCAGTTCGCACTCGCAGATGATCTCCTCTGCCTGCGGGACAGGCTCGCGGACGGCGAGCCGGTGCCCGATCCGGTACATCGCATGGTTCTCCGAGCCCGCCAGTGGCACCTCGGCCGTCCTGCACGCGCGCGGGCCGCCGAGCTGCTGGCAGGCCGCGTCGACCGCGGCTTCCGCCATCAGGCGAAACGTCGTCGTCTTGCCGCCGGTGATGGTGAGAAAACCCGCGATCCCCTCACGCGAGGAGTGGTCGAGGAGCGCGTGAGAGCGGGTCACGTCACGCGTGTCGGCGACCTCGGCCTTGTCCTCGAAGAGAGGACGGACGCCCGCCCATGCGTGCAGCGCCCGCGCCTGCCGGAAGCCGGGCACGAGCTTCTCCCCCTCGTCGAGCAGTAGGTCGATGTCCGCCTGGCGGATCTCCGTCTGGTCGGGGTCGGGGACGAACACGTCGGTGGTACCGATCACGCACGCGGTGCGCAGCGGCAGCAGGATGTCACCGTCAGACGGGCGCTTGCACCGGTTCACGCACATGTGCACCAGACGGTGATTCATCGCGATCATCAGTCCCATCCCGGCGCGGACATTCACCGTGCACCCGGCGAGCTTCGCGATCTGTCCGGCCCAGGCTCCTGCCGCGTTGATGACAACTCTGGCGCGAATCCGGAATTCCTCGCCGCTCTGCTCGCTGCGCACGTGCGCTCCCACCACCCGGTCGCCGTCGACCTCGAGGTCGAGAACATTGTGGTACGGAAGGATGCGTGCGCCGTGCTCCTCAGCTGAGCGCACGCACCCCCAGACGAGCTTCCAGGGGTCCAGCGCAGCGTCCGGGACGAGGAAGGCACGTCGGATGTCGGGGTTGACGCGGGGCTCTCGATGGAGCGCCTCCGCAACCGAGATCTCCTCGGCCGGGACGCCGGTCGCCCTGCAGCCGTCGAGGAACAGGTCCCCGTACTCCGGGTCATCCCACGGGGTGGAGACGAACATGCCGCCGGTGTCCTCGACGCAGTCCGCCGCGGTCACGCGGAGAATCCGGTTCTCGGCGATGCACTCGCGTGCGGCTGACGGGTCCTTGACCGCGTAACGGCCGCCCGAGTGGAGGAGGCCGTGAAATCGACCGGTGGTCCCGTCTGTGAGATCACGGCGCTCCACCAGGATGGTGGAGAAGCCACGCAGCGCGGCGTCGCGGGCCACACCGGCGCCCGTCGAACCGCCGCCGATGACGAGGACATCGGCCTCGAGCGAGCTCATGGACGTGTTCTGCGTTGCCATTGGACTGAGCGCATCGAGTCGGCCCGCGCCGATCGCTCGATCATCCGGGAAGTTCCCGATCTAACCCGGGTGCGAATGCTCCTCCTCTTGGCCCTCGGCAAAGTCGCCCTTGTTGTCGGGGAGCTCCGGATGATGCTCGGCCTCCTCCTGGCCTTCCGCGAAGCTGCCTTCGTGCGCGGGTTCGGCCTGCTCCTCACCCGTAGCGAAATCCCCTTCTTCGTCCTCGCGTTCCGGGTGATGCTCGGTCGTCTCCTCCCCGGTGGCAAAGGAGCCCTGATGCCCGTGCTCCTGCTCGTCCGCTCCGTTGACGCCTCCGGGTTCCTGACCCTCGCCCATGGTGAACCTCCTTTTCAGCCTGGCTCTCGCCAGTTCGGTCGCGCGTCGGTCCTCTGGGGAACCCGGTCGGCACCGTGTGGATCGGCGCCG
>DAIQQM010000126.1:0-6289 GCA_036786805.1 Candidatus Dormiibacterota bacterium | reverse complement strand
ACAAGGCTTCGCGCGAAGCGGCCCTCGATCAGCTCCAGCAGGAGACGATCTCGGCCCTCGAGGAGCGTTTCCCCGACGCGCGTTCCGACATCGGCAAGGCCTACGAGTCCGAGGTCAAGAAGGCGGTGCGTTCCGCGATCCTCAACGAGGGCATCCGCCCGGACGGCCGCCGCACCGACGAGATCCGTCCGATCTGGTGCGAGGTCGGCGTCCTTCCCCGCACCCACGGATCCGCCCTGTTCACCCGCGGACAGACGCAGGCGCTCTCCGTCGTCACGATCGGTTCCGGTCAGGATCAGCAGAAAATCGACGGGCTCGGCCTCGAGAACTTCAAGCGCTTCATGCACCACTACAACTTCCCGCCGTTCTCGGTCGGGGAGGCGCGTCCACTGCGCTCACCCGGCCGCCGCGAGATCGGCCACGGCGCGCTCGCCGAACGCGCGGTCCACAACGTGATGCCGGAGGAGGAGAAGTTCCCCTACGTCGTGCGCATCGTCACCGAGATCCTCTCGAGCAACGGCTCGACGTCGATGGCATCGGTGTGCGGCTCGTGCCTCGCGCTCATGGATGCCGGGGTTCCGCTGGTGGCGCCCGTCGCGGGAATCGCGATGGGTCTGATCACCGACGAGGGTGCCGAGCACGCCGCCATCCTCAGCGACATCCAGGGCATGGAGGATGCGCTCGGGGACATGGACTTCAAGGTCGCCGGCTCGGCGACCGGGATCACCGCGCTGCAGATGGACTGCAAGATCAGTGGCCTGAGCTGGGACCTGATGGAGCGTGCGCTCGAGCAGGCTCGGGTCGGCCGCCTGCACATTCTCGGCAAGATGGCCGAGGCACTCGCCGCGCCTCGGGCTGAGCTGAGCCCGTGGGCACCTCGCATCGAGGTGATCAACATCAACCCCGACAAGATCCGCGACGTGATCGGCCCCGGCGGCAAGATGATCCGCAAGATCGTCGAGGAGACCGGCGCTCAGATCGACGTCGAGGACGACGGCAGGGTCTTCATCGCATCGGCCAACGCCGCCGCGCGCGAGCAGGCGGTGGCGATGATCCACGACCTCACCGACGACATCGAGATCGGCAGGATCTACAAGGGCAAGGTGTCCCGCCTGATGGGCTTCGGCGCGTTCGTCGAGATCATGCCGAAGAAGGAGGGCCTGGTCCGCATCGGCCAGCTCGCCGAACACCATGTCGACAAGGTCGAGGATGTCGTCAACATCGGCGACGAGATCATGGTCAAGGTGATCGAGGTCGACGACCGGGGACGGGTCAACCTGTCGCGGCGCGAGGCGATCCGTGATCTCTCCCGGCAGCAGCAGGAAGCCGGCGGCAACGGTGCCGGCGGGCCCGCGTAGCGGGCGACCCGGTGCGGTCTGACGGGCCGGCCGTCGCCGTTGTGGGTGCGACCGGCGCCGCCGGCGGCACGCTCGTGCGCATCCTCGGCGAGCGTTCGTTCCCGGCGTCGTCGCTGCACCTCTATGCGAGCGCCCGCAGCGCGGGCCGCGTGGTGAGCACGCACCTCGGCGATGTCGAGGTGCGCGAGCTCGCCAGGGATGCGCTGCGCGGCGCCGACATCGTGTTCTTCGCGGCGGGCGCCGGGATCTCCCGCCGCCACGCGCCCGGCGTCGCCGAGTCCGGCGGGGTCGCCGTGGACAAATCGAGTGCCTACCGCATGGACCCGGCCGTGCCGCTGGTCGTGCCGGAGGTGAATGCGGAGACGCTCCGGCACCACCGCGGCATCGTCGCCAACCCCAACTGTGTCGCCATCCCGCTGACCATCGTGCTCGCGCCCTTGCAGCATGCCTACGGGCTCCGCCACGTGACCGTGGCGACGTACCAGGCCGCAACCGGGGCGGGGCTCGGGCTGGCGAACGAGCTCGATAGGCAGACCGGCGATGACGCACTGGGCGTCGCCCCGACCGCGAGCGTCTACCCCCACGTGCTTCACGGCAACGTGGTGCCCGGAGGCTGGACCATGCAGGGCGAGGACACCGAGGAGGAGGTCAAGGTCATCGCCGAGACACGGCGGGTCCTCGCTGCGCCCGAGCTGCGCATGAGCGTCACGACGGTGCGCGTCCCGGTGGCGGTCGGACACAGCGCCGCGGTGTGGGTCGAGCTCGACGCGACGGCGGATCCCGACGAGGTTCGTGCGCTCCTGCGCGGGTCACCGGGAGTCACGGTGGTCGACGACCCGGCGACGCAGCGCTATCCGATGCCGCGGGCGGTCGCCGGAAGCGACGACGTCCAGGTGGGCAGGATCCGGCGCGATACCGGGATCGAGAACGGCATCGCGCTGTTCTTCAGCGCCGACAACCTGCGCAAGGGCGCCGCGACCAACGCGGTGCAGGTCGCCGAGCTGCTGCTCGGCGCGGGCTGAGCGCACACCGACGCGATCGTTCAGGCACCCCGGGTGCGGTGCACTAAACTCCGCCAATGGTGGCCACGACCGAGGAGGTCCTCGAGCTCCACGGGCGGGTTCGCGAGTGCACCGCGTGCCCCCTGCACCTGACGCGCATCCAGGCGGTTCCCGGCTACGGGCCGGTGACCGCGCGGGTCATGGCGGTGGGCGAAGCACCCGGCGAGAATGAGGATCGCGAAGGCAAGCCCTTCGTCGGCGCCGCGGGCCGGCTGCTCACCAGCCTGCTCGAGTCGGCCGGGCTCGATCGGCGGGACATCTACATCACCAACATCGTCAAGTGCCGTCCGCCGCGCAACCGGGATCCCGAACCACTCGAGGTCGATGCGTGCAGCCACTTTCTCGATGAGCAGATCCACCTGCTCCAGCCCGACGTGATCCTGCTCCTGGGTCGTCATGCGCTCGCGCGGCTTCTCCCCGGCGCGGGTGGGATCTCGCACCTCCACGGCGAACGCGTGCGTCACAACGATCGCGTCTTCGTCCCCCTGTACCACCCCGCGGCCGCGCTCTACAACGGGGGCCTCAAGGACACGCTGGAGACCGACATGCGGCGCGTCCGCGGGTACCTCGCCGACGCCGAGGCCGCGCGCGCCCGGCGGGCGGGCGGTGCATCGGCATCAGAGTTGCGCAAGGTCGCGGCGGCCGCCGGCGGTGACCAGATGGACCTCTTTTGATCGACGCGCCCAGTTCGGCGCAGCTCACGCTGATCCCACTCGGAGGGCTCGGCGAGATTGGGCGCAACATGCTCGCGCTCAGCTGCGGTGACGACATCGTGGTCATCGACACGGGACTCATGTTCCCGGAGCAGGAGATGCTCGGCGTCGACCTGGTGATCCCCGACATCCACTGGCTGCAGGACCGCGTGCGGAACATTCGCGGGATCGTCCTGACGCACGGGCACGAGGACCACATCGGCGCGCTGCCCTACGTGTTGCCCCGCCTGCCCGTGCCCGTCTACGGCACCGCGCTGACGCTCGGCTTCCTGCGCAACAAGCTGCGCGAGCACGGGCTCATCGAGACCACCGAGCTGCACACCGTGCGCCCCGGCGACCAGCGCACGCTCGGCTGCTTCGAGGTCGAGTGGGTGCACGCGACCCACTCGATTCCCGACGCGTGCGCACTGGTGGTGCGCACGCCGGCGGGTGTCATCGTGCACTCCGGGGACTTCAAGATCGACAGCACGCCGGTGCAGGGCGAGCCCCCCGACCTGGCCCGGCTGGCGCGGATCGGCGATGACGGCGTGCTCCTGCTGCTCAGCGACAGCACCAACGCCGAACAGGAGGGGACGACGCCGAGCGAGCGGACGGTGGGCGAGGGGCTCGCGCCCATCTTCGCGGCGGCCCAGGGCCGCATCCTCATGGCGACCTTCGCGTCCAACATCTCGCGGCTGCAGCAGGCGATCAACGCCGCGCAGGCGTGCGGGCGGCGATGTTTCATCGTCGGCCGTTCGATGCTCAAGAACATCAAGGTGGCCGAGGAGCTGGGCTATCTCCACGTCCCGCCGGGGACGTTCGTCTCGCCCAGGGAGCACGAGCGCCTCCCCGACGACGAGCTCGCCATCCTCTGCACGGGCGCGCAGGGAGAGCCGCTCTCCGCGCTCGTGCGCATCGCGGCCGGCGAGCACAAGATGGTGAGCCTGCGCGAGGCCGACACGGTGGTCATCAGCGCAAACCCCATTCCGGGCAACGAGGAGTCGGTGCATCGCACCATCAACAACCTCTACCGGCGGGGCGCCCGCGTGTTCAACTCCTCGCGCCACGGTGTGCACGCGTCCGGTCACGCGAGTCGCGAGGAGCTCAAGCTGCTGCTCACGCTGACGCGGCCGCGGTACTTCATCCCGGTGCACGGCGAATACCGTCACCTCGCGCTCCACGCCGCGCTCGCGAGATCCGTGGGCATCCCCGCCGAGCGCGTGCTCGCCATCGACAACGGCACGGTCATCGCCATCGACGAGCACGGCGTCCGCGTGACCGGCGAACGGGTGCGGACCGGCTACGTGTACGTGGACGGCCTGAGCATCGAGGAGGCGGGAGACGTGGTCTTCCGCGACCGCCAGCAACTCGCCCAGGACGGCGTGATCCTCGTGGTGCTCACCGTCGAGCGCTCCAGTGGCGCCGTCGTCGCGGGACCGGACCTGGTGTCCCGGGGGTTCGTCGCCGACGACGCCGAGGTGCTCTTCGACGAGGCGCGCGAGCACGTCCTGTCGCTCGTGTCCCGGCTGACCCCGGACGCGGGATACACGGCCTGGCAGGGCGCGATCCATGAAGGGCTCTCGCGGTTCCTCTACAAGAAGACCAAGCGGCGGCCGCTCATCCTGCCCCTGGTCACCGAGGTCTGACCGGGGCAGGACGGGAGCCGGTCACACGGCGGCGCATCGAGCATAAATAGTCACCGCGACAACACATTCGTGTAGTATGGCACGGATGTTCGAACCGCTCCGGCCCTCACGACATGCTGATGCGACGCGTGGCCCCGCATTTGCGGAGGTCGATTTGCTGGTAGCATCGGGCGCGTTCCCGGGGCCTCGGTAGCCCGTCTTCCACGCGTTCCACATCGAGTTCACGACATGGCTCGCTCCGCCCCAACCCGTCCAACGCGCAAGCGCACGCCATCGCGGCGTCCGGCGGCGCGCCCACGCTCGCGCGCGTCGTCATCGTCGCGCGCCCCGCTGCTGCACCGTGACCTTCGCCGCGAGCTGACCGGGATCGGGGCGATCGGAGCGGGCGTCATCCTCGCGGCGGTGCTCATCCTGCCCGGTGGAGGGGCGATCGCCGGACCGGTGCACGACGGGCTCTTCGGGGCGTTCGGCGTGGGGGCGTGGATCGGAGTCGCCGGGCTCACGCTCACGGGCGCGCGGCTCTGCATGACCCCCGAGTGGCGGGCGGGCACGCTCGCCGCGCTCGGGAGTGCCGTCGCCATGGCCGCGCTGCTGGGGGTGATCGGGATGATCGGCCCGGCCGACGCCGGCGCCCTGGGGCGCTGGATCGGATCCGGTGTCGAGCGCGTGCTCGGCGGTGCCGGAGCCGGGGCGACGCTCATCGTCGTCGCCTTCCTCGGCGTGATCATGGCCACGGATTTGCGCACCGGTACGGTGATCCGTGCTCTCGGCCGCTGGTTCGCCGCCGAGGGCGAGGGTCTGCGCCGCGAGCGATCGGCTTCGCCGCCGGACGGGCAGCAGCGCACCTTCCCGCCCCCAACCACAGAGGCGTCGGCCGAGCTCACCGGCGTCCCCATGGTGCTGCCGTTCGCTCCACCCAAGGCCGTGATCCCGCCGGTCACCGCATTCCTCGACCCCGAGGAGCCGCAGGCGACCGGGGAGGACCTCGGTGAGCATGGATTCACCCGCGAGTTCGAGGGCGTTCCCGCGAACCCCGGGGACGCGCCGGCGCCGCTGATCGGCCCCGTGCCCGTTGTCGGCCTGGGGCACGCCGCGCTGCTCAGCGACGAGCCGGAGAAGATCTGGATCCTCCCGACCGCCGAGCTGCTCGACACCATCACGGGCAAGCGCGAACGTCTCGCCGCCGAAGTTCGTGCCACAGGCGACAAGATCGTCAGCACCCTCCAGTCCTTCGGCATCGAGACGCGCATCGTCGGCGCGAACAGCGGGCCGACGGTGACGCAGTACGAGTTGCAGCCCGCGGTCGGTGTCCCGGTGCGCCGGATCCTCGGCTATCAGACCGACCTCGCACTCGCGCTCGCCGCGCCGATCAGGATCCAGCCGTTCATCCCCGGCAAGTCGGCGATCGGCGTCGAGGTGCCGAACAAGGCGGCACAGCTCGTGAGCCTGAAGGAGACGGTCGAATCGCCTCCGTTCGTCGATCGGCGCAACCGGCTCAGCGTGGCGCTCGGCGCAGACGTGAGCGGCCATCC
>DAIQQM010000027.1:10829-25046 GCA_036786805.1 Candidatus Dormiibacterota bacterium | reverse complement strand
GCCACCGCGGCGGCAACGCCGGTCGCTCGGAAGAGGGTGTTCGGTGTGACGGTCATGTCGTTCTCCTTGTATTGATGAGTGAGCACCGATGGAGGTGCGATCTTGGTAGGCCAAGCTGGTCGGGATCGAGAGATGTGATTCGCCTTGCGGCCATCAACCACCTCCGTCCGAAGTCGGGATGGACGTGAGAGTGATGACCTCGTAGCCGCGCATCGCCTCGAGGAGGGGCTGAAAGCTGCCGTGCACCACGCAGCGGAGCAGGCACCCATCGACTTCCACATCGGTCACACCCGACGCTCGGGCAATCTGCCGCGCCGGAGGTCGGCCGACGAATGTCGCCTCGACCCGCTGGCTCGGTGGCTCGTGTGTCATGGCCGTCAGGCTGAGCCAGGGGCCAGACCGGCCGAATCGTCAGGATTACGGATTCGATGCGTAGTCGATCGACATCAGCGCCCGTGACTCAGGGGTAGCCTCGGATTCACCATGGCCAGACCACGCCACCGTTTGGGCAATCTGCCCGCCGAGACGACGAGCTTCGTGGGCCGCCGTCGCGAGCTGGCCGAGATCAGGAAGAAGCTCGCGACCGCCCGACTCGTCAGTCTTGTCGGGCCAGGAGGTGTGGGGAAGACCAGGCTCGCATTGCGGGCCGCAGCCGACCTCTCACGCGGATTTGGGGACGGCGCCTGGCTGGTCGAGCTCGCCGAGGTCGGCGATGCGGCCCTCGTGCCCAACGCCGTGCTCGCGGCAGTTGACCTCCGTGACCAGGCCGGGGTGGAGCCCCTGCAGATCCTGAGGTCCTTCTGGCGCGAGAAACAGTTGTTGCTGGTGTTCGACAACTGCGAGCACGTTCTCGATGCGGCTGCTCAGCTCGTCTCTGAGGCCCTTCGTTCCGCTCCCGGCCTCCGCGTGATTGCCACCAGCCGGGAGCCGCTCCAGGTGGCGGGCGAACACGTGGTGCCCGTGACGCCACTCCAACTGCCCCGAGGAGATGGAACCGAACCGCTCGCACAGGTGCGAGAGAACGAAGCCGTCGTGCTGTTCACCGAGCGGGCAGCCGCGGCTTCCGGCACGTTCGTCCTTACGGGCGCGAACCAGGCAGCTGTGGTTGCCGTATGCCGGCGCCTCGACGGCCTGCCGCTGGCGATTGAGCTCGCGGCGGTCAGAACCCGGGTCCTCAGCGTGGAACAGACCCTCGAGCGGCTGCGGGACCGCTTCGCCCTCCTCACCGGAGGGAGCCGCGCCGCGCTGCCGCGACATCAAACGCTCCGAATGACCATCGACTGGAGCTACGACCTGCTGACGCCGCGTGAACAGCACGTCTTGCGGCGTCTCTCCGTTTTCGCCGCCCGATTCACTCTCGAAGATGTCGAATCGGTGTGTACAGACGACGAGCTCTCCGCGACCGACACGTTGGACCTTCTCTCATCCCTGGTCGACAAATCGCTGCTCATGAAGGAGGACTTCGGGGGCCGTGACTGCTATCGACTGCACGAAACCATGCGCGAGTACGCCACGCTCAAATTGCGTGACGAACATGAGGACAACAATCTGTCGGAGCGTTGCATCCACTATTACTGGACGACGTGTCTGTCGACGGAGGCCGAGGGTCGGTACCAGCTTCCTGATTGGCTCTCCTGGGTCGAGCTCGAAATCGACAACATTCGAGCGGTACTCCAGCACTGTGTTTCGCACGGAGACTCCGTTCGAGGGCTGGATATAGCGGCGTCGTTGCGTTACTACTGGATCACACACGGAACCACGGAGAGCATTCGCTGGCTCGATCTCCTGTTTGCATCAGGGGAGGCGTCTCCGCGCACGCAGGTGCGCGCTCTCAGCCTTCGTGGGTGGCTGAGCGTGTTGCAGGCCGACCCTGCAGCCGCCAGGCCATGGCTCACCCGCGCTATCGCAACGGCTCGGGAAACGCGACAGCCAACGGAGCTATCGCAGGCACTCTCGATCGCCGCCAACGCCGAGAACCAGAGCGGCAATCCCACAGGTGCCAGCGGCCTTCTGGATGAGGCCGAAGCAATCACGGCTGCTCTCAGCGACTACGCCGCGACCATCGAGCTCGTGCAAGGGCGAGCCGTCCATGCGTTCTTCGCAAACGACATGGACGCCGCCGCGGCGACCTCCTCCGAGGGCATGCGTCTGAGTCGCGACGCCGGCGACCTCTTCTACCTCGGATCGATGCTTCGCAACTTAGCTGCTATCGCCCTGACGAACGGCGACCTTGACGAAGCAAATGCGGGAGCCAGCGAAGCCTTGCGCGTCGCAGGGCAGATCGACGACCGGATAGCCGAGTATTACATCCTGGCGGCGTTGAGTTGGCGTGCCGCGAGCTCTGGTCAGGCGCGCCTCGCAGCCCGGCTGCTTGGGGCAGCGCAAACCATCGGCGCTGGTGCCGGCGCCAAGATCGTTGGACCGCATGCGCCATTCCAGACCCAGGCCACAGAGTCGGCTATGCGAGCCCTCGGGGCGGCGAAGTTTGAGGCCGAGTTTGAGGCAGGGAAACGCTTGGACCGCCAAGCGGCGGTGCGGCTGGCGCTCGGTGAATCCGCGCGGAGCGAGGCGGCTGCTTCTTCGGGCACGGACGCCGGACCCCTCGCGAAGCGCGAAGTCGAGGTCGCGGGGTTGGTCGCGGAAGGCCTCAGCAACAAGCAGATCGCAGCCCGGCTGTTCATCTCCGAGCGCACGGTCGCCACCCACGTTGGTCACATCCTCAACAAGCTTGGCTTCAACTCACGAGCACAGATCGCAGGCTGGATCTCCTCGAACCCCTGACAGAGGCGAACTCGATTACCTCACCCGACGTCGAGGGTCAAGTCCGCGTCAGAGCTCTTTTCTCATCTGGACCGAGGTTTCCCGATAACCCAGGCTTGAGTAGAGGGTTCGTGCAACTGCGTTGTGGCCGAAGACGTTGAGCCCCAGCGCATGAAGGCCGTTGCGCCTCCCCTCGTCCTCAGCGAGCTGCATGAGCCGCTCGCCCGTAGCCGCGGCCTCCGAATGCCTCGGGCAGAAGGCATCGCAGGCTGATCCGACGCCTTGGTGACGGCCATGTCGATGAGTGACTCCGGTGCTAGGTTCCACGTATGGCCTCTTCGCAGGCAGATCGGTAAGCGGAAGGGAACGCGCCTGCTCACCTTGACCGTGCGCCCCGCCTCGATCGTTGCCGGGTTTGCCCTGGCGGCGAGTCTCGCCGTGGCCGCCTGCGGTGGTCCGTCGCCCGGCACTGTCTTGTCAGCGGTGACCTGCCCTGTTCCCCGACTCAACGCGGTGAGCAGCGCTACCGCGACTCCTGCCGCCAAGAGTCTCGGCATCGCCTCGCCGGCATGGTCTGGCGCAATCGGGCGCCCCTCGACGGTCGTGAGTGGTACCGCCTATGGGACTGGGCCAGAAGGGCGTTGCACCATGGCCTTTGATGTCGCGACCGGGCGGCCAGACTGGAATGCCGCCCCGCCGGCTGATCATCCCAACCTGTTCGATGTCGTGGCCGATGCGACGACCGTCCTCGCCGGGACCGGGCACGCCGAGGCACAAGGGCCTGGCTTGGATGCGCCGCTGATCAGCGAGCTGGTCGCCTACGACTCGGCGACGGGTCGCGAGAGGTGGAGCGTCACCCTTCCGGATGATGGGCAGACGATTCCGGCTCTTCTGACGGGATCGACTGTGGTCGTGTCCGAGGAAGACGGAACGCTGCTTGGTCTGAGCGAGCAGACGGGCCACCAGCTGTGGCGCGATCGCGCACAACGGGGCTGCCCTGACGACATGCCCCCGGGTATTCAGCCGAACGCCGTGGTGGTCGGGCTGGGCCCGCCGGTCGATGGCATCCCGACCGCGATTGTCAGTACCTGCGAAGGCGGAAGCGTCGTTGGCGTTGACGCCGCGAGCGGCGCGATGCGATGGACGTGGGAGGTCCCGGCGGGCTGGAACCTTGAGCCGCAGTTCTCGAACACGGTCGATGCGGGGACCCCCGGAGGAGTCGCCGTTGCCGCGTTCATCGGCCTCATCCCTCCAGCCAACGCGCCGAAAAGAATTGCCGCACCTCCTGGCCCGCTGCGCCCTACCAGGATTGACAACGTCTACGGATTCGAAGCCGATGGCGACATGGTGGTGCTCGACGGTCTCACCGGTCGAGTGCGCTGGAACCTTACCGGCGTCGTCGGGTCGGTATTGCCTGTTGGCGGTGCCGGCAGCATCTGTGTCGTCACCGACGCCGGCATCGACTGCAGGCGTGCAGCCGATGGTAGTTCGCAGTGGGCGACGACCTGGGTGGCGAAGAATGCGAGCCGGCAGTGGCCCGCGCTGGGCTGCATGAGCCTTGCCGGTGGGGGGCAACCCTGCGGCATCACCGCCGCCGGCCTCCTCTATGTCGCGTTGCCGACGGCTTCCACTCCCGCATACCGACCGCTTCCTGGCCCGCAGAGTCCGCCGGGGACCTTCGTGTTGACCTCCCTTCGATTGGACACGGGCAAGGTCCTGACCCGGCTTCCGCTCCCTGCATTCGTCGATTCTCAATCCAGCATCGCCATCTCACTGGCGTCACCTCCGGGCGTCCTTGCTGTGGGTGACGGGTTCGCCCTGGTAACCCCGGAGTACGCAGAGACAGATGACGTCCAGGCTTTTGCGATGCCCCACTAGCGCATCTCGGTCAGCTCCCGGTCACGGTGAGGGCGCGCGAGACATTGACATATCCCGCACATCGAAGCCCGCCGCATGTCAGCTTCAAGGTCGGCGCAAGTCCGCCCACAACGAGGAATGCGGACGCCAACGCGAGTGGTCGAGAGGCTGGACTCGCGCCACGGTCCTTTGGAGGACCGTTTGCGCCGCGACTGCGTGCAGGAGCTCGTTCATGGTCCGTGTCATCAGGCCGAACTGACGGGCTCCATCAACTGGATCGATCCCGTCCGCCAGGGCGCTCAGGACGGGATACCTGGGGTCCACCGGCGGTGGTCCTGCGGCTCTTGTCGACTGACCCGGAGGTCGAGACCTGCGACCCGCCAAAGGGGGCGAGGCTCGTCACTCGCGTCTGAGCGTGATCCAGAGGTCGGGTTTCACGAGTGCCGCCAGGAGCTGAGGCCAGCCGTACCTGGGACCGTGGCAATAGAAGCGGACGACCTCGTCCTGGGCAACGTCGAAGGACCGCTCGGGGCTCCGGTGCCTGCCTTGCCCGAGCCGCAGCGTGTGATGCCCGGGCTCGACGGCCACCTCGACCGTCTCCTTGGGCGCGAGGGTGCCGACGGCAGTTCCGTCGATTGCGATGGTCATTGGCTTGTTCCCTCCGGCCAGAGCGTTGCCCCCTGTCCCGGCCAGGGAGGTCCAACGCCGTTCGAGCCTGAGTGTTCCGTCACCCATCGTCGCTAACCCCCACGCGCCGTATCTGTCGCACCGCACCGGCAGGTGGAATCTGACCGCCACCGCCCGGCGCTCGCTGAGCCGACGTGCCGATGATGAGCCGCTCGCGATCGAACAACGCCGCGACGATGCGAAACAGAATGACGTCGGCTGCGAGAAGGATCAGCGCGAACACCACCGCGAGGGTGACGCTCGGCGTGAAGACATTGAAGGTCGCCAAGGCGACGACGGCAAGTGGCGGAAGGCTCGAAAGCGTCCCCAGCTGCTGGGCAACCCGGACGTCGCTCGCTCGCGTCGAGATGCCGATCCCGACCCAGATCGACCATCCCGCGAGCAGTGGTGCGAAGAGGATCTCCGCGAGAATGTGGGATCCCTGCCCGAGGGCTGTCACCACTTCCGGATTGCTGGCAAAGAGCCGGGCGCAGAGCTGGACGAAGGCGAAGAGGACATAGGCGATGCCCACCGCAGGAACAACGACGCCGAGGGCCTTGCCGAGGAGCAGTTCCTCGCGGCGCAGCGGGGTGGTTAGCAGGGGTTCGAGGGTGCCCTGCTCGCGCTCTCCGACCACGGAGTACGCGGCAATGACAGCGGGCAGCAGCGCGGGCGCGATCAACAGCACGAGAAACGTGGCGCCGACAGCCGCGTCCACTTTACTCGCCCCCACCGACGGGCCGATGCGAAAGATGGTGATCAACGGTTCGATGAGGAAGATGAGCGGGAGCATTCCCATGGTCACAACGATGAAGGGGCTGCGGCGGTATTCACGGAGCTCCTTGCGAAGCACCGCACCCAGACGGATGAAGCTGAACTTCATCGAGTCGATGCCTCCGGGTCCTCGTCAATCAACTGCAGGTAGACGTCCTCGAGCGAGTGCCGGGACTCGCTGATCGAGACCACGTCGGCACCCGCGGCCACGAGGGCTCGGGTCACATGCGGAGCGATGTTCCTCGGATCGGTGACACGCAGCACGTAACTGCTCGCGCCCTCGGGTCGCCAGTGCTCGACGCCGTCGGTACTGTTGAAGACATCGTCAGGTGCGACGAGCGGCGCCAAGGTCTCGACGATCAGCGACTTGCTGAAGAGCCGCTCACGGAGCTCGTCGGGCCGGCCCACCAAGCGAAGCGTGGTGCTGAGGATGGCGACGCGGTCACACAGACGCTCCGCCTCCTCGAGGCGGTGGGTCGTCAGGAACACGGTGACCCCGCGCCGGCGCAGCCCGTTGATGAGGTCGTTCACCTCGTGCGCGGCGACGGGATCCAACCCGGACGTCGGCTCATCGAGGAACATGACGGCAGGGTCGTTGAGCAAAGCGCGCGCCAGTCCCACACGTTGCAGGAGTCCCTTGGACAGACTCCCACAGAGGTCGTATGCGCGCGCTGTGAGATTGACCGCCTCGAGCGCCTCGCCGATCCGAGCAGCCGCGTGGCGCTGCTCGTACAGCCCAGCGAAGAGTTGCAGGTTCTCGGTCACCGTGAGGCGTCGGTACAGGCCCGGGTTCTCCGGCATGATCGCGATCCGCTGACGGATTTCCGGTCCGTTGTCCGAGGTCAGGGGAATCCCGGCGACGCTTGCCGAGCCCGATGTTGGCGCGATCAGTGTCCCCAACGTCCGAACCGTGGTCGTTTTCCCCGCCCCATTGGGTCCCAGGAACCCGAATACCTCGCCCTGTGCAACGGAGAACGAAACGTCCTGGAACGCGACGCGCTCGCCGAAGCTCTTGGTGAGGTGGTCGACGACCAACGCAGGAGGTTTCCCGGATGGTTGCTCCCCGCGGGCAGCGGTGGTCATGTCGGCCGCCATAGCGCAGTGATATCATCCCAATAGCCTCAGCGTCAACCTCACGAGGACCGCCATGAGTTTGGAGAAAGCCAAAGGCAGAATCTCGCTCGCCGACACCCCCGCGCTCGTCAGTGAGCAGCCGCCGCATGCACTGTCTGGCTGGGCAGCCCTCGTCGGCGCGATGATTCTGCTCGTCGCGGGTGCCGGCCTCCTCGGCCGCGGCCTCATTGAGCGATTCCATGGGGCTGGTTCATCCGGCGCGCTGATCGGCATCGGTGTGCCACTCCTCTTGCTCGCGCTGGCCGGCTTGCGAGGGCTGACCTCGGTCACACCCGGTGAGGCGGTGGTGCTCCGGCTCGCCGGCAGCTACCAGGGCACGGTTCGCCGGCCCGGCCTGTGGTGGGTGCACCCCGGGGCTCGACGCGATCGCGTATCGACAAGGATCCGCAACCACGAGACGGGCATGCTCAAGGTCAACGATGGCGACGGCAACCCGATCGAGATCGCCGCCGCCGTCGTGTGGGTTGTGGAGGACACGGCACGAGCGCTCTTTGCGGTCGACAACTACGTTGAATTCGTCCGCGTCCAAGCCGAGGCCGGCGTACGTCACATCGCGAGCGGCTATGCCTACGACACGCGTGGAAGCGACATCCCTTCTCTGCGCGAAAACGCTGATGAGATCAACGAGGAACTCTCCGCGGAGATCGCGGCGCGCGCCACCGCCGCCGGCGTGAGGGTCATCGAGTCGCGGCTGACCCGACTCGCCTATGCGCCCGAAATCGCCCAGGCGATGCTCCGGGTCCAGCAGGCGAATGCAGTGGTGGCCGCCCGCCATCGAATCGTGGAGGGCGCCGTCGGTATGGTCGAACTCGCGCTGGATCGGCTGTCGGCCGATGCCGTCGTCGAACTCGACGAGGAGCGCAAGGCAACCATGGTGGGCAACCTGCTGGTCGTGCTCTGCAGCGATCACGATCTGCAGCCAGTGGTGAATGCCGGGTCGTTGTATTGATGGGCGAGGTTGTCGACACGGCTGCGGTGCTCCCGATCCGGAGGAAGTCCGTGCTGCTCCGCCTCGATCCCCAGGTGCACAATGCGTTGGCTCGGTGGGCAGGAGACGAGTTCCGCAGCACCAACGCCCAGATCGAATTCGTTCTGCGTCGAGCGCTCGTCGAGGCAGGCCGGCTTCCTTCAGTCCGATCGCCGCGACGACGCGCTCCGTTCAAGTCCTGACGTCCACGATCACGCATTGTCAAGACGACTGAAGGAAGCCTCTGTCGGTGAGGAGAACGATTGCTAGGCTTCCGAGAGCCGCCGCGCCACCTCGTGCACAGCTCCGCGGACGACGAGTGGCGATGAGACGTCATGCCGCAGCGTGATCGACGTCTGGTCCTCACCAGCTGAATCCAGGCGGACGACATACATGGGGTTCACGTACACAGGCTCGCTGTCGTCAGCGGCCTCCCCGACGCACTCGAAGAGCACGAGGCGATGCCCGCTCGGCGCTGACGCACTGTGAACGTGCGCGGCACCCCTCGCGGTCGGGAGGCGCGTCCTTCCCGGCTCTTCGACGATCGTGCGGGCCTTCCGCACGATGTCGATCTCCGCCCTGACGTTCTCGAGGTTTGCGCCCAGGTCGTTGAGCACGTGCGCGCCGATACCGTCGCCCTCGATGAGCAGTCCGAGCAGAAGGTGCTCCGTCCCCACGAAATCATCGCCCATACGGCGTGCCTCGGTGAAGGAGATCTCGATGATTGTCTTCACGCGCGATGTGGGGATGATCTGCTGGATAACGATCCGCTCGTGAGCCCCGAGTATCGTGTCGATGCTGCGGCGCACGTCGGCGATGTCGACGCTGATGCGGTCCAGCGCCACGCTCGCGACGGTGTCGTGCTCGCGAAGCAGTCCGAGGAGGATGTGCTCCGTCCCGATGTAGCTGTGATGCGCGCGCTCGGCCTCCTGCTGCGTCAGCGTCAGCACTCGCTTGGCCGCCTCCGTGAAGCGCTCGAACGGGTACACGCCTGCCGAACCTCCTCACGGGATCGTCGCTGCCTTGACCAACGCCGTTGCCGGCGGCGTCCCGGGTACTGGCGATCCTACCTCGCCGTGGTCGGTGGTCAGTTGGCGTGTGACCTTGGACCCTTCCGTCCAACCGCATCGACGGCCACCATGTGGGTATGACCGGCGCACGGCACTCGCGGACCTCCCGGCGGCGGTGGCTCGGCCCCGTCGTCGGCGCGAGCTTGCTCGGAGCCGCCGTCATCACCGAGCTCCGCAAGCCCGCGGACCAGCGAACCTGGGAGGGGGCGATCGCCGGCCGGATACCGTATGACCTCCGGCGGCCGACCCTCGCTCGCGCACGCGAGCGCTTGTGGAACCCGGCCGACCGCAGGATCATCGTCCCCACCGTGTTGGGCGTGGGATGGACGGTCAACCTCGGCCGGCTCCTCGAGCCCTGGGTCGCGGAGCTCCCCTGAGGCACTCGCCGGGACCTCGATGAGGCCGATGGGGAAGAGGTGAGCGCGGCAGCATCTCCCTCCGGTGGTTAGACGAGCTCCACGGACTCGAGGATCATGGTTTCGGGTGTTCCCGCCAATCCGGGCGAATTCTCAGGCCGTGCCCACACGTTGGTTGTCAGAAACGATCGGAACGCCTGCGCGTCGGAGGGGCTGTCGAAGTCGAGGTCGATCACCACGAACCTCTGATCGTCAACCGGGCGGTGGACGCGTTGCGCGCGGACGCCCGCGGCCAGTCGAGCGTCAGCGAAGCGATCGAATGCGGACCTCCACGTGTCGAAGTCGGTGACCGCATGCTGGATGTGCAGTGTCGCCATGGGAGTCTCCTCGCGTTGTTCGTCGTTGTTCGACAATGGGGTTGGGCGCTCCCAGGTCGCAATCCCAGGTTTGTGGGATCTTCTGATCGGTCGAGCCGAGGACCGAGTCCGCGTACGATCGTTCTGTGGTCTCGATCAACGCACCGTCTCGAGCGATCGAAAGGATCGCCGAGATCTGCCGAACGACGACGGCGGACGCGCTCTCGCTCCGGGTCGCCGTCCTCGACGAGATCCGGAGCGTGGTCGGGTTCGATGCCTACGCGTGGCTGTTGACGGACCCGGAGACCGAGGTCGGATCCGCGCCGCTCGCCGATGTCCCGTGCCTCCCGGAACTCCCGCGTCTCATCAAGCTGAAGTACCTCACCTCCGTCAACCGCTGGACGGGAATGGACACGCCGGTTGCACTTCTGCGGGCGTCGACGAAAGGCCACCCGGAGCGCAGCCTGGTCTGGCGCGAGATGCTCTCGCGTTATGCGGTGTCGGATGTTGCGTCGGTGGTCTTTCGATGCAGGTCCGGCTGCTGGGGCTTTCTCGACCTCTGGCGGACAGCTGCGGGAAACCAATTCACCGACACGGACGCGGCGTTCCTGACCGCTGTCGTCAAACCGATCACCGCGGCGCTGCGCCGCTGCCAGGCTGAGACCCTGCATCGCGCGGCAGCCGCGTCCGTCCGGGTTGGACCCGTCATCCTCGTGCTGTCGCCTGACCTCGACGTGCGCGCGCAGACGCTCGAGACAACCGAGTATCTGCGACTGCTAGTACCCCCCGACGGTGATCGCCGGCCGGTCCCCGCGGGCGCCTACAACGTTGCCGCCCAACTCCTCTCCGTTGAAGCCGGCGTCGATGATCACCCTCCGACAGCCCGCGTGCACCTGTCGGGCGGGGTGTGGCTGACACTCCGGGCTGCTCGCATCGGTTCTCCGTCGCGGGCTGCAGATCAGGACATTGCGGTATCGATCGAGGCAACCGGTCCGGCGGAGCGAATGACACTGTTCGCGCGAGCCTGTTCACTCTCCGCTCGCGAAACCGAGCTGTACAGCCATCTCATCGCGGGATCCGATACCAGGACGATCGCCGAGCGGATGTTCCTCTCGGAGAACACCGTGCAGGACCATCTCAAATCGATCTTCGCCAAGACCGGGACGAGCAACCGCCGCACGTTGCTGGCGAGAACGGCGGGCCGGTGAGGAGACGGCGCGTGCGCCGGTCGAGTTTGCTCAGGGCTCCAGGGCGTTGGCGCGTACGGTGTTCCGGTACCAGGCAAAGCTTGCCTTGGGAATGCGCTCGCCGCTGCGAAAATCCACCCAGGTGAGGCCGAAACGCTTGGAGTATCCGTGCGCCCACTCGAAGTTGTCGAGGATGCTCCACACGAAGTACCCGCGCACATCGACTCCGGCGCCCACCGCGTCGAGGACCGCACGGAGGTGGCCGTCGAGGTACTGGATGCGCTCACCGTCGCGGATCTCGCCGTCCGGCCCGATGTAGTCGTCGAACGCCGCACCGTTCTCGGTGACGTAGAGCGGCAGGGTTCCGTACTCATCGTGCACCCGCACCATGATCTCGGTCAGCGCACCGGGCTCGATCTCCCAACCCATCTGGGTTCGGCTCACCTCGGGGCGAAGCACCTGGACGGCGTTGAGATCGCCGACCCGCGCCCTGCGGTCCGGTTCCGGGATCCAGAACCCGGCCGCCTGCGCCTCCGCACGGCGCGTCGGGGCGCACACCGTGGTGGGGGAGTAGAAGTTCACACCGAGGAAGTCGATCGGCCTGCTGATCACCTCGAGGTCGCCGTCAGCGACGACATCGAAGCCGGGTGTGCTCCCGTCATAGTGCTCGAGCATGTCGTCGGGATACCGTCCTTTGAAGAGCGGATCCAGGTACAGGCGGTTCAGGTTGCCATCCACTCGACGGCTGGCGGCGCGATCGTCCTCGTGATCCGTGGCCGCACGGATCGGCTGGATGTTCAACCCGATGCCGACTCGTGCGGACGGGATCGTCGAGCGGAGCACCTGCAGCGCCGCTCCGTGGGCGAGGAGCAGGTGGTGGGTTGCGGCGGCCGCCTTGCCGTGGTCGCGGATTCCCGGCGCGTGCTCGCCGGTCGCGTACCCGAGCCACGCCGAGCACCAGGGCTCGTTGAGCGTGATCCACATGCTGACCATGTCGCCGAGCGCCTCTGCAACGATCGTGGTGTACTCGCCGAAACGGCCGGCGGTGTCGCGCGATACCCAGCCTCCCGCGTCCTCGAGGGATTGGGGCAGGTCCCAGTGATAGAGGGTGACCACCGGCACGAGGGATCGGCGCAGCAGCCCGTCAACCAGGCGGCGGTAGAAATCGAGGCCCGACTGGTTCGCCGGGCCGCTGCCGGTCGGTTGCACGCGCGGCCACGCGACGGAGAAGCAGTACGCGCCGGCGCCCAGCTGCGCGAGCAGGTCGAGGTCTTCGTCCAGACGCCGATAGTGGTCGCACGCCACGTCGCCGGTATCGCCATTCCGTGTGGTGCCGGTCCTGTGGCTGAACGTGTCCCAGATGGAGGGGCCGCGACCGCCCGCGTCCACCGAGCCTTCGATCTGATACGCGGCGGTTTTCGTTCCCCAGAGGAAGCTCTCGGGGAACGCGCCGGATCCGCGCTGCATCGACACGATTGGTCCGTCCTCCCGTTACCGTCCGCCGAACGCCGCTATTGTGCCGAATTGCGCTCGTCCCTCGAGATACCGTCAATCGCGGCTGAAACACGCGGGTGCTCCCGGGCGCGCTGTGAGGTCCGCGAGGCCGCCCGCGCTGCGGTCCAGCGGAGAGGTCCGGATGGGGGAGCCGCTGGGCTCTCCGAGATAGGGCCGATTGGCCCTGGCCTCTCCCCGCGCCGATGACCGATCCTTGCAGCCATGGCGAGCGTTCTGCGCCGGTTCCGGCGCCTGTCACCCCCTGGCGCGGCGATGTCCGGCGTCGCCCCACCGGAGGACGCCGACGCAGCCCGAGCCGGCGAACTCGCCCCGGTCTTCGCGACGCTCGATGACGTCCGCCGCGAGGCTGACGCGCTCGTCGAGTCCGCACGCATCGAGGCGGAGGCGATCCGTCTGCGGGCCGGGTCAGCCGCGGAATCGACCATCGCGCGGGCGACCGAGCAGGCGGTCGTGGAGAAGGCGCGGGCATCACAGCAGCGCCTCGATCGATTCGTCGCCGAGCGCGACGCACTGCTCGATCGCGGAGGGACCCAGGCGGCTGCAATCCGCGCCGGCGGCCAGGCCGCGGCCGAGGCGGCGGCCGCCGCCGTCGTCGAGCGTCTGCTTGCACTGGCGACTGGAGGCGCCGCCGATCGATGAGCGGGGAATGGATCGGCGGCGACGTTCGCGCCCGAGCACTGGCCGCAGCCGACGTCTCGGACATCGCCGATCGCGTGGCTGCGACGCCGGATCTCGAGTCCGCGTGCGCCCTGCTCGGCCCGACCAAATGGGGGCATCGCATCGGTGAGGCCGCGACGGTCGAGGCGGCGCAGCGGATGATCTTCGAGGCACTGCTCTGGCAGATGAGGATTCTGGCCGGCTGGCTCCCGTCCGAGGGTGTGGAAGCCGTGCGCTGCTGCGTGCTCTGGTTCGAGATCCAGAACATCGAGGATCGGCTCGCCTATTTCGGAGGGGCGCCGTCCGAGGCTCCCTATGATCTCGGCCGTCTGGGGGTCATCTCGAAGCGCCTGGCCGGGACCAGCAACGCGGCGGACATCCGGCGGCTCATGCGAGTCTCGGCCTGGGGCGACGCGGACGGCGACGACGTCTATGCGATCAGGATCGCCTTGCGCCGGGCGTGGTACCGGAGAGTGCGAGCCGCGACGCCCGAGCTCCGCACCTGGGCCGATGCGGCCGCCTGGCTCTTCGCCTCCCGAGAGCGCGTCGCGCAGCGCCCAGGTGGCGGCGCGCTGGCGGCGACGCCACCGTCGCTGCCCTCGGGCTGGCGATGGACGACGACGGTTTCGTGGTCCGAACAGAACCTGTGGCACGCCGAGGAGCGGTGGTGGGGGCAGGTCCGCGACGAGGGTTCCCGGCTGCTGCACGGCTCGATGGGCACCAAGGAACCGGTGCTGGGCGCCATGGCGACGCTCGCGTCGTCGGCGCATCGCATTGCGACGGCGCTCGAGATCGCCGCAGGCGGCGCCAAGGAGCCCCTCGATGCCGCCGTCTGAAGGTGGATCCGGCGCCGTCCGGATGTGCCGCGCCGCGTTCCTGATCCCGGATGCCCACGTTCGCGAAGGGCTCGTGGAGATG
>DAIQQM010000027.1:0-10819 GCA_036786805.1 Candidatus Dormiibacterota bacterium | reverse complement strand
CGACCCCGCGAAACGATGATCGCCCGCGCGCAGGATGCTTCGACTTCGACGAGGCGGCGGGCGGGGCCGAGGACGAGGTGAGTGCGGCGCTCCGCCGCCTCGCTCCCGCGGCGGATGCGGGCAAGGCGGTCCTGGCACGTGCTCCGGTGGATCCGGCCGAGCTGGAGCGAAAGGGACGCCGTGACCTGCTCGCGGGGGAGCAGCAGCTTAACCGTCTCGCCGCCGGGGGCGTGCACCACGCCGGCATCGAGGCCTGGGTCGGATGGATGCCGATCTCGCAGGTGAGTGCGCTCTCCACTCGGATCGAGGCGCTCGGCGGTGCGGTGGTGCGACTGGCGCGTCCGCGGTGGGTCGACCCGCCGACCCAGCTCGCCGACACCCTGGGCCGGACTCGATTTCACCTGCTCGTCGACAGCTTCGGCGTCGTGCCTTACGCCGACGTCGACCCCACGCTCTTCGCCGCGGCGACCTACGTCGTCATGTTCGGGATGATGTTCGCCGACGCCGGGCACGGCGCCATCGTCGCGCTGCTCGGCATCCTCGCCGGCCTGCAGCGGCGCTGGCCGAGCCTTCGCGGCGCATGGATCCTCGTCACCGCGTGCGGTGTGTCGGCATGCGTCTTCGGTGTCGTCTTCGGAGAGTTCTTCGGGCCGACCGGGGTTGTCCAGCCACTCTGGATCCGTCCGCTCGACAACCCCGAGTTGCTGCTCGTTGCCGCGGTCGTGTTCGGCGCCGTGCTGATGACCGCGAGCTACGTCATGGGGACGGTGAACCGGTATCGCGAAGGCGGGTGGGAACGCGCGCTCGTGGCCGCATCAGGGGTCGCGGGCTTCGCCGTGTTCGCCTCGGCGGGAGCGCTCGCAGCCGGGGTCATCTGGCACCAGGTCGCCCTTTTCGTGGCGGGCGCCGCCACCGGCGTGACCGGGCTCGTCCTCCTGACGCTCGGTCTCCGCAGTGAGGCAAGTTCCGGCGGCGCGGCGGCCGCCGAGATCCTGGTCGGCATCTTCGATACCGTGATCAGGGTCGGCACCAACCTCGTGTCGTTCGCCCGTCTCGCGGCATTCGGGTTGGTGCATGCCGCCATCGAAGGACTCGTCTGGACCGCCACGTCATCTCTCGCAGGCCGCGGCTGGATGACGATTGTCGGCATCATCGTGTTCGCGGCCGGCAATGCCGTGGCGTTTGGACTCGAGGGCCTGGTCGTGGCCATTCAGGCGCTCCGGCTGGAGTACTACGAATTGTTCTCTCGCGTGTTCGTCGGTGAGGGGCGCAGGTTTCATCCCTGGCGTCTCGACATCGTGGAGGCTTGAACCATGACGGCTACGATCGCAGTCTGCCTCGCGGGCCTCGTCATCGCCGCGGGATGTGGCGTCAGCGCCAGCGTTCTGCTGCGGACCAGTCCGCGCGTGGCCGCGTGGGTGCTCGGCGCCACCTGCCTGGTCGTGCTCGTCCTCGTGGCGTTCGTGATCAGCCACATCGCCGGCGCGGGGGCCAGTGCGATTCAGCTCACCGCGTCGTCATCCGCGGACACCAGCGGCGCCTTCATCGGCGCTGCGATCGCGGTCGCGGGCTCATCGGTGGGCGCTGGGATCGCCGTCGCCTACACGGGCTCCGCGGCGCTCGCGGCGATCAGCGAGAAACCGGAACTCTTCGGCCGCGCCATGGTGTTCGTCGGTCTGTCGGAAGGGATCGCCATCTACGGTCTCGTGGTGGCGCTCCTGCTCATCGGCAGAGCATGAGCCGGATCGTGGCCCTCGGCGAGGAGCAGAGCGTCGTCGCCTTCGCGATGGTCGGCGTTACGGTGGTCGCAGCCGCCGGCGCAACCGAGGCACGCGCCGCGTGGGCATCCCTGCCCGACGACGTCGGCCTCGTGATCCTGACCGGGAGCGCCGCCGATTCGTTGCGGTCGGTGCTGCGCGAGCCCGGCGGGCCGCTCTGGGCGGTGATGCCATAGCTCAGCTCGAACCGCTGCGTCAAAGCGTGCTGGGCGATGCGTCGGCGCGCGCAGCCGAACTTCTCGCCAAAGCTCGCGCGGATGCCGCAGCCACGCTCGCGAACGCCGAGGCGACCGCGGCCGCGGTCGTCGATCAGGCGCGCGCAGAGGGGACGCGTGCGGCGGAGGCGAGCGTGCAAGCCCAGTTGATCGCGAGTCAGCGCGCGGCGCGCGCGCTCGTGCTCGACGCGCAGCACGAGGTCGAGGCGGCCGCTCGGGTCCGCGCGATCGCGGCCGCGATGGCCTTCCGGGAGGGTCCGGAATATCAGCACCTGCTCGACAACCTCGAAGCGAGCGCGAAGCACCGTCTCGGCACGTCGGCCGAGATCGTGCGTGACGGAGTGGATGGCGGCGGCGTTCGCGCGCGAGCCGGCAAGCGAAGTCTGGACTACACGCTCACGTCGATCGCATCGCGCGCGCTCGATGAGGTGCTCGCGGGCATCGAGGAGCCCGGGCGCGAGTCGCTCGAGCAGGTGGGCGCAACGGCATGAGCGGCGCACCGATCGCACTGGTCAAGGGCAGCGTCAGGCGGGTCAACGGACCCGTCGTCGATGTCGTCGGCCTCGACGGCGTCGCGATGTTCGACGTCGTCGCCATCGGTGAGGCCGGACTTGCCGGAGAGATCGTCAGCATCGACGGTGACGTCGCCACCGCTCAGGTGTACGAGTACGACGGCGGCGTCGCCCCCGGAGACCGCGTGACGAGCCGCGGTGAGCAGCTGTCGATCACGCTGGGACCAGGCTTGTTGGGCCACGTCTTCGACGGCATTCTGCGACCGCTCGAGCCCGAGGTGGTCTGGCTCGCCGCCGGCCGATCCGACACTGCCGCCGCGGAGACGACCTGGCACTTCACGCCGGCCGCGACCGTCGGAGAGCACGTTGCCGGCGGCGCGCTGCTGGGCCGCATCACCGAAGGCGAGCACTTCGAGCATCGGGTGCTGGTGCCGCCCGGCATCGAGGGAGTGCTCACGCAACTCGCGCCTGAGAGCGATGCTCGGGCTGATCAACCGATCGCGCGCGTCGGCAATGTCGACGTCTCGATGTCGCACCGCTGGCCGGTGCGAGTCCCGCGGCCGGCGCGTGCGCGGGACCGCGAACCGAGGTTGCTGCGCACCGGACAGCGAGTGCTCGACCTCCTGTATCCGATCGTGCGCGGAAGCAGCGCGTCGGTGCCGGGTGGATTCGGCACCGGGAAGACACTGCTGCAGCAGCAGATCGCAAAGTGGTGCGACGCCGAGGTCATCGTGTACGTCGGCTGCGGCGAGCGCGGCAATGAGATGATCGACGTCCTCGACGACCTCGCCAAGTTGCGCGATCCACGCACCGGCGGTCTGCTTCGAGAGCGGACGGTGTGCATCGCCAACACGTCGAACATGCCGGTGATGGCCCGGGAGGCGAGCATCTACACCGGGGCGGCGGTGGCCGAGTACTTCCGCGACATGGGCTACGACGTCGTGGTCATCGCCGACTCCACGTCGCGCTGGGCGGAGGCGCTGCGCGAGTTCGCGTCTCGGACCAATCAGCTCCCGGCGGAGGAGGGATACCCCGCGACGCTGGCCTCCGCGCTGGCCGCCTTCTACGAGCGAGCCGGGAGCTTCACGACTCTCGGCGGCAGCCGGGGATCGGTGACGATCATCGGCGCCGTGTCGCCTCCGGGCGGGGATCTCACCGAGCCGGTGACCGCGCAGACGCGTCGTTTCGTGCGGTGCGTGTGGTCGCTCGACCGCGACCTCGCGTATGCCCGCCACTACCCCGCCGTGAGCTGGAACGAGAGCTTCTCCCGCGACTCGGATGCCATCGCCGGGGTGCGGTCCGCAGACGGGGACACGCAGTGGGCGGAGCGACGAGCGCTCGCCCTGGCGCTGCTCGGCGAGGCGGAGCGTCTCGAGTCCCTCGTCGAGCTTGTCGGCGCCGCCGCGCTGCCCGATCGACAGCGGGTCATCCTCCGATCCGCGAAGCTCCTCAAGGAGTCGGTACTGCAGCAGGACGCCATGAGTGACGACGACGCTTACTGCGGCGAGGCCAAACAGAAGGCACTGCTCGAGATGGTCCTCGCGATCCAGGAGCGTTTCCTCCAGCTGGTCGATCACGGCGTCAGCGCCGAGCGGCTCGAGGAGCTCGACCTCGCCCGTGTCTCCGCCGCCCGCGAGAGCGGTGGTGCCGAGGACGTCGCGGCGGTCACCGCTGTTCGCGACTCCGTCCTCGCGACCCTGAAGGCACTCGGATGATCGACGCCATCCCCATCGAGTACACGGGAGCGCGAAGTGTCAGCGGGCCGTTGCTCATCGTCCAGGACGTATCGGGTGTCGGCTGGGACGAGGACGCGACCATCACCCTCGACACCGGGGAGCAGCGCCATGGCGTCGTCCTCGACGTGAGCAACGACCTGGCGGTGGTCCAGGTGTTCGAGGGCACCTCGGGGATCAGCCTCGACAAGGTCCGAGTCGCCTTCAGCGGGACCCCGATGCGTGTTCCCGTGGGGCCGCAATGGCTTGGACGGGTCTGCAACGGGCGGGGAGAGCCGATCGACGGCGGGCCACCGGTGCGTGGCGATCACCTCGTCGCCGTCAACGGCGTTCCCATCAACCCCGCGGCGCGACAGCTGCCGAGGGACCCGATCGTCACGGGGATCTCGGCAATCGACGGGCTGACCACACTGGTCCGAGGACAGAAGCTGCCCATCTTCTCGGTCGGCGGCCTGCCCCACCTCGAGCTGGCAGCGCAGATCGCCGCCCAGGCCCGGGTCGCGGCCGGGGCCTTCCAGATCGTGTTCGCCGCCATGGGCGTGACCCACGCAGATGCCGACGCCACTCGCGACGTCCTCGAAGAACGGTCGGAATCGGGGGACCTGGCGCTGTTCATCAACACCGCGTCGGATCCGGTCGTGGAGCGGGTGCTCACTCCCCGGCTGGCGCTCACCGTCGCCGAGCACCTCGCGTTCGAGCGCGGTGGCCATGTCCTCGTGCTCATGTGCGACATGACGAGCTACGCGGAAGCCGTCCGGGAGGTCTCGGCTGCGCGCGGCGAGGTCCCCGGTCGCCAGGGCTACCCGGGGTACCTCTTCAGCGATCTCGCGTCGCTCTACGAACGATGCGGCCGGCTCCAGACCAGCGAGGGATCGCTGACCCAGATTCCGGTGCTCACCATGCCGGCCGGCGACATCACCCACCCGGTCCCGGATCTCACGGGGTACATCACCGAGGGTCAGATCGTCCTGTCGCAGGAGATGCAGAGCCGCAATGTCTACCCTCCCTTCGACGCGCTCTCGTCGCTGTCGCGGCTGATGCGCCATGGGGTGGGGCGCGATCAGACACGCGAGGATCACATGGCGGTCGCGGGTCAGGTCTATGCCGCGCTGAGCCATGCCCGCCAAGTGCGTGAGCTGACCGACCTCGTCGGTGAGAGCGGGCTGGGGGAGGGTGACCGTGCCTACCTCCGCTTCGCCGACGCGCTGGAGATCGGATTCGTGAATCAGGGCCGCTCCGAGGGTCGAACCATCGACGACAGCCTCGAGCGAGCCTGGGCCGCGCTGACCCTGCTCCCGGTGGGCGACCTCTCCCGGCTGGATCCCGCCGACCTGGCCCGGCACGTCGCCGCTCATGCGCCGGCCGGTTCGGAGACCGCGCCGTGATCCGCGTTCCACCCGGTCGCGCCGGGCAAGTGTGGCTGCGACGACGCCTCGCGACAGCGCACCGCGGGATCGACATTCTCTCTCGCAAACAGCGGCTGCTGTCCGACGAACGCGACCGCCGGCAGCCACACGCCGCGGCCGCTCGTGCCGCCTGGATCGAGGCGAGCACCGAGGCCGAACGCTGGTGCTCACGCTCGTTGCGTGTGGGCCACCGGAATCAGATAGCCCTCGTCAGCGCACAGATCCAGGCACCGGCGGACGTGAGCGTCGACTGGCACAACGTGATGGCGGTCGCGATTCCCGCGAAGGCCACCTGCGAGTTCCCGGACTTCGGCCTCGCCGGTGCCAGCGGTGGGAGCAGCGCCACCGACCGCGCCCTGGTGGCCCTCGCCGACGCGGTCTCGAAGGCCGCGGAGCACGCAGCCATCCAGCGGGCGCTGACCAACATCGACGCCGAGCTGCTCCAGACACGGCGGCGCCTCAGGCTCCTCGAGCGTCGGAGAGTCCCGCAACTCGAGCAGGCACTCCGCGCCAGCCGGGAGCGCTTGGCCCAGAGCGAGCGTGAGGACATCCTCCGCCTCCGCTGGGCGCGTGGCCACTGACCGAAGCAGAACGTCCCTGGAGGCTGAATGACTACCCTCACATCCTGCCGGCAAGGTCGCCGATCGAGGCGACACGGCGAACACAATCCAAGCGAGGCGAGGCGATGAACACCGATCCGACGACGATCCTCTTTGCCACCGACGGAACGTCGGCGAGCCAGCGGGCGCGAGGAGCGGCGGCGCACCTGGCGCGAACCGGCAACGCGGCACTGCACGTCGTCCACGTCTGGTCGCCGGGAACCACGGTCAGCGGCGCACCGGACGTCGGAGAGCGGATCGGCAGCGCCGTCGCGGGTGCCGAGGCGCGCGTGATCGAGGCTGAGCTGGGCTGTCCCGTGACCGGAGTGCATGCGCCTGAGGGGTCCCGAGCGCATGGAATCCTGGCGGTGGCAGGCGCGGTCGGCGCGGGGCTCATCGTGGTCGGCGGACGCAAGCTCGGTGTAGTCGAGGAGCTGTTCACATACCGGGTGTCGGAGGACGTCATCCACCATTCGTTGCGACCGGTGCTGCTCGTCCGGGAGGACGGGCAGGCGTGGCCGCCGCAGCACATCGTCGTGGGGTGCGACCTCCTGCCTGAGGCGCTGCGCGCTGCGGGCCTCGCCGCATGGGTCGCTCGCTGCTCCGGTGCAGAGCTCGAGCTCGTCGCCGTGGTCAACAGCGAGGACGACGACCGCGACGAGGCGATCGCCGAGGCGACACGGCGCCTCGAGGAGCTGGCAGCGAGGCTTCGCACCGAGAGCGGTCCAGCCGTGACGGTGCGGGTCGTGGTCGGTCCCGATGTGGCGTCAGCCCTCCGCACCGCGGCCACCACCCCCGGGCTCCATCTGCTCGCGATCGGCGCTCGCGGCAGCAGCCTCCTGCACCGGGTGACGCAGTTCAGCGTCTCGCGGTCGCTGATCCACCACACCCAGCTGCCACTCCTGCTCGTTCCTCGAGCCTCGAGCGCGTAGGACCGCCGGCGCCACCCGATGGCGAATCGGTCTGCTGGTCAGCCCGCCGCGGCCGGGGGCATGACCCTCGCCACCGCGGCTCGTACCGGCGCCGGAGCCGTCCTGGCAGCGCTCGGCACGACCGATCAGGGCCTCGCTTCCACCGAGGCCGCCACTCGCCTCCAGGTACTTGGGGCGAACGTCCTCCGTGAGCATCGCATCACCGCGACCGGCGTGCTGATCCGCCAGTTTCGCAACCCGTTGCTGCTGCTCCTGCTCGCCTGCGCGGCGGTCTCGGGATTCACCGGCGATCCAACCGACGCGGTGATCATCGCCGCGATCGTGGCGGTGAGCGTCCTGCTCAGCTTCATAAACGAGTTCCGCGCCGAGAGCGCGGTGGAAGCGCTGCACAAGGAGATCCACCACCGCGCGATGGTCCGTCGCGACGGCAGGGATCAGCTGGTCGACACGATCATGCTGGTACCCGGCGACGTCGTGAGCCTCGCCGTCGGGAACATCGTGCCCGCCGACCTGCGCCTGCTCGACGTCGACGCGCTCGAATGCGACGAGGCGGTGCTCACCGGTGAGTCGCTGCCCGTCACCAAGACGGCGGAACCGCAGCCTGCGGCGGCGGGCGTCGACCTTCCGTCGTGCGCATTCATGGGGACGATCGTCCACGAGGGAGCGGGTCACGGCGTGGTCGTCGCGACCGGAACGGCGACGGCATTCGGTGGCATCGCGGCAGGGCTGGCGGAGCGCGCCACCGCATCCGCGTTTCAGCAGGGCCTGAGCAGCTTCTCGACGCTGCTGGTGCGCGTCGCGGGTGTCCTGACCTTGACGATCTTTGTTTGCAACATCGCCTTCCACAAGCCGATCCTCGACGCGCTGCTCTTCTCGCTGGCGATCGCCGTGGGCATCACACCGGAATTGATGCCGGCGATCGTCACGGTGGGCCTGTCGAGCGGCTCCCGCGTTCTCGCACGCAAGCGCGTGCTGGTGAAGCGTCTTGTGGCCATCGAGGATCTCGGCAACATCCAGATCCTCTTCACCGACAAGACGGGGACGCTCACCGATGGTGCGATCACGTTCGACCGCAGCCTCGCTCCCGACGGTGCGCCCTCCGACGCCCCACTGGTCTTCGGGCTGGTCTGCAACGAGTCGACACCGGGGCGGGACGGGCCGGTCGGGGGAAACACGCTCGACCAGGCGTTGTGGGCGGACAACCGGAGCAGGGACCCGAGTCTGCTTGCGTCGCAACCCTCGGCCTACACGCGGGTTGCCCGCCTGCCCTTCGATCACGAACGTCAGCTTGCCTCGGTGCTGGTCGACGGGCCGGACGGCCGCATCCTGGTGACCAAGGGTGCGCCCGAGGCGGTGCTCGCGCAGTGCACCTCGCCGGCACCCGCTGCGGCCTCAACCCTCGACGGGCTGTTCCACGAGGGGGCTCGGGTGGTGGCCGTGGCAACGCGACCGGCCACCATGGACCATCTGACCCGGGCGGACGAGTGCAACCTGAATCTCGTGGGCTTCCTGACGTTCGTGGACCGCCCCAAAGCCGGCGCAGGCGTGGCAATCGCGAGGCTGCGCGGCCTCGGTATCGACGTGAAGATCATCACCGGTGACAACGGCACGGTCGCGGCGACCGTGTGCACGCAGATCGGCGTCGACCCGGGCAGCGTGCTCAACGGGGCCGCGCTCGAAGCGATGGACGACACGCAGCTGGCCGCTGCGATCACCACGACCATGGTCTTCGCCCGGGTCAGTCCCGATCAGAAGTCCCGCATCATCAAGGTCGCGAGGCGCACTGGTGTCGATGTGGCCTTTCTCGGCGACGGCGTCAATGACGCGGTTGCCCTGCACCACGCCGACGTCGGCATCTCGGTCGATTCAGCGACCGATGTCGCCAAGGATGCCGCCGACATCGTGCTGCTCGACAAGGATCTCGGCGTGCTCGCCGACGGTGTCGTCGAGGGGCGCCGGGTCTTCGCCAACACGATCAAGTACGTGCTCATGGCCACGTCGTCGAACTTCGGCAATATGTTCAGCGCCGCGGCGGCGTCGGTCTTCCTCTCGTTCCTGCCGATGCTCCCATCGCAGATCCTGCTCAACAACCTGCTCTACAACGCCGGGCAGCTTGCGATACCGACTGATGCGGTCGACTCCGAGACCCTCGCCCGTCCGGCGGCCTGGGACATCGCGTTCGTGCGCCGCTTCATGATCGTGTTCGGGCCGGTGAGCTCGGTGTTCGACTTCCTGACATTCTTCGTGATGCTCGAGCTGCTCAAGGCGGGGCACAGCGAGTTTCGCACCGGCTGGTTCGTGGAGTCGCTCGCCACCCAGACGCTGGTGATCTACGTGATCCGCACCCGCCGCATTCCGTTCTTCCGAAGCCGGCCGAGCCATGCGATGCTCATCGTCCCGACGGTGTGCGCTGTGGTCGGCGCGATCGTGCCCTTCACGCCGGTTGCCGGGATTCTCGGTTTCGCGCCGCTCCCGCCGGTGTTCTTCCTGATCCTCCTCGCCATGATCGTGACGTATCTTGGTCTGGTGGAATTCGCCAAGGACATCTTCTACGCCGCGCATCCGCGCGCCTTCGCCAAGCCGCCGACGACGCACCCCGACCGGCTTGCGCGACGCATCGTTCGCCGGCTTTCCCCGTTCACGCGCCACAGCATCGCCGCATCGGAGGTGACCAGGTGACGGCCGTTGCCAACAGACGCCATTTCACGACCGCTCCGGACGGAGCGTATGAGACGACCTTGCGAGGTCAGGACATCCTCGAAGCGCCCTTCCTCAACAAGGGGTCGGCATTCACGCTCGAGGAGCGCGCCGCGCTCGGCCTGGACGGGCTGCTCCCGACCGCGGTCACCACCATCGAGCTGCAGGCGGAGCGGTCGTACGCGCAGTACCGGCACCAGGGCGACGACCTTGCCAAGCACCTCTTCCTCGACTCGCTCCACGATCGGAACGAGGTGCTCTACTTCCGGGTCCTCCGCGAGCATCTTGCAGAGATGCTGCCGATCGTCTACACGCCGACGATCGGCGAGGCGATCGAGCGGTACAGCAAGGAATTCCAGCGGCCGCGGGGACTCTATCTGTGCATCGATGATGCGGATCGCATCGACGTTGCCTTCGACAACCTGGGAGCCGGCCCGGACGACATCGACCTGATCGTCGCGACCGATGCGGAGCAGATCCTCGGCATCGGCGACTGGGGGGTCGGCGGCATCGACATCTCGGTCGGGAAGCTCGCGGTGTACACCGCGGCAGCGGGGATCGACCCCACCCGGGTGATCGCGCTCGTGCTCGACGTCGGGACCGATCGCGAGGAGTTGCTCCACTACCCGGCGTACATGGGTGCGCGTCACGAGCGCGCGCGCGGCGCCGCCTACGACGAGTTCGTCGACCGGTACGTGCAGGCGGCCACGTCGCACTACCCGAAGGCGCTGCTCCATTGGGAGGACTTCGGCGCGGGCAACGCGCGCAGGATTCTCGAGCGCTATCGCAGTCGGATCTGCACGTTCAACGACGACATGCAGGGAACCGGTGCTGTGGTGCTCGGCGGGGTGCTGGCGGCGACGCGCGTCGCTGGGATGTCACTGGCCGAGCACCGCGTCGTGGTGTTCGGCGCGGGCACGGCGGGGATCGGCATCGCCGACTTCATC
>DAIQQM010000125.1:0-6335 GCA_036786805.1 Candidatus Dormiibacterota bacterium | reverse complement strand
TCGCAGGCCTGGCGGGCTTCGTCCTGAGCGTCGGCATGGCGGTGGACGCCAACGTGCTGATCTTCGAAAGAACCCGTGACGAGTTACGTCATGGGAGAACGGTGCCGCTCGCCGTGGAGACCGGGTTCCGCCGCGCGTTTCCTGCCATTCGTGACAGCAACATCTCGACGCTGATCACGTGCGCGATCCTCGCCTTCTTCGGCACCGACGTCATCCGCGGGTTCGCGATCACGCTCGCCATCGGTGTCATCGTCTCCTTCTTCACCGCGATCACGATCACGCGCTCGCTGTTCGCGTGGGTGCTGAGCTGGAGGATCGGTCGGGACCCGCGTCTCTACACGGAGATCCACGAGGAGTTCGCCGAGCACCCGCCTCGAGGGCGATTCGACATCGTCAAGAACCGCAACTGGTATTTCGCCGGATCCCTGGCGGTCATCATCCCGGGCATCCTCGCGATCCTCTTCTGGGGCTTCAACCTCGGCATCGACTTCAAGGGTGGCAACGTCATCGACGTCGGCTTCTCGAGGTCGGTGACCCAGGCGCAGGTCGCCTCGGTGATGGACAAGAACTTCGCGGGCCTGCGTCCCCAGGTGCAGGCGGAGGGGACCAGCGGCAACCAGGCCAGCCATTTCGCCATCTCGACGCTGCCCTCGGACAGCGAGCAGCTCCTGCGGATCGAGAACACGCTCGACTCCAACTTCAAGATCGCGACCAACGCGTCCACGAACCAGCCGGACATCAGCGTGCAGCAGGTCGGCCCGACCATCGCCGCGAGCCTCGTCACGGGCGCGATCATCATGATCTTCGTCGCCGCGGGAGCGATCGCCGTGTACCTCGCCTTCGCCTTCCGGCGTCAGCGGGCGATCTCTCCGTGGCGTTTCAGCGCTTGCGCGTTCTTCAAGCTGCTCCATGACGTGTTCGTGCTCGCCGGGATCTGGGCGATCCTCGGACACTTCTCGAACTTAGGACAGGTCGACTCGCTCTTCGTCACCGCCGTGCTGACATCGGTGGCCTTCTCGATTCACGACACCATCGTGGTCTTCGACCGCGTGCGCGAGAACCTGCGCGTCGGGCCGCGGCTGACCTTCGACCAGGTCATCAACCTCTCGACGGTGCAGACCATGACGCGGTCGCTGAACACGTCGCTCACGGTTGTGTTCGTGCTCCTGTCGCTGGTGATCTTCGGCGGGGACTCGATCCGCGGGTTCGTCCTCGCGCTCCTGATCGGCATCGTCACGGGCACCTACAGCTCGATCTTCAACGCCAGCACGCTGCTGGTCGCCTGGGACAAGGCACGCGGCTCACGAGCGGTCACACCGCCGGCCGGCAGGAGACGGGTCGCTCCCCGGACGGCGTAGGCACCGTCCGGCGCCACGGCACCACATATGAACACCGACGCCGTCTCCGGGATCGCGTCACTCCTGCGCCCGTCGTTCGCCCATCTCGGCCTCGAGCTCGTCGACGTGCAGTGGTCCGGGCACGGACGGGGCGCGGTGCTGCGCCTGGTCATCGACCGCCCCGACGGCGGCGTGACCCTCGACGACTGCGAACGCGCGTCCAACACGGCTTCCGCCGTGCTCGACGTGAATGATCCGATCGACCATCCCTACCGGCTGGAGGTGAGCTCGCCGGGGGCCGAGCGGCCGATCCGGCGACCCGAGGAGTGGGCTGCCGCCATGGGACGTCGCGTCAACGTCCGCCTGCGCGAGGGGGAGTCGGAGCTGGTGCTGGAAGGCAAGCTCGTCTCCGTCTCCGGCGATGCGGCCGAGATCGAGATCCGCGATCGGAGAACCACCCGGGCCGTTCCCTTCGCGATCGGAGCGGTGGTGGCGGCGCGAATCGTCGTCGACATCTGATGCCGGCGCCGGCCGTGACCCTGAGCGCGCTCCGCGATCTCGCCGCGGCGACCCCGCTGAGCGAGGCCGACATCACGAGCGCGGTGGAGCAGGGGGTTGCGAAGGCATATCGCCGGCTCGTCGACGACGATCCCGGAGTGCGCGCCCGGGTGAACCTGGAGTCCGGAACGTTTGTCGTGTATCGCATCGACGACGACGGCGTCGAGCAGTTGCTCGAGGTGGACGTTCCCGATTTCCCCAGGCAGGCGGCCGCCGCCGCACGAACCGCGGTTGCCGAGCGTCTCGCGAGCGTGGAACAGCGCCGGATCCTCGGTGAGGGCTCGAGCCAGCGCGGCGTCCTGCGCGACGCCATCGTCGAGCGGCGGATGGGATCGATCTGGTACGTCGATGCGGCGGGCGTTCCGGGCATGCTGCCGCCCGAGGAGCAGATCCCCGGTGAACGGCTCGCGGTCCGGGACCACATCAAGGTCGTGATCGTCGAGGGGCGCCGCAAGGGGCCCGACGCGGTCGTCGTGGTGTCGCGGTCCCATCCACAGCTGGTCCAGCGCCTCATGGAGCAGGAGGTCCCGGAATTGCAGACCGGGCAGGTCGTGATCCGCGCCATCGCCCGCGACCCGGGGCGCCGGACCAAGGTGGCGGTCGACGCACCGGAGGGAGACGTGGACCCCCAGGGGGCGTGCATCGGCAGAAACGGGGTCCGCCAGCGCGCGGTCACCTCCGAGCTGGGCGAGGAGCAGGTGCAGATCGTCGCCTGGTCCGCCGACCCGGCGACGTTCGTCATGAACTCCCTCATCCCCGCCACCGCGCGAGGGGTGGAACTCGATCTCGAGACCAGGACCGCCCACATCACCGTGTCCGCGGACCAGCTCTCGCTGGCGATCGGTCGCGGCGGTGAGAACGCGCGCCTGGCGGCCCGCCTCACGGGGTGGCGCATCGACATCCGACCCGACGACGGCGAGGGCGACAGTCCTCCCGAGGGCTGATCGAGTGACCACCTCGACGCCGCTTCGGACGTGCGCCGGGTGCCGAAGGGTCCGCCCCAAGAGCGAGCTCATCCGCCTGGCGGTCACCCACGGCCCCGAGCGGGTTACCCTTGATCCGTCCGGACACTGTCCGGGCCGGGGCGCGTACCTCTGCCGGGAAACGGGTATCACCTGTCTGCGCCAGTCACGGCGACACCGATCCCTGGCGCGCTCGCTGCGGGTCGGGGATGATGTAATCGACGAGCCCACCCTCGCCGCAGCACTGCGGGAGCTCGTCACGGAGGAATCGACATAGCCACGGTCAAGAAAGTCACCCTGCCGGCAGGTCTCACGGTCGCTGAGCTCGCCGAACGCCTCGAGGTGTCGGGTCCCCAGCTGATCAAGTACCTGATGAGCAATGGCGTGATGGCCGCGCTCAACCAGTCGGTCGACTTCGACACCGCGGCCCTCGCCGCCGATCACTTCGGATTCGAAGCCGAGTCGGAGGACGCCGTCGCCCAGACGGCGCCGGGCGCCCCGGCGGCCGGGCGTCGCCGCCATCCACTCCTCGACCTGTCCGGTGCGGCACCCGGCACGCTCGTGCCACGGCCGCCCGTCGTCGCGGTGCTCGGCCACGTCGACCATGGCAAGACGTCGCTGCTCGACGCCATCCGCACGACCAAGGTCGCGTCCGGCGAGGCGGGGGGGATCACCCAGGTGATCCGCGCTCATCAGGTGGAGCACAACGGCCGTCACATCACGTTCATCGACACCCCGGGGCACGAGGCGTTCACCGCGATGCGCGCCCGGGGAGCGGATGTCACCGATGTCGCCATCCTGGTGGTCGCCGCCGACGACGGGGTGATGCCGCAGACCGAGGAGGCGATCCAGCACATCCGCGCGGCGGGCGTACCGATCGTCGTCGCCATGAACAAGATCGACAAGGACGGGATCAATCCCGACCGCGTCCTGCAGCAACTCGCCGACCGCGAGGTTGTCGTCGAAGCGTTCGGCGGCGACGTCCCGGTGGTGCGCACCAGCGCCAAGACCGGCGAGGGCATCGAGGACCTCCTTCAGAGCGTGCTCGACGTCGCCGACGTGTACGTCGAGCCCAAGGCCGACCCCAACGGCAGGGCCGTCGGGACCGTGATCGACTCGCACCTCGAGCGTGGGCGCGGCGCGATCGCCACCCTGGTCGTGCAGAACGGGACCCTGCGCGTCGGGGACAACCTGGTCGCGGGTCCGGCGTACGGCAAGGTTCGAGCGTTGGTCGACGACAGCGGGAAGCGCATCAAGGAGGCGGGGCCGAGCACGCCCGTCGTGGTCACCGGTCTCTCCGAGGTCCTGATGGCCGGCGAGATCTTCGAGGTCGTCGAGACCGAGCGGGGTGCGCGCGCCAAGGCAGAGCAGCGCGGATTCGCCGAGAAGCAGCGCCTGGCGCAACCGGTGCGCCGGATCACCCTCGCGGACCTCGCCCAGAACATCTCGGAAGGCGACATGAAGTCGCTCAACCTCGTCCTCAAGGCGGAGGCGAACGGCTCGCTCGAGGCCCTGCACAGCCAGGTGACCAAGATCGAGGACCCGACGGTGAAGATCAAGGTGGTCGGCGAGGGCGTCGGCGCCGTCAGCGAATCCGACGTCAACCTCGCGGCGGTCACCGACGCGATCGTGATCGGCTTCAACGTCCGTCCCGACGACCACGCCCGCGCAGCCGCCGAGGCGCAGGGTGTCGACGTCCGCTTCTACGACGTCGTCTACCAGGTGACCGACGACATCGAGAAGGCCGTCAAGGGCCTCTACCAGCCGACCATGATCGAGGTCACGCAGGGCCGCGCCGAGGTTCGGCGCGTCTACCAGGTGGACGGCAGGCCGGCCATCGCGGGATCGCACGTTCTCGACGGCAGGATCACCAGGAACGCCACGTGCCGCGTCCTGCGGGACTCGAAGGAGATCGCCCAGAGCCGCATCGACGCGCTCAAGCGCTTCAAGGACGACGTGCGCGAGGTGACCCACGGCTACGACTGCGGCATCACCCTCGCCGATTTCTCCGACTTCCATGAGGGCGACATCCTCGAGGCGTTCACGATGGAGCAGCAGAACGCATGACGCTTCGCTCGGGAGCTCGCAGCCCGCGCCGCGAGCGGGTGGGCGAGCAGCTTCGTGAGGAGATCTCGGCGATGATGCTCACCGAGATCAAGGATCCGAGGGTCCGGTTCGCGTCGATCTCGCGCGTCCGCGTGAGCCCGGATCTTCGCGAGGCCTGGCTGGCGGTCAGCGCGCTCGGCGACGACGCCGAGCGCCAGAAGGTCGTCGATGCGCTCGGACACGCCGAGGGGTTCCTTCGTGCTCAACTGGGCAGGCGGCTCGAGAACCTGCGGAGCATTCCCCGGCTCCACTTCGAGCTCGACGAGTCGATCGCCTACAGCGTGAGGGTGAGCACGCTCCTCAGAGACCTCGCCGACGAACGTCCCGTCGAGGCAGCCGTGGAGGTTCCCGAATGACGGTTGCCGCTCCCACGGCGTGGCCACGACTCGAGGACGTCGTCGAGCCGATCCGCACGGTCATCACGACCACCGCTCAGATCACGTGCCTGGCGCACAAGGACGCCGATGCGGACAGCCTCGGCTCCGCGCTGGGATTCGCGCTCGCCCTGCGTGCGCAGGGGCACAGGGTTCGGGTCGTCGTTCCGGAGCCGCTGCCACGGTTGCTCGCCTACCTGCCCGGGTTCGAGATGGTCGAAACCGGTGGGGCGCCGCTCGGTGACACCGTCTTCACGTTCGACTGCGCGACGCTGGGACGGTTTGGCGAGCGCAAAGGCGAGGTCTCGCGAGCCGCCACGGTGGTCAACATCGACCACCATCTCAGCAACACCGCTTTCGGAACGATCAACCTCGTCGACCCGGCCGCGAGCGCGACCGGGCAGGTGATCCATAGCCTCCTCTGCGAGCTTGGCGCGCCGATTGCGCCGGCGGTCGCCACCAACCTCTACGCGGCCCTCTTCACCGACACCGGAGGCTTCCGGCACGAGAACACCACCGAAGCATCCCTGCGCCTCGGGGCCGCGCTGGTGGCGGCCGGGGCCAACCCCGGCTGGGTCGCGCTCAAGAGCTACAAGTCGCGCACCCTGGCGCAGGTGCGCCTCGAGGGCCTCGCGGTCGCACAGCTCCACTCCGAGATGAACGGGCGCCTGCTCTGGTCCGAGGTCACCGCCGCGATGCTCGAACAGGCCGGAGCCGACCTGCAGGACGCCGAGGCGATCATCGACGCGCTGCAGAGCATCGACACCATGGAGATCGCGATCCTCTTCAAGCAGCATGCCGCTGACCGCACCAAGATCAGCGTGCGCACCCGTGAGCCGATTGACGCCACCCAGGTCTGCACGCCCTTCGGAGGTGGCGGCCACCGACGCGCCGCCGGCGCCGAGTTCGGCGACGCGCTGCCCATCGCGGAGCGCAGGGTGCTCGAGGTGGCTCGCCGGTTGCTCGACTCGCCGCGGTGACGGGCGTCGCCGCGCCGG
>DAIQQM010000124.1:0-6338 GCA_036786805.1 Candidatus Dormiibacterota bacterium | reverse complement strand
GCATCTACTTCGACCAGGACTGGGGGTCGATGCCGGGCGTGATGCCGGTCGCCTCAGGCGGCATCCATGCCGGCCAGACGCATCAGCTCCTCCACCACCTGGGAGAGGACGTCATCTTCCAGTTCGGCGGTGGCACGATCGGACATCCCATGGGCGTCGCCGCCGGGGCGACCGCAAACCGGACCGCCGTGGAGATCCTCGTGCAGGCACGCAACGAGGGCCGCGACTACCTCACCGAGGGTCCCGAGATCCTGCGCTCGGCCGGTCGCTGGTGCGCGCCGCTTCGCGCTGCGCTCGACGTCTGGGGCGACATCAGCTTCAACTACGAATCGACGGACACGCCGGACGTCACCACCACGGCAACGCCCGCCTAGGGAGCACCCCGATGCATCTCACTCAGGGAACCTTCTCGTACCTTCCGCCGCTCACCGACGCGCAGCTGAAAGCGCAGCTGCAGTACGCGCTCGACAACGGCTGGGCCCTGTCGGTGGAGTTCACCGACGATCCCCATCCCCGCAACTTCCTCTGGGACATGTGGGGGCTGCCGATGTTCGACCTGCGCGATCCCGCCGCGATCCTGCTGGAGGTGCAGCGCTGCCGGGACGCGTATCCCGCTCGCTACATTCGAGTCAACGCCTACGACCGGACACTCGGCCGCCAGACGACGGCCCTGAGCTTCATCGTCCAGCGTCCCAGCAATGAGATGGGCTTCCGTCTGGAGCGCCAGGAGGGTCCCGACCGGCAGGTCCGCTACACGCTGCACCCGTACGCGGCGGATCGCGCCCCCGGAGAGCGCTACGAGCGCTGAGGCATGACTCGGGAATCCCACGTGCCCTTCGGGATGCCTCGTCCCGCAGCGCTGCCTCTGAACACGGCGGCGCCCCAGACCGGCAGCGGGAACGGCGCGCTCGCCGGCGGTGCGACCGAGCCGGAGCTCGCAATCCCGGAAGGCATCAACGTCGAGGCCGAGGCACGCAAGTCCGGCGTGTTCGAGGTCATCGACGACCTGGATCGCGAGCTCGTCGGGCTCGATCCCGTGAAAACCCGTATCCGTGAGATCGCGGCGTTGCTGGTCGTCGACATGGCCCGGCGTCGTTTCGGCCTCGAGGCGGAACGTCCCAACCTGCACATGTGCTTCACCGGGAGCCCGGGCACCGGCAAGACGACCGTCGCGATGCGCATGGCGACGATCCTCCACCGGCTCGGGTATCTCGCCAAGGGACACCTGGTGGCGGTGACGCGCGACGAGCTGGTCGGACAGTACATCGGCCACACCGCGCCGAAGACACGCGAGGTGCTGAAACGTGCGATGGGTGGTGTCCTCTTCATCGACGAGGCCTACTACCTGCATCGACAGGAGAACGAGCGCGACTACGGTCAGGAGGCGATCGAAATCCTCCTGCAGGTCATGGAGAATCAGCGCAACGACATCGTGGTCATCCTGGCCGGCTACCGCGATCGCATGGATCAGTTCTTCAGCAGCAACCCGGGGATGGGTTCACGGATCGCCCATCACATCGACTTCCCCGATTACTCGCTCGACGAGCTGGTCGCGATCGCGCGAATCATGCTCGACGGCCAGCGTTACGCATTCTCCAGGGATGCGGAGCCGGCCTTCCGTGAGCTGATGCTTCGGCGCATGACGCAGCCGCGATTCGCCAATGCGCGGAGCGTCCGCAACGCGCTCGAGCGCGCGCGCCTCCGGCAGGCCAACCGCCTCGTCTCCGACGCGAGATTGCTGACCCGAGACGACCTGATGCGCATCGAGGCTGAGGACATCTACAAGAGCCGTTGGTTCACCGAAGCGCCGGAGAGCCGAACGGGCGAGGAGCGAATCGTCCCCGCGGACTAGGAGGTGGCGTTGCGCCGGAGCGATGCATCGAGGATCGCGTCCGTGCGCGTGCGGGCGGTCGCTCAGCAGATTCGGGGCAGCGGGTCGCCGACCAGCATGTCCACCACCCGGGTGCCCCCGAACCCGGTGCGGAGGAAGACCATCCCTTCCGGATCCGCCATCACCTCGCCGATGACGGCCGCCTCGGCACCCTCGGGGCGGGATCGCATGAGTTCGACCGCCCTCCCCGCATCCTCCCTGGCGATGATGGCCACGAGCTTGCCCTCGTTGGCGATGTAGAGGGGATCGATCCCGAGGATCTCGGCGACGCCACGAACGGCATCGTGAACCGGCAGTGACGTCTCATCGATCGCGACCGCGACCCCGGCTGACTGCGCGATCTCGTTCAGGACGGTAGCGACCCCACCCCGGGTCGCGTCACGCATGAAGTGCACATCGATGCCGTCATCGAGGAGCGCGGTGGTAAGCCCATGCAGGGGCATGGTGTCGCTGCGCAGGGTGTCCGCCTCGAGATCCACGTCGCCGCGAGCGAGCATCACCGTGCTGCCGTGGTCGCCCATCGCGCCACTGAGGACGACGACGTCACCCGGCACGATTCGCTCGATGGCGACGCGCTGCGGCAGCGCAACGACACCCACGCCGGTGGTGGTGATGAACAGCTGATCGGCCTTGCCTCGCGGAACCACCTTGGTGTCACCGGTCACCACGCTGACGCCCGCCCGATCCGCGGCCCGCCGCATCGATTCGACAACGCGGCGAAGCGTCGCGACGTCGAGCCCCTCCTCGAGGATGAAGGCCGCGGAGATGCCCAGCGGAGTCGCGCCACCGACCGCGAGATCGTTGATCGTTCCGTTGACAGCGAGCTCGCCGATGTCGCCCCCGGGAAAGAACAGCGGGCTGACCACGAATGAGTCCGTGGTGACCGCGAGGCCCATGTGATCGACGCCGGGGAGGGACAGCACCGCCTGGTCGCCGAGCTGGTCGAGCACCGGGTTGCTGAGGATGTCGCCGAAGAGCGCGGTGACCAGCGTGTGACTGGCTCTGCCTCCGGCACCGTGGCTCATCGTGATCGCGTCCTCACGGAGCAACGGCTTGCGCTTCCGAATCTCGGCGATGCGCTCGAGCACCCGCTGTTCGGGGTCGGCGATGCTTCCCGACGCCGCCTTGATCGCGGCCCCGCTCCCGGGCTCGACGACGATCTCGGTCATCGTGCCCGCACCGGAATGGGCCGGACCTCATGCTCGGCGATCGTGCCGTTGCCGTTGCCATCGGCATGACCGTTGCCAACGGCGCGCTCGCCGGACGCCAGGACGCGTTCGCGCTCACGCGCACGCGAGTAGCGGCCGAAGTTGTAGTACGCGGCGCACGCTCCCTCGGACGACACCATGCAGGTGCCGATCGGCGTCTCGGGAGTGCACGCCGTGCCGAAGACCTTGCATTCCCATGGCTTGAGCACGCCCTTGAGCACCTCGCCGCACTGGCACGCCTTGGGATCGGCCACGCGCACGCCGGGCACGGAGAACACCTTCTCGGCGTCGTATGCCGCGAACTCGTCCCGCAGCTCGAGGGCGCTCTGGCTGATGAAGCCGAGTCCGCGCCACTCGAAGTGAGAGCGCAACTGGAACACGCGGGCGAGCACCTCGAGCGCCCTCGGGTTGCCATCGTCGTGGACGACCCGCCTGTACTGGTTCTCGACCTCGCACCGTCCTTCGCGGATCTGCTCGATGATCATGTGCACGCCCTGAAGGATGTCGAGCGGCTCGAATCCGACGACGACCACAGGCTTCCTGTAGGTGTTGGTGACGAACTCGAAGGGACGGATCCCGACCACCGTCGACACGTGTCCCGGACCGAGAAACCCGTCGAGCTGCAGATCCGGCGAATCGAGGATCGCCTTCATCGGCGGGATGATGGTCACGTGGTTGCAGAAGACGAAGAGATTGCGAATGCCCTCCGCTTTGGCGCGCATCAGGGTCAGCGCCGTCGAGGGCGCCGTCGTCTCGAAGCCGATCGCGTAGAAGACCACCCGCTTGTCCGGGTTCTGCTGCGCGATCTTCAACGCATCGAGCGGCGAGTACACCATGCGCACGTCGGCTCCTGCTGCCCTGGCGTCGAGCAGGCTTCCCTCACTGCCGGGGACGCGCATCAGGTCACCGAAACACGTGAAGATGACCCCCGGCTGATGCGCGACGGCAATGCCGTCGTCGAGGCGACCCATCGGGATCACACAGACGGGGCAGCCCGGCCCATGCACCAGCTCGACGTTGCTCGGCAACAGATCCTCGATGCCGTACTTGAAGATCGTGTGCGTGTGGCCGCCGCACACCTCCATGATCTTCCAGTGCCGGCCGCCGGACTCGGCTGCGATCCGCGCACCGAGGGCACGGGCGATGTCGGCATCGCGGAACTCATCTGCGAATTTCATGCCGGCATCCCATCGCGCTCACGGGAGTCGGCTCCGACCAGCTCCTCCTCCGCCGACTGCCATTCGCGGATCTGCTCGACCTCGTCGGTATATGCAGCGCCCATCGCCTCGAGAATGCGCAGGGTCTCGGCCGCCTCGATCTCACTGACGCGGCTGAGCGCGAAGCCGACGTGCACGAGCACGTACTCGCCGGGCTCGGTGGCATCCTCTCCAACCAGGAGCGAGGTGTTGATCCGGCGCTGGACGCCGCCGAGCTCGCCCTTCCCGTACATGCGGTCCTCGTCGACGTACTCGACGAGACGGGCGGGAATCGCTAGGCACATGCCGGCTCTCCTTCCAGTGCACGGTGCACGAGATCGGTGAGGAGGTGATAGAGCGTCATCTGCACCTCCTGAATCCGGTGGACGCTGCTGGACCGAACGACGAAGCAATGATCGCTGACCCGTTCGCGCGCGAGCCGTCCGCCGTCGTACCCGGAGATGGCGATGGTGCGCATCCCGCGACGCCGTGCCTCGCCGAGGGCACGGATGAGGTTCTCGGAGTTGCCACTGGTCGAGACGGCGAGCACGACGTCGTTCTCGCGCCCGAGCGCGATGATCTGGCGAACGAACACGTCGGCGAAACCGACGTCGTTGCCGATTCCGGTGATCACGGCGATGTCGTTGGTGAGACAGAGTGCGGGGACGGGCCCGCGGCCGCCGGACGGTACGAGCATCTCGGTCACCAAGTCGGCCGCCGACGTGGCACTGCCACCGTTGCCGAGAGCCAGCAGACGGCCGCCTCGCCGGAAGGCCGCGGCCATCTCATCGGCAGCGTCCACGATCTCGTCACCGAACTCATCGAGCAGCTCGAGGCGGAGGCGGTTGCTCTCCGCCGATTTCTCGATCGGCGCCTGCGCGAGCTCGAGAATCAGCGCCTCTCCGGCGGCCGGCTGCGGGCTGAGCATCGGATAGAGCAGTTGGGAGAACGGGTCCCTCCCGGATTCGCTCACGCGCTCACCTCGGCAGGGGTGGCGCGCTGGAGTGCGACGCCGCCATGGCAGAGCAGCACCTCGCCGACCGTGACCCCGTCCAGCAGGTCGATGCCGACCTCGGTTGCCAATCCGTCGATGGTCCCACGCGCAATCCCCTTCTCACTGTCGACTCCGGTCACCACCATGGCGAGCAGCTGGTCGGAGCATGTGATGCAGACCTCGTCGTGGCAGTCGGCGCTCATGAGGCGACTCCGATCCCGCGGTGGTTGAGGACGATGTGCACCAGCTCCCAGAGCATGTGATAGGTGGCCAGATGGAGCTCGTGCGCGCTCTCCCGGTCGGTGCCGGGGACATGAAACTCGAAGTCGGTCTCCCCCGCTCCGCCGGCATCGTCACCCGAGGTGAGGGCGACGGTGAGGATCCCAGCCGCCGCGCCGGCCAACAGCCCGCGGACGATCGACGTGTGCACCGGCGCATGCGCGAACGCGAGGGCGATGTCCCCGTCCCGGCCGAGAATGCGCACCTGGTGGGCGTAGACGTCTGCGGCGGCATCCCCCTGCAGGATCCCCGTGACCGTCGCCATGTCATTGGTCAGCGAGAGCGCGGGCAGGGCACGGCATCCGGGGAGGACGGGGTGGACGAACTCCACGGAGTTGTGCTGCGCATCGGTGGCGTGCGGCCCGGTTCCGAAGACGAGCAGCGTCCCGCCCGCAAAGAAACGGTCCGCCATCGCCGCGGAGCATGCCGCGATGGCGTGCGCGTAACGGCCGAAGTACGCTTCGCCGGCCCGGTTGGAGGCCGCAACGCGAGCTTCGAGGTACGCACGACCCGAGGCCGGCGCCGTGTCGCTGTCGGGTCGCACCTGCACGCTCACCTCATATCGCCTCTCGCACCCGGGATGCCGCAACCAACGCCTGTCCCAGGCTGATGCCACCGTCGTTGGCGGGGACCTGCTGGTTGGTGTAGACGATAAGGTCGCGATCGCGCAAGAGGTTCTCGACACGGGCGAGGAGCAGAGCATTCTGGAAGACGCCGCCGCTCAGCGCGACGCGGTCGACTGCGAACTCGCCGCTCAGCCGCACACACAC
>DAIQQM010000190.1:0-1833 GCA_036786805.1 Candidatus Dormiibacterota bacterium | reverse complement strand
CGCCGGGGATCACGACCGCGGGGAGATCGACCGATGCCGCCGCCATCAGCAGCGCCGGAATGGTCTTGTCGCAGCCACCGAGCAGGACCACTCCGTCGATCGGATTGGCGCGCAGCATCTCCTCGGTCGCCATCGCCGCCATGTTTCGCCAGAGCATCGCGGTGGGCCGGACCAGCGTCTCGCCGAGCGAGACCACGGGCAGGTTCAGGGGGATGCCGCCTGCCTCGTACACGCCCTCCTTGACGCTCTCGGCAACCTCGTTCAGGTGGGCGTTGCACGGAGTGAGATCAGACGCGGTGTTGGCGATGGCGATGTGCGGGCGGCCGTCGAAAGCGTGCGCCGGCAGTCCCCGCCGCATCCAGGCACGATGGATGAAGGCATTGCGGTCGGTGCCCGCATACCACTTGCCGCTTCTCTGCTCCGCCACACTTGACCACCTTTCCAATCACCGGAACGAGGCTTTCCAACGAGGCCCTATATTGTCGAGCCCTGATGGCAGTGCGTTGCGGCCGCTCCGCCGTCACCTTGTGAAGCGCTTTTCCGCAACCCCGGCCTCCGATCGGCGCTACGGGCTCGCCGAGGGCCCGGTCTGGGACGCCGTCCGCGGCAGGCTGCTCTGGGTGGACATCAACGCGGGAGCGGTGCACACGGGGATGCTGGTTGCAGGGCGGGTCACGGAGGACGGCGCGCGGCACCTCGACGAGACCGTGGGAGCGGTGGTGATCGCTCGCGACGGCGAGCTCCTCGTCGCGGGAGCGCGAGTCCTGTACCGCGTTTCCCCCGAGGGCGTGGTCAGCGCCGGCCCGCGCGTCCTCGCCGAGCAGACCGCGAGCCGGCTCAATGACGCCGGCTGCGATCCCGCCGGGCGCTTGCTCGTCGGAAGCATGGCGCTCGACGGCGGCGCCGCTCACGAGGTCCTCGTGCGGGTGGAGGACGACGGACGGATCACCGAGCTCGACTCCGACCTCGGCCTGTCCAACGGCATCGCCTTCTCACCCTTGGGGGACCGGCTGTACAGCGTCGATACCCTCGCCGGGGTCGTGTGGGTGCGCGGCTATGGCGCCGCTCGCGGTGCCGTCGGACGCCGCCGTCTGTTCCTGCACATCGCCGGCTGCCTTCCCGACGGCCTGTGCGCCGACGAGCACGGCAACCTCTGGATCGCCATGTGGGGGGCCGGCGAGGTCCGGTGCTATTCCTCTTCGGGAGAGCAGCTCGCCGCCGTGGACGTGGCGGCACCGAACACCAGCAGCGTCGCCTTCGTCGGGGCGGACCTTGAAACGCTCCTCATCACGACCGCGTCCGAGCAGCTCTCCGCCGCCCAGCTGGAGCGCTTTCCCGACTCGGGCCGGCTGTTCACCGTCGACGTGGGAGTGCGTGGGCTGCCGGTGCCCCCCTGGGCGGGGACGCACGCGACCGTGCCGCCTGCGGCCACCTGATGCGGGCCTTCGTCGTCACCGGACCGCGCGAGGGCGGCGTCCTCGACGTGCCGGATCCCATCGCGGGCGAGGGTCAGGTCGTGGTCGACATCCACCGTTGCGGCGTCTGCGGGACCGACGTCGAGTTCTGGACCGGCGAGATGGCCTACCTGCACCAGGGCCACGCCCGCTATCCGATGCGACTCGGGCACGAATGGAGCGGCATGGTCTCCGCGATCGGCGACGGGGTCGACGCAACCTGGCTCGGACGTCGGGTCACGGGCGACACGATGATCGGGTGCGGGCACTGCCCGCGCTGCCGGTCGGGGCGCCACAACGTCTGCGAGGACCGGGTCGAAATCGGGATCCGGGGTGACTTCCCAGGTGCCCTGGCCGAGCGGCTGGCGGTTCCGGCGCG
>DAIQQM010000026.1:0-25216 GCA_036786805.1 Candidatus Dormiibacterota bacterium | reverse complement strand
GGGGCGTCGAGCTGCTCGGGTTCCGCGGAGCGGAAGAGCTCGTCGCTGCCGCGCAGCTGGGCGCGGCGGAATCCGCGCATCACCCTCGGGCCGCGCGCACCCGCTCGCGTGGACGTTCCGCGCTCCCGGAGACCTCGATGTTGTCGTCGTCGCGATCCTGGGCGATGACGGCCTTGGCGAGGGCCCGATAGGAGCGAGCCCCAGGCGAGTTCGGGGCGTACTCGAGGATCGACTGGCCCGCGAGCGGCGTCTCTGCGAACCGGATCGAGGAGTCGACTGTGATCGGGAACACGAGGTCCGGGTAGGCGCTCTTGACGAGGTCGAGCACCTCCTGACTATGCAGCGTGCGCGACTTGTACAGCGTCGGCAGGATGCCGGCGACTCGGAGATGGCTGTTCAGCTTGGCGCGCACGCGATCGATGGTGCGCTGCAGCTGCTGCATCCCCTTCATGCCGAAGTACTCGCACTGCAGCGGGATGATCACGTCCGTCGAGGCGACCAGCGCGTTGATGCAGAGCAGCCCGAGCGACGGCGGACAGTCGATGACGACGTAGTCGTACCGCCCCTCGATCGGCTCGAGCTTCTCCTTGAGAATCGATTCGCGACCGAACTCGGTCACCAGTTGCAGCTCGGCGCCGCTGAGATCGATGTTGGCAGGGATGAAATCGAGCCCCATGCCCTCGGATGCCAGCAGGACGTCGGCGACGCTGACGCGGTGGTCGGTCAGGAGGTCGTAGATCGTCCGTTCCAGCTCGTCGGGCCGGCGGCACCCCATGTTGATGGTCAGATGACCCTGCGGATCGAGGTCGACCGCGAGCACCTTCGGTCCGGCCTCGGCGATGGCCGCGGCGAGGTTGACGGCGGTCGTGGTCTTGCCCACACCGCCCTTCTGATTCGCGACCGAAATGATCCGCGTCATGGCTGGCGCGGTGTCAAGAGATCGCAAAAGGAACGGGCGCGCCTCACTGAGCAGGTATCATAGCGAACCCGATTGCCTCTCTCGGCCGTGGGTCGGGAGCAAGTGCACTTGCAGCGGTCATTGACCCTTGAATCCGGAGTGGTGTTTGGTGTCTGAAGAACGTGTGAAGCCTCGCAGCCTGTTCGTCGACGAGGCGATCGCGCTTGCGCTCGAAAGCCGCTGGGCGGAAGCGCTCGCCGTGAACCAGGCCCTCATCGAGCGCCATGGGGCCGACGAGGACACCCTCAATCGCATCGGCAAGGCGCTCACCGAGCTCGGCCAGCGCGAGGAGGCGCTTGCGTCGTACTCGGCTTCGCTGCAGCTGAATCCGCTGAACCTGATCGCCCAGAAGAACGTGCGCAAGCTCACGGCGATGCTCGAGAGCAAGAGCACCGCCGCCGGCTCGGCCGCCGCGATCGACGTCGAGCTCTTCACCGAGGAGCCCGGCAAGAGCGCGATCACCGTGCTCAGCGCGCCGTCGAAGTCGGCCACGGTCTCCATCGCCCCGGGAGACGTCGTCGAGCTCTACCGGGAGGGGTCCACGCTTCGGGCGCAGACCTCGCGAGGGGTGTCCCTCGGTGAGGTCGACACCAAGATCGCACGCCGGCTGGTTCCCCTCATGGAGACCGGCAACCGCTACTCGGCCGCCGTGGCCCGGCTGGAGGACGAGCGGGTCGAGATCATCCTCCGTGAGACGTACCAGGCCGCCGAGAACGCCCGGAAGTCGTCGTTCCCGCTCGCCAAGGGCGGCCGTCGCGAGGAGTTCCGTCCCTATGCGAAGGACTCGCTGCTGTCGTCTCGCGAGATCGATGCGACCCCGCTGGACGACGACGGTGAGGAGACGATCGGCCGAGCGGCCGCCGACGACGCCGAGGACGACCTCGGGGAGCTCGGGATGAGCACCTTCCAGTCCGATGCCGAGGAGTCGCCGCCCGGAGCCGACACCGACGATGACGATGAGACGCGTCCCGAGGACGAGTACTAGCCGCAAGGAGCCCAGGGGTCGCACCGTCTCGCACGAGCGGATCGACGGGTATCTCCCGATCGGGGCCTACGGGCTGATCGGCGACTGCCGCTCCGCGGCTCTGGTGGGTCAGGACGGCAGCATCGACTGGCTCTGCCTGCCCCGATTCGACGACGACGCGCTCTTCTGCAGGATCCTCGACGCCGGGAGGGGCGGGAGCTGGCAGCTCCATCCGGACGAGCCGCATCAGGTGCATCAGCGCTACCGGGACCGGACCAACCTGCTCGACACCGTCTTCACCACCGGAACCGGCGTCGTCGTGGTCACCGACTTCATGCCGGTCGATGAGCACAGCGTCGTCCAGCACGCCAAGCCGCACAACCATCCCCGCGTCATCAGGTTGGTGGAGTGCCTGGCCGGTGAGATGACCATGCACCACGTCTTCGATCCCGCCCCGGGGTTCGCCCGGTTGCCGGTGACGCTCAGACTCGATGACGGACAGCTCCACGCCGATGCCCACAAGCTCCATCTCTGCCTCAGCTCGACCGTTGAGCTGGACGGCCCGGACGACAGCTTCCATATCCGCGCGACCGACGCCGTCGCCTTCGCACTGCACACCGGGGTGGCCGGGGCCTGCCGGGCGGGACCCTGGAGCGTCGAGCGTGCCCGTGCCTCGCTCCGTGAGAGTCAGCGCTACTGGTGGCGATGGGTCGGCCAGGTCGACTACCACGGCCCCTACCAGCAGCATGTGTGGCGATCCGCGCTCGCTCTCAAGCTCATGACCTATGCGCCCACGGGCGCGATCATCGCGGCTCCCACCACGAGCCTTCCCGAGGACATCGGCGGTGAGCGCAACTGGGACTATCGATACACATGGTTGCGGGATGCGGCGTTCACGCTCTACGCGTTCTTTCAACTCGGCCTCACCGCTGAGGCGACCGCGTACTTCGACTGGCTCACCCACCGGCACCTCGCCGACCGCCGGTCCACGGACATCCCCAATCTCTTCGACCTGAGCGGGCACGCCCACGCTACCGAGCACACCCTCGACAACCTCGAGGGCTATCGCGGTTCCAGGCCGGTGCGACTGGGCAATGCCGCCGTCAATCAGCTGCAGCTCGACGTCTATGGCGAGGTGCTCGACAGCGCCTATGTCTTCGCGCGCTTCGGCGGCGGCGTCATCAGCGAAACGCTCTGGGAGGAGCTGAGCAACATCGTCGAGATCGCGATCCGGCGCTGGGAGGAGCCCGACTCGTCGATCTGGGAGGTGCGCAGCGAGCGCCGCCAGTACGTGTACAGCAAGTTGATGTGCTGGGTCGCAGTCGATCGCGGCATCCGCATCGCGGATCGCTACGACCTGCCGTACGACAAGCCGGCGTGGCGGCGCGCGCGTCTGCGCATCCACCGCGCGATCACCACTCGGGGATGGTCGGAGCATCGCCACTCCTTCACGCAGGAGTTCGACAGCGACGCGCTCGACGCCTCGATCCTGCGCATGCTCCAGGCGCGGTTCCTCCGCGACAGGGATCCGCGTCTGCACTCGACGGTTCGTGCCATCGCGCAGCACCTCGGCGAAGGCGTGCTGGTCAACCGATACCGGACGGACGAGAGCGACGATGGGCTGCGTGGCGACGAAGGCGCTTTCTTTCTCAGCTCCTTCTGGCTCGTCGACGCGCTCGCGCACTGCGGCGAGCTCGAGGAGGCGGAGCGCAGGTTCGAGCGACTGCTGCACTTCAGCTCGCCGCTCGGGCTCTTCTCCGAGGAGGTGGACGTGCGCAGCGGACAGCTGCTCGGGAACTTCCCGCAGGCATTCACGCATCTCGCCCTGGTGGGTGCCGCGGTGAACATGGAGCGGGCCCGTCAGCGCACCCTCGGGGTCAAGGGACTGCGCAAGGGCTGAGCGCCCCGGATCCACTGCATAAGTATGCAGATAGACCGTATACTGCTCGGTCATGTCCCAGGCGACCCCGCTTCGCGCCGCCGTCGTCGGCTCGACCGGCTACATCGGCATGCAGTGCACCGCCCTGCTCGCCGGTCATCCGCGCGTGCAGCTCACGCGCGTGCTCGGGCACAGCAATGCCGGGAAGCGGTACTGCGATGTCGTCCCAGGTAGCCCGGTCGACCTGGTCATCGAGGACAGCCTCGACCCCGGTGCCGTGGACGTGGTGATGGCGGCGCTGCCGCATACCGTCGCGGCCTCGCTCGCGCCCGGGTGGCTCGCCGGCGGCGCAACCGTCATCGACTGCTCGGCGGACTTCCGCCTCCGGGATGCCGCCGCGTATCGGCGGTGGTACGGCGCCGAGCACCCCGCCCCGGACCTGCTCGGTGAAGCCGTGTACGCGATGGTGGAGCTCGATCGTGAGCGCCTGCTGGACGCCAATCTCATCTCGGTGCCCGGGTGCTATCCGACGGCAGCCCTGCTCGCCTGCGTCCCGGCGCTCCGCGCGGGGCTCATCGAGACGGACATCGTCGTCGACGCCAAGAGCGGCGTGAGCGGCGCGGGCCGCGACGCGAAGGTCGCCAACCTCTTCTCGGAGGTCAACGAGTCGGTGCACGCGTATGGCGTCGGCGGACATCGCCACAAGTCCGAGATGCTCGAGCAGCTGCGTGCGGCGGCGGGCGGTGACGTGCGCCTCACCTTCGTGCCACATCTGATTCCGATGACCCGCGGCATCCTCGCCACCGCCTATCTGCGCCCCCGTCCGCGGGTCACCGAGGCGCAGTTTCACGAGCTCTACGCGGCGCTCTGTGAGACGAGCCCGTTCCTCGACCACGTGCACGCTCCGCCGCCGACCAAGAGCGTCACCGGGACCAACCGGGCGGCGATCCACTCGGGATGGCAGGACGGCATGGCGGTTGTCACGGTGGCCATCGACAACCTCGGCAAGGGCGGTGGCGGCCAGGCTGTGCACGCCATGAACGTTCGATTCGGGTTCGACGAGACGGCCGGGCTGGAGTCCCGCGTCCTGTGGCCGTGAGCGCGCCGGTTGCGACCCGGACCCGCGCCGGAGTGTGCGCGCCACTCGGTTTCCGCGGCGGCGTCGCGGCGGCCGGGATCCGCGGTGATGGGAACGAGACCCGCACCGACATCGCGGTGATCCGATCCGACACGCCGGCGGCCGCCGCGGGGGTCTTCACGCGCAACACCGTCAAGGCGGCGCCGGTGGTGATCTCGCAACTCACGCTTCGACGCGGCACGCCGATCTCGGCGATCGTCGTCAACGCGGGGAACGCCAATGCCTGCACCGGCGCGCAGGGATTCCGCGATGCCCTGGTCATGTGCACCACCGCGGGTGATGCGCTCAATCTCGACCCGAGTGACGTGCTCGTGTGCAGCACGGGCGTGATCGGCCGGCCGATGCCCATGGACCGGGTGGTGCGCGGCATACGCGCGGCCGCGCTCGCCATGTCACCGTCGGCCGGCGGTGATGTCGCGCGGGCGATCATGACCACCGACACCGTGGCCAAGGTCGCCGAGGCGACATTCAGCGTCGACGGTGTGACCTACACGGTCGGGGGCACCGCGAAGGGCGCCGGGATGCTCCACCCCGACATGGCCACGCTGCTGGCCTTCATCACCACCGACGCGCCGGTCGACGCGACGGTGCTCCAACCAGGGCTGACGCGCGTCACCGACAGCACATTCAATTGCGTCACCGTCGACGGCGACACCTCGACCAACGACTCGTGCATCCTGCTCGCCAACGGCGCTGCGGGCGGTGCGCCCTTCGGCGAAGGGTCGAGCGCAGCGGCGGCGTTCGAGGCCGCGGTGCTCGAGGTCTGCGACTCGCTCGCCGAGCAACTCGTCGCCGATGCCGAGGGTGCGACGCGGCATTTCCGGGTCGCGGTGGACGGCGCGGCCGACTCGGGCCAGGCGCGCGTGGCCGCCCGCGTCGTCGCGCAGAGCCCGCTCGTGAAGACGGCCATCCACGGCGGCGATCCGAACTGGGGCCGCATCGTCGCCGCCCTCGGGCGCAGCGGCGCACAGTTCACACTCGATCGCTGCCGCGTCGCCATCGGGGGCCTCGTGGTCTTCGATCGCGGCGCACCGGAGCAGGTCGACCCCGAACGGATCCGGGTCGCCCTCTCGCACCCACGCCTCGACATCGCCATCGATCTCGGTTCCGGCGATGGCTCGGGTCACGCGTGGGGGTGCGACCTCTCCGCCGACTACGTGCGCATCAACGCCGACTACACCACCTGATACGGAGCACCACCAGAAGCACCATGCCTGAACAGACCATCGACGAGCGGATCCATCGTGCCGAGGTGCTCATCGAGGCACTGCCGTACATCAAGCGTTTCGCCGGTCACATCCTCGTCATCAAGGTCGGCGGCGCCGCCGGCGCCGTCACCGACCTCGACGCGCTTCTCGAGGATGTCGTGCTCCTGCGATTCGTCGGGATGCGGCCGGTCATCGTGCACGGCGGCGGTTCCGAGATCAGCGCGTGGCAGGAGCGGATGGGCATCGAGACCAAGTTCGTGAACGGGCTCCGCGTCACCGACGCGCCGACCATGGAGATCGCCAAGATGGTGCTGACCGGCAAGGTCGGGCCCGACATCGTCGCGCGCATTCACACGCTCGGCGCCGGAGCGATCGGGCTCTCCGGCGAGGACGGACCAACCCTGCTGGTACGGCCGCGATCGGACGCCGGAGGTGCCGATCTCGGCTTCGTCGGAGACGTCGCGCAGGTGAACGCCGAGCCGCTCATCGCGATTCTCGACCAGGGACGCATTCCCGTCATGGCGTCGATCGGCCTCGGCTACGACGGGCAGGCGTACAACGTCAACGCGGACACGGTTGCCGCCGAGCTCGCGGTCGCCCTCCATGCAAGCAAGCTCATCCTCATGACCGATGTCGAGGGTGTCCGCGACGGTGACGGCAGGCTCATCAGTGAGCTGAACGCTGTTCGCGCTCGTGAGCTGCTCGCCGCGGGAGTCATCCGCGACGGGATGATTCCCAAGGTCGAGGCCGCGATCAGGGCCACCGACGGCGGCTGCGCGACCCACATCATCGACGCGCGCGTGCCCCATGCGCTGCTCCTCGAGCTGCTCACCGAGCGCGGGGTCGGCACCATGCTCACGGACGTGGCGGACGCATGACCGCCAACCCCGCACCGGCGGCCAGCGCGCTGGCCGCTCGCGCTCAGGCATCGCTCATGGACACGTACCAGCGCCAGCCGATCTCGCTGCGCAGCGGTCACGGCGTCTGGGTCACGAGCCATGACGGACGTGAGTTCCTCGATCTCGTCGCGGGCATCGCGGTGAACGTCCTCGGTCACAACCACCCGGCATTGCGCGAGGCGATCGCTGACCAGGCGGGCACGCTGATGCACACGAGCAACCTCTACTACACGGAGCCGCAACTCGAGCTTGCCGAACTCCTGATCGCATCGGCATTCCCCTCGCGTGTGTTCTTCTGCAACAGCGGCGCCGAGGCGAACGAGGGTGCGATCAAGCTGGCGCGCAAGTGGGGCAAGCTCCACCGTGACGGTGCACACGTCATCGTCTGCGCGCAGGGCGCGTTTCACGGACGCACCATGGGCGCGCTCGCGGCAACCGCCAACCCTCGCTATCGCAAGCCGTTCGAGCCCCTGCCGAAGGGGTTCGTGCACGTCCCCTACGACGATCTCGGCGCGCTCGAGGAGTCGATCGACAGCGCGACCTGCGCGGTGATGCTCGAGCCGATCGAGGGTGAGAGCGGTGTGATCCCGCTCGAGCCGGGACGCCTCGGTGCGATTCGGGCGCTCTGCGACGAGCGCAACGTGCTCCTCATTCTCGACGAGGTGCAGACGGGCATGGGACGCACGGGCCGGTGGTGGGCACACCAGCACGAGACGGCGGCCCCTGACGTGATGACCGTCGCCAAGGGGCTGGGGGGCGGTATGCCCATTGGCGCGATCCTCGCCGCGCCACGCGCGGATGTCTTCGAACCGGGTGACCACGGGTCGACGTTCGGCGGTGGACCCCTCGCCTGTGCTGCCGCGGTCGCGGTCATGCGCACCGTTGTGCGCGAGGGACTCGTCGAGCACGCCGCCGAGGTTGGCGACTACCTCGCCGAGTCGCTGAGCGCGCTCGCGGATCGCGGCGCGCCGGTCGCGGGTGTGCGCGGACGCGGGTTGATGCTCGGCGTTGCATTGAGCGGCGACGTGGCCCGCGACGTCGCCGCCGCCGCACTGGATGAAGGGCTCATCGTCAACGCGATCGGCGACCGCACGCTCCGTCTGGTGCCGCCGCTCATCATCACGCGCGACGAGGTCGACGAGGCGGTGCGCCGCCTGAGCAGGGCGTTCGACACCGTCACCACGTCCGGCGTCGCATGAGCACGAGCGCAACCAGGTTGATCGGCCCCGCGGCGAAACCGGCTCGCCACCGCGCCATCCTCGCGCTGGTTCGCGGCGGCATCATCCGCACCCAGGAGGATCTGGTCGCGGAGTTGCACCGTCGGCGCTTCCCGGTCACGCAGGCGACCGTGAGCCGCGACATCCGTGAGCTCGGCCTGCTCCGCGTCCACGACGACGCCGGTCCCCGCTACATGGCGCCGGTCGCCGAGCTGGACGTCGAGCAGACCATGCAGCGGTTGCGCAACGCGCTGCGCGAGCACGTGCAGGCGATCGAGTTCGTCGATCTGCTCGGCATCGTGCACACCGCACCGGGATGCGCGCCGCTGGTCGGTGGCGCCCTCGACGGCTCGCGATTCGAAGAGGTCGCGGGCACCATCGCCGGCGATGACACCGTGCTCGTCATTGCGCGATCGAGGCCGGCGGCTCAGCGCCTCCTGCTCCGTCTCACCTCGATGTCGGAGGAGGACGCGTGACCGCGCGCGAGCGCTGCGTGCTCGCCTACAGCGGCGGCCTGGACACGTCGGTGGCGATCCAGTGGCTCCGCGAGGAGCTCGGCTACGACGTGGTCACGCTCACCGCGGACCTGGGTGAGTCCAAGGATGTCGACGCGGTCGCGACGCGGGCGCTGCGCACCGGCGCGCTCAGCGCGCATGTCGCCAATGCGCGCCGGGTATTCGTCGATTCGTTCTGCTTCCCGACCCTCGCCGCCGGCTCCGTGTACGAGGGTGTCTATCCGCTTGCCACGGCGCTCGCGCGGCCGCTCATCGCCAAGCTGCTCGTCGATGTCGCCCGCGAGGAGGGTGCCAGCGCGGTGGCGCACGGCTGCACCGGCAAGGGCAACGACCAGGTGCGCTTCGATGTCGCCGTCGGTGCGCTCGCGCCCGAACTGCGCGTGGTCGCCCCGGTGCGCGACTGGGACATGGGCCGCCCTCAGGAGCTCGAGTACGCCGCCGCGCACGGCATCGAGGTCCCGGTCACCAGGACCTCCCCGTACTCGGTGGATGCCAACCTGTGGGGACGCAGCATCGAGGCCGGCGTGCTCGAGGACCCGTGGGTCGAGCCGCCTGCTGACGTCTACGAGTGGACCGCGCACGACCGCGCGCCGGGAGTGGTCGTCGAGATCGGTTTCGAGCGCGGGGTGCCTGTGTCGCTCGACGGACGCGCGCTCGAGAGTGACCGGCTCGTGTCGGAGCTCAACGTCACCGCGGGTGCGCGCGGCGTCGGGCGCATCGACCACGTCGAGAATCGCCTCGTCGGCATCAAGTCCCGCGAGGTGTACGAGGCGCCTGCCGCGGTCACGCTGCACGCCGCGCACCACGCGCTCGAGAGCATGACGATCACTCGTGACGTCGCACGATTCCAGCGCATCGTCGCCGACGAGTGGGCGCGCCTCGTCTACGACGGGCTCTGGTTCTCCGCGTTGCGCACCGCGCTCGACGCCTTCGTTCAGGAGACCCAGGTGCACGTGACCGGCACCGTCAGGATGCGCCTCCAGGACGGAGTCGCCCAGGTGGTCGGCAGGCGCGCGGAACGATCGCTGTACAGCAACAACCTGGCGACCTACGACCGGGTGAGCGACACCTTCGACCATGCCGCGGCGCGAGGGTTCATCGAGCTGTTCGGGCTCCCCCTGCGCACGCAGACGCGCGTGCAGGGGGCGCTCGAGGACACGGCGCCACTCCATGTCGAGCGGCGCACGCAGCGGCGTGGCGACGCCTGACCGGCGCGCGCGCGGCGGCGCACGCGCGAGCAAGGTGTGGTCGGGCCGGCTGAGCGCGCCGACATCGGACCGCGTCGAGACCTACACGTCGAGCCTCGCCGCCGATCGCCGCCTCGGGGCTGACGACGTCGCGGGCTCGCGCGCTCACGCGCGCATGCTCCGCGGCATCGGTGTGCTCACCGCCGCGCAGCATCGCGCCATCGACAGCGGACTGCGCGCCATCGCCGCCGAGCTCTCGAACGGTGCCTTCGTCACGGCCGCGGGTGACGAGGACATCCACACGGCGGTGGAACGCCGGCTCTTCGAGCTGGCCGGACCGGTGGCCGGCATGCTCCACACCGGGCGCAGCCGGAACGACCAGGTGGCCACCGACCTGCGAATGTGGGCGCGGCGTGCGTGCACGGATCTGCTCGTGGCGGTCGCCGGGTTGCAGGAGGCGCTCGTCGCGCGCGCCGCCGAGCACCGCTCGGCGCCGATGCCCGGGTACACGCACCTGCAGCGCGCCCAGGTGGTGTCGCTCGCGCATCACCTCCTCGCCTACGGCGAGATGTTCGCCCGCGATGCGCTGCGGCTCGGCGCCGCTCGTGCGGCGTGCGACGAGCTCCCCCTCGGCAGCGGGGCGCTGGCCGGATCCACGCTGCCGTTGGACCGCGACCGAGTGGCCCACGAGCTCGGCTTCGGGCGGATCGCCGCCAACAGCATGGACGCCGTCGCCGACCGGGACTTCGCGGTTGAGATCACCGCGGCCTGCGCGCTCACCATGATCCACTGCTCACGCCTCGGCGAGGAGCTGGTGCTCTGGTCGAGCGCGGAGTTCGGGTTTGCGAGCCTGCCCGACAGCCACGCCACCGGGTCGTCACTGATGCCGCAGAAGAAGAACGCGGACGTCGCCGAGCTGGCCCGGGGAAGGAGTGGACGGGTCATCGGCGACCTGGTCGCGCTGCTCACCGTGCTCAAGGGCCTGCCGCTCACGTACAACCGCGACCTGCAGGAGGACAAGGAGCCGCTCTTCGACGCGGTCGACACCACCGCGGCAACGCTGCGCATGCTCACCGAGGTGATCGCCGTGCTGCATTTCGATGTCGACGCGATGCGCCGCGCGGCGTCCGATCCCGCGCTCCAGGCCACCGACGCCGCCGAGCACCTCGTCGCCAACGGCGTGCCCTTCCGTGAGGCGCACACTATCGTCGGTGCGCTGGTGTCACGCACGCTCGCCGCGGGGCGCACCCTCGCCGACCTCGACCTCGCCGAGTGGCAGGCCGCGTCGGCTCGCTTCGACTCGCGCGTCGTGGACCTCTTCGATCCGGATGCGGCGCTGCGGTGCCGCGACGTCCCCGGGGGGCCCGGACCACGTTCGGTGACCCGGCAGCTGACTCGGGGACGAGCACTGGTGGCTCGTACGCGGCGAGCGGCGGCGGGCGGCTGACCCGGCGAGCGATCGTATCCTGACTCCGTGACGCGTCCCACCCTGATCGTCGGCGATGTCCAGGGCGACGTCGACCGGCTCCGGGAGGCGCTCGAGCCCTTTGCCGAAGACGAGGTCGACACCGTCTTTCTCGGCGACTTCTTCCAGGGGGGCGAGCCCGGCGCCGGTGGTGGGGCGGCGGCGGCGAAGCTCGCCATGGAACGGCGCAACGCGCGTTCCGTCCTCGGCAACCACGATCTGTTCCTCCTGGTGATGCTCGAGCGCTCGCGCGGCGGCGACCAGCTCGGTGCCTGGCGGACGCGCGACGGCCTGAGCATCGAGGACCTGTGGCTGAGCCGGCGCGGAGACTGGGCGGACCTCAACGCGGTCGCTTCGGACCCTCGCCTCGAGGAATGGCTGCGAGCGCTCCCGTTCCTGGTTGAGCTCGAGGACGGGACCCTTGCGCAGCACACCGACGACGACCGCTACGCCGAGATCGGCGACTCGGTGGAATCGGTGAACACGGCGGTGCACGCGTGGCTCGCGACCCGGGGCGGGGCGTTCCAGTCGCTGCGCTACACGATCGGGCGCCACGGCTTCGACGACCCCCAACGCCTGCGGCGCTACCTCGAGCACTTCGGTGTCCGCCGCGTGGTCCACGGGCACACCCCGCACTGGGATGCAGCGCCGATCGCCTTGCACGGCGGTCTCGTGCTGGGCTACGACGGACGGTTCTCGCGCTTCTGGGGCAGGGCCGCGGGTGAGGAGCCGGGTCCGATCGGCGCCACCGTCGCCATCCTCCCGCCGCTCCCGGCGGGCGCCGTCAGGGGTGGCGGCTGAGCATCTCCCCGAGCCGCGCGACGGGCGGCGCCTGCCCAGCGGTCACGTAGGCGGTCACGACCAGCGACAGGAGCAGGACCTTGAGAGCGTGGAAGGGCGCCGGGACCGGCTGCCGGACGACGAGGCCCGAGAGCGCGATCCCGTCGATGGCGCTCAGGATCGCACCCGCGAGCTCATGCGGGGAGACCAGCGAGTATGCGGGCAGCCGTCCAAGCACCTGACGGACCTCGATCTCGACCTCGTCGACGAGATGGTTGCGGAGGGCCGCGCAGCGCACCCGCAGCGCCGGGCTGCTGAGGCTCACGGTGTAGAGGTCGAGGAGCATCCGGAAGAACTCGGGCTGATCGGCGCAGCGGGCTTCGGCGTGGTCGAGACCGGTCACGATGCGCTCGAGCGGGTCGTCGACCGCTTCGACCACCGCCTTCCACTCGGCGACCATCTGGCGCTCGGTCACGATGACCACCTCGAGGAGCAGCTCCTCCTTGGATTCGAAGTAGTAGTGGAGGAGGCCCGGCGCCACTCCGGCCTCGCGCGCGACGTCCTTGAGCGACGTCTCCGCGTAGCCCTGGCGGCCGAGCACGGTGGCCGCCGCGCGGACGATCTGGCTTCTCCGGCCGGCCTCGTCGACATCGGCGCCCTGGCCGGACGTGCCGTTGACCGGGGCGCTGATCGTGGCGAAATCTCTCACGCGTTCAACCTGAGCGGGAATGCTAACGCGGGTGACGCGGTTTGAACCGCGCCGTCGCTAGCCGAGTGGCTTGTGGAAGCCAACCCCGATGGCGCCCGGGCCGCTGTGGCAGCCGACCACCGGGCCCACCACGGTCAGCGACGGCTCGCGCAGGGCCAGCGGACGCATCCGCTCGACGAGTGCCGCGGCGATCTCCGGGCGATTGGCATGGGCGACGACCACGTCTGCGCCGCCCCAGGCCAGGGCGGCCAGCCTGCACTCGTCGACGAGGCGGTCGATCGCGCGCTGATAGGTCCGGACGCGTCCGACCGCCTCGATGACCCCGTCGCGGATCTCGAGGATCGGCTTGATGTCGAGCACGGAGCCGAGCAGCGCACGGGCGCCGCCGATGCGCCCACCGCGGCGCAGGAACTCGAGGGTCTCGACGGTGAAGAGCACCTTCTCCGAACTCCGCACTGCCGCAGCCGCCGCCTCGACCTGATCGGCGTCGCCTCCCGCCTCGACGACGCGCACCGCCTCGACGACCGCCGCGTAGTGACCGACCGCCACGCTTCGCGTGTCGATGACACGGATGTCCAGGTCGGGCAGCGCCGCCCGCGCCTGCGTGGCCGACGCATAGGTGCCGCTCAGATCGGCGGAGATGGTCGTGCAGACGATCGAGCCTCCATCGGCGCCCAGCTCCCGGAAGACGGCCTCGAACTCCGCCGGCGTCGGCTGCGAGGTGCGCGGAAACGGTCCGGGGGCAGCGAGGCGCGCGTAGAACTCCTCCGCGGTCATGTCCACGCCGTCGGCGTAGGTGTGGTCGCCGAAGATCACCTTGAGCGGCACGACCCGCACCGTGTGCGCGGCGCGGAACGCAGGGTCGAGGTCGGCGGTGCTGTCGCAGACGAGGTGGACTGAAGGCACTGGCGCCGTAGCCTAGCGCGCCGTCAGCAGTCTCGCCGGATCCTCGCCGTTGTCCTCGGCGATCAGGAGCGCGCCGAGCAGGGATCGCTCCTCTCCGAGGGTCCCGCGAGCGATCTCGGGTTGCGGCTGGAGGTGCAGGTAGCGCTGCACCGTCTCGAAGAGTGAGGGCGAGAACCGGCTCCAGCTCGCGCACACCCCGCCGCCGAAGATCACCACGTCGGGGTCGTGCACAGCGGTGACGTTCACGGTCGCAAGGCCGATCCAGCGGCCGACCTCGACCCAGGCTTCGGGGTCGCTCAGGTGCTCTGGAGCGACGCCGTACCGCCGGGTGATCGCGCGCCCGCTGGCGAGCGCCTCGAGGCATCCGGCGCCACCGCAGTGGCAGGGCGGGCCGCCGAGCCACGCCGGCCAGAGCACCATGTGGCCGCCCTCGGTGTCATGGCGGCCGACCACGATCCGTCCGTCGCGAACGATGCCGCAGCCGATGCCCGTGGAGACCGTCCAGTACACGACGGTGCGGTGGCCGGCTCCCGCGCCGAGACGCGCCTCGGCGAGCGCCGCGCAGTTGGCGTCGTTCTCGACGACCACCGGGCAGTCGAAGCGCTGCCCGAGCAGGTATGCCATCTCGAGACCGTGCCAGGACGCCGGCATCCCCGGCGGGTTGAGGAGCGCTCCCGCGGCACGGTCGAAGGGCCCGGGCGCGGAGATGGCGATCGCCTCGGGGAGGACGCCGCCCATCACGCTCTCGATGAGGGTCCGCAGCGTCGCGAGCGGTGAGTCCACCGGGGTCGCGATCCGCCGGACCGTCCCGATCGCGGCGCCGCGACCCGCGGAGGCGGCGATCTTGGTGCCGCCGATGTCGAGGAGCGCGATCACCCGGCGATGATGCCTACACTCGCCGCGATGCTGCTCGCGATCGACGTCGGGAACACGAACATCGTGGTCGGGGTGTTCGACGGCGAACTGCTCATCGCCGACTTCCGGATCCATACCGACGACCGGTTCACCGGGGACGAGCTGGGTCTCGTGCTCGTGGATCTCCTCGGCCGTCGCCAGCTGGCACCCGGGCAGATCACCGACGTGGTGGTGAGCAGCGTGGTTCCCACGCTCGCACGGAGCATCGACGAACTTTCCCACACATACTTCAACCGGCCGCCGATGGTGGTCGGTCCTGGGACCCGCACCGGTATTCGCATCCAGTACGACGATCCCCGGCGGGTCGGCGCCGATCGCATTGCCAACGCGATCGCCGCGCACCACCTCTACCACGGGCCGGCGATCCTCGTCGATTTCGGCACCGCGACCACGTTCGACGCCATCGATGCCCACGGGGACTACCTGGGAGGCGCGATCGCGCCCGGCATCCAGCTCAGCCACGATGCGCTCGTCAGCCATGCGGCGATGCTCATCCGGGTCGAGCTGACCGCTCCCGTCGAGGCGATCGGCCACTCGACCACGGGGAGCATGCAGTCGGGAATCGTCTTCGGCTACGTCGGTCTGGTGGAAGGGCTGGTCGGCCGCTTCCGCAAGGAGATGGAGGGGCAGCCGAAGGTGATCGCCACCGGCGGGCTCGCGCCGTCGCTCTCAAAGCTGATCCCGGCGATCGACGTCGTCGACGAGCGGCTGACGCTCTACGGGCTCCGTCTCATCCACGAGCAGAATCGCTGAGGCGAGCGGACCCCGGCCCGTACCATGGGGCGATGGCTCTCGCAGCGACCGCGCGCCGCCAGCTCCGGGTCGGCGGGCTCGAACTCTCGTCACCGGTGCTGGTCGCGCCGATGGTCGGGATCACGGATGCGCCCTGCCGCGAGCTGTGCAGGGAGTTCGGCGCCGGGCTCGTCTCCACCGAGATGGTGGCGGCCGAGGCGCTGGTCCGCAGCACCGAAGCGGCGCTGCACCTCCTCGATTTCCCCCGTGAGGTGACCCCGGTCGCCGCCCAGCTGGTCGGGTGCGATCCGACCGTGATGGCCGATGCCGCCCAGGTGTGCGTCGAGCGGGGCGCGGTGCTTGTCGACGTCAACCTCGGGTGCCCGGTGTCCAAGGTGGTGAGCCGCGGGAGCGGCGCCGCGCTGGCCCGGGATGTCAATGCGACCGCGCGCGTGATCTCGGCCATGGTCGAGGCGGTGCGCGTGCCGGTCACCGTGAAGATGCGTCTCGGGTGGGATGCCTCGACGATCAATGCGCCGGAGCTGGCGCGCGCCCTGGAGGACGCCGGCGTCGCCGCGGTGACCGTCCACGGCAGGACCAGGTCCCAGAAGTACGAGGGCGCGGCCGATTGGGTGGAGATCGCTCGGGTCAAGGAGGCGGTCGGCGTCCCGGTCTTCGGCAGCGGTGACGTCGAGGACGTGGAGATCCTCGCGCGGCGCATCGATTCGGGGATGGTCGACGGCGTCGTGATCGCCCGCGGGATGCTCGGCAACTTCTGGTTCGTCCGCCAGGCGGTCCACCGGCTGGCGACGGGGACGCTGCTTCCCGATCTCGACTTCGCCGGCCGCATCGCGCTGGCTCGGCGTCACCTCGACATGCTCTGCACCTACCACGGCGAGAGCCGGGCGCTGCGCATCGGCCGCAAGTACGTCGCCTGGACCATTCGCGGATGCGCGGGCGCCGCGCGCCTCCGCGCGGAGGTCCAGACGATGGACACTCGCGAGCGCCTCGATGCACTGCTCGACCGCGCGCTCGCAGCCGGACCGCGGCCGGAGGGATGGTTCCAGCCGGTGTTCGTCAGCGGCGAAGGCTAGTCGAGCAAAAAAAGAAGGGCGCCTCTGGAAACCAGAGACGCCCCGAGAGGGGGGGCGGTTAAAGAGATCCCTACCGTGACCTCGCGACGGATCATATGAACCGGAGCCATTTCCGTCAAGGAATAACGACAACTTGTTACGCCGCGTTGGATGTTGCTCACCTATACTCCGGGCTCCGCAGAGCGGAAGTCACCCGATACCCGCCCAATTAACAGTCGTACAGGGAACTGCATGGACAAACCTGTGTTGCTCACGCGAGACGGCCTCGTCAAGCTTGAGAACGAATTGGAAGAGTTGCGCACGGTTCGTCGCTCCGAGGTGGCCGAGCGCATCAAGTACGCCAAGGACTTCGGCGACATCTCGGAGAACGCCGAGTATGACGAGGCGAAGAACGAGCAGGGAATGCTCGAGGGCCGCATCCTCGTGATCGAGAACATGCTCCGCAATGCCGTCATCATCGAAGAGGGCAGTGAGAGCGGCATCATCAGTGTCGGGACGACCGTCGACGTCAAGGACGACTTCGGGAAGCACACGCTCACGATCGTCGGTCCCGCCGAGGTCGATGTCGCCGAGGGACGCATCTCCATGGAGTCGCCGGTCGGCAAGGCCCTGCTCGGTCATGGCGTGGGCGACACCGTCGACGTGGTCAGCCCGGGTGGCTCCCGCCAGATCAAGATCGTCAAGATCAACTAGCGCGCGGCGTGGCGCGTCAAGCGCACGCGGCGAGCCTCGCCGGGGAAGATAGGCCGCATGCCATCCGACGACCTCTTCGCAGAACGCCGGCGCAAGGTCGACGAGCTCTCCGCGCGCGGGGTGCCGTCATACGGCGTCGACTTCGCGCCGACTGCAACCGTCGACGAGGCGCGCCGGATGCTCGGCGCATATGAGTCGGAGCATCCGGACGCGGCCGTCGACTCGCAGGATCGTCCTGTCGTCGCCGTCGCCGGCCGGATCATGCAGCTGCGCGACCTCGGTGGCGCCGCGTTCGCGCACGTCGAGGATGAGACGGGGCGTCTGCAGATGTGGTTCCGCGCCGACCGTCCCGGGGGCGCCCATGCGATGGTCGCCCAGCTCGACCTCGGCGATATCGTCGGGATCAGCGGGCCGCTGACGCGCACCAGACGCGGCGAACCGAGCGTGCTCGTCGACTCGGTGACGCTGCTCGTCAAGGCGCTCCACGCGCCACCCGAGAAGTTCCACGGCCTCCACGACCAGGAGACGAGGTATCGCAAGCGCTACCTCGACCTCCTGAGCAACGCGTCGCAGCGCCGCCACTTCGCGACACGAACGCGAGTGATTCGCGCGCTGCGTGCCACGCTCGACCAGCGAGGGTTTCTCGAGGTCGAGACCCCGATCCTGCAACCGATTCCGGGCGGCGGGCATGCATTGCCATTCGAGACCCACTGGCACGCGCTGCACACCGACGTGTACCTGCGCATCGCGATCGAGCTGCACCTCAAGCGTCTGATCGTCGGTGGCTATGCGCGCGTGTACGAGATCGGTCGCGTCTTTCGCAATGAGGGACTGTCACCGCGGCACAATCCCGAGTTCACGATGCTCGAGGCGTACCAGGCATACGCGAATTACGACGACATGCGTGAGCTCACCGAATCGCTGGTCATCGCGGCCGCCAACGCAGCCGGACCGCAGGTGGCAGAGGAGGATGAGGGTGGCAGTGCACCGTGCGAGGATCCTTTGCTGCGCACCGCGTTCGGCCGGTCGCTCGACCTGCGCCCGCCGTATCGCACGGCAACCATGGTCGACCTCGTGCTCGAGCACACCGGCATCGACGCCCGCGTGTCGTGGGAGAGCATGCATGCGGCCGCGGCGGGGATCGGCGTCGAGGTGGCGCCCGGTCTCGGCCCGGGCGCCGTGTTGCTCGAGATCTACGAGCAGCGCGTCGAGGGCAAGCTCTGGGACCCGACCTTCGTGCTCGACTACCCCGCCGAGGTCAGCCCGCTGGCCCGGCGGCGGCGCGACGATCCCCGCTTTGTCGAGCGATTCGAGCTGATCATCGCCGGTCGCGAGCTCGCCAACGCGTTCAGCGAGCTGAACGATCCGATCGATCAGCGCGCCCGCTTCGAGGAGCAGGCACGGCTGCGCGCCGCCGGGGACTCGGAGATCCCCCCGATCGACGAGGACTTTCTTGAAGCAATCGAGGTGGGCATGCCGCCCGCAGGCGGACTCGGCGTCGGTGTCGACCGGCTCGTCATGCTGCTCACCGATTCAGCGACCATCCGCGACGTGTTGCTGTTTCCCACCATGCGCCCGCAGCATCGCGGGGGTGAGTCCTGATGCTGCCGATCCAGCGCATCCGCGACGACCCGGAATCGGTGCGCGACGGTGCTCGGCGCAAAGGGGAGACGGCGCCGATCGATGAGCTGCTCGCGCTGGACAGCGAGGCGCGCAGCCTGCGCACCACGGTCGAACAGGAGCGTGCCGAGCAGCGCTCGGCGTCGGGTGCGGTGCGCGGCCGCCCGTCGGACGAGCAGCTCGCGTCCCTGACCGCGCTCAAGCAGCGTATCCAGGACGGTGAGGCGCGCCTGGCGGAGCTCGATCAACGCGTCGAGGCATTGCTGCTCGAGATGCCGAATCCCCCGCACGAGAGCGTGCCGGACGGCGGCGGTCCCGAGGACAACGTGGTGGCGCGCACATGGGGAGAGGCGCCGTCGTTCGCCTTCGATCCGCTGCCGCACTACGAGCTGGGCGAGCGTCTCGGTGTCTTCGACTTCGAGCGGGCGGCGAAGATCAGCGGATCGAGGTTCGTCGTGCTTCGTGGCGACGGGGCGCGTCTGCAACGCGCGCTGACGTCCTTCATGCTCGACGTCGCGCGTGAGCACGGCTACACGGAGGTTGCACCGCCGTACCTGGTGCGCCGCGAGGCGATGGTCGGCACTGCGCAGCTGCCGAAATTCGAGGACGAGGCGTACCACGCCGACGACGGGCTGTTCCTCATTCCCACCGCCGAGGTGCCCGTCACCAACCTCTACGCCGGCGAGATTCTCGAAGCGGCGCAACTCCCGATCGCGCATGTCGCTCTGACGCCGTGCTGGCGGCGCGAGGCCGGCGCCGCCGGCAAGGACACGCGCGGGTACATTCGCCTGCACCAGTTCGAGAAGGTCGAGATGGTGCGGTTCACGACGCCGGAGGCGTCGCTCGACGAGCTCGAGCTCATCACCTCGCATGCGGAGCACGTGCTGCAACGGCTCGGCCTGCACTATCGCGTCCTGCTCATGTGCACCGGAGACCTGGGATTCGCGCAGTGGAAGAAGTACGACGTCGAGGTGTGGGCGCCCGGGCTGCGGCAGTGGCTCGAGGTCTCGTCATGCTCGGTGTTCGCCGACTTCCAGGCGCGGCGGGCCAACATCCGGTACCGTCCCGCTCCCGGCGAGAAACCCCGTCACGTGCACACCCTCAACGGCAGTGCGCTCGGCGTGCCGCGCACGTTCGATGCGCTCCTCGAGACCTACCAGGAGCAGGACGGCACGGTCGTCATCCCCGAACCGCTGCGCGCCTACCTCGGTGGACTCGACCGTCTGACGGCGCCGTGATCAACGAGGACATCGACCCGGCCTGGCTCAACGATCGCAGCGAGTTCCAGCAGAACTGGGTGCACGGTCTTCGCAACCCGTCGGGACTGCACCTGCAGTACGAGCTCGACGGGAGCCTCGTCTTCACGCACTGGACACCGGGCGACGAGCACGCGGGGTTCCCGGGATTCGCGCACGGCGGCATCATCAGCGCGGTACTCGACGACGTCATGGGACGGTGCTCCGCGCTGCACCGTCATTGGGTGGTCACCGGCCGTCTCGAGGTGCGCTTCCGGCGCGCGGCGCCGCTCGGGACCCGGCTGCGTGTCGAGGGTCGCATCACCCGCCTGCAGCGCCGTGTCCTCCAGACCGAGGGACGCGTGCTGCTTCCCGACGTCGGTGTCGTTGCCGAGGCCACCGGGACATACCTGCCGCTCTCCGACGACCTGCGCGAGCAGATGGTCGCAGCCTGGCCCGGATTCGAGGAGTTCCTGTAGCACGCCGGCAACCGCAGCCTGATGCTGAAAGGCATCGCCGGGCCGGGTCGTGCCCTCCAGCACGCCGTCTTCAGCGTCCGCGGCACGGCCGACGCTCGCCGACGCGATCGCGCCCGGCTCACTACAGTTGTCGGCGATGCCCGAAGAGCGCGAGATCAAGATCCCGGTCGATGCGCAGTTCGTCCTCCCCGACCTCGACGGTATCGTCGAAGGTACGCGCGCCGTCGATCGCGGCACTGTGGAGCTGTCGGCCACGTACTGGGACACCGATGAGCTGACGCTGCTCCACGCGAAGCTCGGCCTGCGCCACCGCAGCGCGCCGGGTGAGCCGGGGAGGTGGACGATCAAGGCGGGCGATCGCATGGTCGGGCACGCCGTCTCGCGCGAGGAGACGGACTTCCCCGGTGCGCCCGACCGGCCACCCCAGGCTGCGATCGACGTCATTCGCGCAGCTGTTGGCGATGTCACCCTCCACCCGGTTGCGCAGCTGGTGACCGACCGGCACACCGTCGACCTGATCGCCGGCGACACGCGTCGCGCGGAGGTGGCGGATGACCGGGTATCGGTGCGCTCCGGCGCCGCGATCGTCGAGACGTTCCGGGAGGTCGAGGTGGAGCTGTTCGACGCCGATTCCGCCTTGATCGATGCGGTCATGGCCCGGCTGCGTGACGCCGGCGTCGGCCGGCCGAACAGCACCCCGAAATACGTTCGGGCACTTCGCGCCCTCGGGCACGATATCGCGGCTCCCGCCTGAAGGCGCGAGCCAGCCTGCTCTGAGGAGGGAGGAGAGAGACGTAGCCCGCTCGCGCGGGCTGCGCTCCCGTCCGGTGGGCCCCGCCCCCTAGGCACCATCCCCCTGGCTGGCAACCCCCCTCAGATGTGGCCCCTGGACGAGCATCCTGACAACGCCCGTCCGAGGGCATGGAACCGCACCGCGTAAGCTTCACCATTTTTTACTGTGCATTAACAAACATTTGCTAACCCCTGCCTGCGGGCCCGCCAGTTGCCCCTCCGGCACCTTGTAAAGTCGGAGAGTGACGCTAGCCGCGAAGGCCGAGCCGGACGCTCGGGGCACCGAGTTCTTCCAGGACGCGACGATCCACGATCTGCGCCTCGCCGCGATGTTCCGGCGCGGGTTCCGGCAGGCGATGATCCAGATCAACCGGTCGCTCGCCCAGCACGACCTGAGCCCGCTCCAGTATCACCTCCTCCTCGAGGCGGGGGCGGCAGGCACCGAGGGGTGCGTCCAGGGTGACGTGGCTGAGCTGATCCAGGCGCCCGAGGCGCGGGTCTCGCTGATGGTGCACGAGATGAAGGCCCGGGGCCTGGTCCGCACCCTCCGGTCGGCGCCCGACCGCCGCATGGTGCGAGTCGGTCTCACCGAGGCCGGGTGTCGCGTGGTCGAAGCCGCGCTCCACGCCCAGCGTGCCGCTCTGCACGACATGGCGGTCGACTTCGACGTCCCCGGGGTGGCGCAGATGCTCCGCGGGGCCGTGCAGCTATACCTCGGGGTCGATATTGCCGAGGAAGGCCGCCTCTAGGATCGCCCCCACGCGGAGCGAATAGCGGGGCGCGTTGATACCGAGCCAGATCGCCTCGCTCCAGTTCGCCGGCTGCCGGATGGCGCGCGCCGGCTCGGCCCACGCCGAGGACAGCTCCCGCGACGGCGTGTCGAGGATGACCCGGAGCACGGCGAAGCGCCCGGCCGTCTCGGCGATCCCCGCCGACTCCATGTCGACCGCGACGTGGCCGCGACCGGCCCACGTCCCGCGCTCGGCTCCGGTGACCATGGCCGACGTCGAGATGAGCGACCCGCTTGCCACCGGTAACCGGAGGTAGTCGGCCGCCCGCTCGAGGGCCGCGACGACGCCGGGGTCGCATCGGTGGGTCGCCCCGCGCTCGTCGACGACCTGGTGCGGGATCACCACCGTGCCCGGGGTCTGCTCCGGGAGCAGGCCGCCGCAGAGCCCGGCGCTGATCACGATGCCGGTCATCCCGACGGGGGGTCTGCCGCCGATACCGACCTGCACGACGCGCATGTGCCGTGCTCTCCGGCGTACGCCCCATGCCTCGATGCTCATCGCGCAGATGGCGTGAACAGGTGTGTCAGGCGGCATAACCGTTCTCGCGATACCAGCGCACGGCTCGATCGATGGCGTCATCCGCGCTCGAGGGACGGTATCCGAGCTCGGCGACCGCCCTGGCGCTGGACGAGTACATCTCGAGGCGCCCCATGCGCACGCCCTCGAGGGGGATCGCCGGCTCTCCGCCGGTGAGCCGGACGCGCAGGGCATCCATCCGCGCCGCGGCGACCGCGACGGCATAGGGGAGGCGGACGGTTCGCTCCGGTCTGCCCGCCGCTCTCGAGATGAGCCCCCACAGCTCGGCGAGGCTGACGTTGACGCCGCCGGCGATGTAGCGCTCGCCGGGGCGTCCGCGCTCGAGCGCGAGCACGTGGGCGGTGGCCACGTCCTCGACCGCGACGACGTTCAGCCCGCCGCCGAGCGTCGCGGGCATGCGACCGCGCAGCAGGTCGACGATGATCTTGCCGGTCGGTGTCGGCCGCCGGTCGCGCGGACCGACCGGAGCGGTCGGCAGCACCGTGGTCACGGGGATCCGTGCGCTGAGCGCTGCTCGCTCGCCGGCGAGCTTGGACGCGTGGTACGACCAGCCCCGGTGGGGTGCGCTCGCCCAGTCGGATTCGGTGGCGGGGTGCGAGGCTGATGACGGGGGAAGCGCAGACGAGCTGGACGTCACCACGCAGCGCTCGACACCGGCCATCCGCGCCGCCTCGAGGATGCCCGACGTCCCGCCGATGTTCACCGCGGCGATCGCCGCCCGATCCCGAGACGAGAACGAGTAGAGCGCGGCGGTGTGGATCAGGTAGCGGCATCCACACAGTGCGGAGACGAGCGCACCCGCGTCGCGCAGGTCCCCGGCGACGCTGATCACGCCCGGCGGCGCGTCCCACCCGCCTCGCACCAGCGCGCGGACGCGGTAGCCGCGCGCGAGCAGTGCGTCGAGCACGTGCGAACCGACGAAGCCCGACGCGCCGGTGAGAAAGACGTCACCCCCGCCGGGCGCCGCGTGCGCCGCATTCACGTCAGTTCAGATGCGTCCTGGTGCCGCGGGGCCGGAAGCTGTCGCTCGCCGCGCGCAGCGACTCGCGCAGCGAGGCCGACGTCGCCACGACCGCGGTGGGCTCGTAACCGCAGTGCGCCATGCAGTTTCCACAGCGCTCGTCCCGGCCTCGACCGTACCGCTCCCACGCGGTGGTCTCGAGCAACTCGCGATAGGAATTTGCGTATCCGTCGGACATGAGGTAGCAGGGACGCTGCCACCCGAGCACGGAGTAGCTCGGGATGCCCCATGCGGTGCAGCTGAAGTCCACCTTGCCCTCGAGGAAGTCGAGAAACAGCGGGGAGTGGTTGAGCCGCCACCTCTTGCGCCGGCCGTCCGCGAACGCGTCGCGAAAGATCGCGTGGGTGCGCTCGACGTTCAGCCAGTGGTCCTGGTCGGGCGCCTTCTCGTAGGCGTAGCCGGGCGAGATCTGCATGCTGTCGACCTGCACCTCGTCGTTGAGGAAGTCGAGCACGCCACGAATCGAGCGCGCGTCGTCCTGGTCGAAGAACGTGGTGTTGGTGGTGACCCGGAACCCCCGAGCCTTGGCCGCCGCGATGGCTGCGATCGCCTTGTCGAAGACACCGGTGCGGCACACTGACTCGTCGTGGCGCTCGCGCAGGCCGTCGATGTGGATCGAGAACGAGAAGTACGGAGAGGGTGTGAACAGATGCAGCTTCTTCTCGAGCAGGAGCGCGTTGGTGCAGAGATAGACGTAGCGCTTGCGCGCGACCAACGCGGCGACGATCTGGTCGATCTCCTTGTGCACGAGAGGCTCTCCGCCCGCGATCGACACCATGGGCGCCTCGCACTCCTCGACGGCGTCGATGCACTGCTGCACGGTGAGCCGCCGCTGGAGGATCGCGTCCTCGTGCTGAATCTTGCCGCAGCCCGCACACGCCAGGTTGCACTGATACAGCGGTTCAAGCTGGAGCACCAGCGCGAACTTCTCGTTGCGGCGCAGGCGTTGCCGCGCCACGTAGCTCCCGACTCGCACCGCCTGTCGCAGGGGGACCGCCATGACTCTCTCCTTCTCGCGCTGTGGACTTATCTGTGGGCGACGAGTTCGCGCTCGCCAACGCGTTCCGCCGTCGCAACGGTCTCGCCGCCGGCGAGGGCGAGGGTCGGGAACACATGCCGGTAGAGGTGGTAGTTGATGTAGAAATCGCCGGGAAACCCGGTGCCGGTGTGCTCGGGTTCATCCCAGGTTCCGTCTCGTTGACGTTCGACGAGGAACTCGCGGCCACGCACGCAGGCGGGGTCGTCGTGCAACCCCGCGAGTTGCAGCGTGAGCATCGCCCAGGCAGTCTGCGACGGCGTGCTCGTACCGCGACCGGCGAACGACTCGTCGACGTACGAGTGGCACGACTCACCCCAGCCGCCATCCTCGTTCTGCACGCTCCGCATCCATGCGGCCGCGTGGTGAACCATGTCGGCGCCGGCGTGAATCGCGACCAGCGCGCTGACCACGCACCACGTTCCGTAGATGTGGTTCACGCCCCA
>DAIQQM010000189.1:0-1850 GCA_036786805.1 Candidatus Dormiibacterota bacterium | reverse complement strand
CCTCGAGCATGCGCTCGACGTTCTCAGCGAGGCCGGCCGCCGGGTCGAAGGCGAGGAGCGCGCTGATGCCCTGGGGCAGATTTCGCGTCGGCACCACTCGGACCTCGCAGCCGTCGGCCAGGGGATTGACCTGCTCTGCGGTGAGGATGACGTTGCCGTTGTTGGGCAGGAGGATGACGTGCTCCGCGTTGGCCGCGCGCACGCCGTTGAGGAGATCCTCGATCGAGGGGTTCATGGTCTGACCGCCGCTCACCACGCTGTCGGCGCCGAGGCTGCCCATGATCTCGCGGAACCCGTCACCCGGAGCCACGCTGGCGACGCCGATCGCTTTCGGGGGCGCCTGTGGACGCTCCTGCGTCGCCGCTCCGACCACTTCCGTCCCGGCTTCGAGCGCTTCGGCGCGCGCGAGGACGTCGTGATGCTGCGCGGACATGTCCTCGACCTTGAGCTTGCTCATGCGGCCGCGAGAGGACGCCGCGGCGATGAGGCCCGCGGGGTCGCCGGTGTGGATGTGCACGCGGACCAGGTCCGTGTCGCCGACCACGAGCGCGGACTCTCCGAGAGCCGAGAGCTCCTTCTGGATCGCCTCGACATCGAGTCCCGGCCCGTTGATCAGGAACTCGGTGCAGTACCCCCACCCCTGCTCGCGGGGCGCCACGGCCGCCGCGCCTCGCCGGGAAACCGCCGTTCCGGTCGCCGCCATGTCGCCCGGGTTGGGGGGGAGGCGCAGCGCGGGCTCACCGGACCGGCGATGGAGTGCCGGGGCGGGGGCGACCGCCTGCGTATCGCTCACCGCCCGGGCGAAGCCTTCGAGGATCACGGCCAGGCCGAATCCGCCGGCATCGACGACGTTGGCGTCGCGGAGCACCTGGAGCTGGTCGATGGTGCGCTCGACGGCCGCGTGCGCCTCGGTCACCACGTGGTCGAGGACGACCCGGATGTCGTCGGTCGTCGCGGCGGCAGCGGCGGCCGCAGCGGCTGCGTCACGGACGACGGTGAGGATCGTGCCCTCGGTCGGCTTCATGACGGCGCGATAGGCGACCGCTGACGCCTCGGTCATCGCCAGGGCGATCCCGCTCACGTCAAGGTGCGCGCGTTGGGCGGCCCCCTGGGCGAAGCCGCGGAGGATCTGCGAGAGGATGACCCCGCTGTTCCCACGCGCACCCATGAGCGATCCGTGCGCGGCCGCCGCGAGGACCGAGTCGGCCGCCTGCGGGGTGGGGGCGTGCCGGGCCTCCTCCACCGCCGAGCGCAGCGTCAGGTACATGTTCGAGCCGGTGTCGCCGTCGGGCACCGGGAAGACGTTGAGGTCGTTGATCTCCTGCTGGTTGGCCTCCAGCCACGAGAGCGACGCGGTGAGCCCGGCGAGCACCTGCTCGCCGCCGATCTCGCGAAGCGGCTCGCGGAGGACGGACAGCTCCGGCGCCGGCTTAATGGCGGACATCGCCGTTCTCCGCATGGATGCCCTGGACGTTCACGTTCACCGCCACCACCGGGAGCCCCAGCGTCTTCTCGACCGAGTAGCTCACCGCGCTCATCAGGTTGTGGGCGACCTCGCTGATGCGGGTCCCGTACTCGACGATGACGTAGAGCTCGATCACGAGCCCGTCCGGCGTGACCTGGATCTCGACGCCCCGGTGGACGTTCTCGCGGTTCAGCCGCTCGGCGATCCCGTCCCGGAGGCCGCGAGCGGCCATCCCGACGATGCCGTAGCACTCGTTGGCGGCATGGCCGACGATCGACGCCACCACCCGGGGCGAGACCTCGATCCTCCCGAGGGAAGCGGTGCGCGACAGCGCGTCGGACGCCCGGACCTTGCCTTTCACGTATCTCCGTAAGCCCGGTGGGGG
>DAIQQM010000123.1:3104-6420 GCA_036786805.1 Candidatus Dormiibacterota bacterium | reverse complement strand
GGTCCGATGCTGACCGGGACGTTCCGAGGCCGGGCACTCGGCTGCGGGACCGACGTCTGGCGCCTCTCCGAGGAGGTCCGCGCCGGCACCCTGTCTGAAGACCAGTTCGTCCAGTCCGAGTCCTCGATGATCAGGAGCCGCGGGCACTGCAACACCATGGGCACGGCCTCGACGATGGGGCTCCTCGCCGGGGCGCTCGGCATGGTGCTGCCGGGTCTGGCCGGCACCCCCGCCCCGGACAGCCGCCTGCTCGAAGGGGCTCATGCCACCGGGAGGCTGGCGGTGGAGATGGTCGCCGCGCATCGAACGCCGTCGAGCCTGCTCACGCGCGGATCGTTCCTGAACGCCATCGTCGCCCTGGCGGCGCTCGGCGGCTCGACCAACGCGGTCGTTCACCTCCTCGCCATCGCCGGCCGGCTCGGCATCGACCTCCGGCAGGACGACTTCGACCGCACCGGTGCATCGGTGCCATTGCTCGTGGATCTGCAGCCGGCCGGGCGCTTCCTCATGGAGGATCTCTTCCGGGCCGGTGGTCTCCATGCGGTGCTTCGCGAGGTGCGGGATCTGCTCGATCCCAGCGCCCTGACGGTCACGGGCAGGCCGCTCGTCGACTATCTCGATGACGCCGAGATCTGGGATTCCGAGGTCATCCGCACGCGTTCCGAGCCGCTCCAGCCTCATGCCGGGATCGCCGTGCTGTACGGCTCACTGGCCCCCGACGGGGCGGTGATCAAGCCCGCCGCGGCCTCCCCGCACCTGCTCCGCCACCGCGGCCGGGCGCTCGTGTTCGACTCGATCGAGGACATTCACGCACGGATCGACGATCCATCCCTCGACGTGGATGCCGACTCCGTCCTGATCATGCGCGGCTGCGGACCGAAGGGGTACCCGGGCATGCCCGAGGTGGCCAACCTGCCGCTGCCGGCCAAACTCCTGCAGCAGGGTGTGCGCGATATGGTTCGCATCTGTGACGGCCGAATGAGCGGAACCGCGTACGGCACCGTCGTGCTGCACGTCGCGCCCGAGTCAGCTGCCGGCGGCCCGCTCGGCCTCGTGCGAACCGGCGACTTCGTCATCCTCGACGTCGACGCCCGCCGCCTCGACATCGACATTCCCACGGAGGAGCTGACGGCGCGCACGCCCGACGACGCGACCGTCAGCGCATACGCGAAACCGCTCCGCGGCTGGGAGCGGCTGTACGTGGAGACCGTCCAGCAGGCCAACACCGGCGCCGATCTGGACTTCCTGCTCGGGTCCACCGGCGACACCGTCTCACGCGAATCCCACTGACAGAGGAACAACATCACATGCCCATCCCGATCACCGACGACCGTCCGATTCGCTGGGGCATCCTGGGTGCGGGCGGCATCGCCAACACCGTCAGCCACGACATCAACCTCACCAAGGGCAACGTCGTCACCGCCGTCGCCGCCCGGGACGCGGATCGTGCCGCGCAGTTCGCCGTCCGTCACGGCGCCGCGCGGAGCTATGGCGATTACACGGCGCTCGTGGACGACGACGAGGTCGACGTCGTGTACGTCAGCACCACGCACCCGCACCACCGCGCCCACGCACTCATGGCGATCGAGGCGGGCAAGGCGGTCATGATCGAGAAGCCGGTGTGCCTCAACGCCGCCGACGCGCGTGAGGTCTTTGCCGCGGCGAAGCAGGAAGGTGTGTTCGCCATGGAGGCGATGTGGACCCGCATCAATCCGCTGATCCGCAGGGCGCAGCAGCTGATCGCCGACGGCGCCATCGGCACGGTGCGCGGTGTCCGCAACGAGTTCGGGCTCGGCCTCCCGTTCGACCCGAAGCACCGGCTGTACGACATCGACAACGGCGGGGGCGCGCTGCTCGACCTTGGGGTCTATCCCGTGACCTTCGCGTATCTCTTCATGGGGCCGCCGGACGAGGTCCGCACCGTCGGCACCCTCTCCCCGACCGGATCCGACGAGACTGTTGCGATGCAGTGGATGTACGGCGCTCATCCGGGAGCCCAGCTCTGGACGTCGGCGTCCATCCACGCTCCCAATGAAGCGGCCATCCTTGGCAGCAAGGGGTGGATCTCGTTCCTTCCCGAGGCGTTCCGGCCAACCGGCATGATCCTGCACACCGATGCCGGTGAGGAACGGACCGGCGACCCCCTGGCCGGCCGCGGTCACGGCTATGGGCCCGAGATCGAGGAGGTCGCCCGCTGCCTCCGCGCCGGGCTGCTCGAGAGCCCGCTGGTGCCCCAGGCCGACACCATCGCCATCCTCGAGATCCTCGACGCCGCCCGGGCGGCGGTCGGGGTTGTCTACCCCAGCGAGCCCGGCGCCAAGGGGCAGTCATGACCCCGGTGCGCTTCGGCCTGGTGGGCTATGGATTCGGCGCCCGCTATTTCCACGCGCCGTTGATCGTCGCTGCGCCCGAGTGCGACCTGGTCGGTGTGATGACCTCCTCCCCGGAACGCCGGGCGCTGGTTGCGCGCGAGATCCCGGGGGTTCCGACCGTGGCGTCGCTGCAGGCCCTCGTCGATGCCGGCGCCGAAGCGGTCGCCATCTCCACGCCCGCCGACACGCATTCCACGGTCAGCGAGCAGGCGCTCGCACTCGGGCTCGCCGTCGTGTGCGACAAGCCGTTCGCGCTCAACCCCGATGCCGCCCGTCGCACCGTCGCGCTGGCGGCGGAACGCGGGCTGATGCTGAGCCCGTATCAGAACCGGCGATGGGATTCGGACTTCCTCACCGTCCGCAAGCTGGTCGACGGCGGCCGGCTCGGGAAGCTGACACGCCTGGAGTCGCGCTTCGAGCGATTCGCTCCCGAGCGAGGGCCGGGCAAGGCCGGTGGTGGGACGCTGCTCGACTTCGGGAGCCATCTCGTCGACCAGGCGCTGGTCCTGCTCGGACCGGCGGTCGTCGTCTATGCCGAGCTGCGCCTCCGTGAGTCGGGCCTCGACGACGACGTCTTCGTCGCGCTGACCCACGCGAGTGGAGCGCGCTCGCAGCTCTGGGGGAGCTGGAGCCAATCCGCGCCGGGTCCTCGCTACCGCGTGACCGGGACGGAAGCGACCTACGTGCTCGCTGCGGCCGACACCGAGGAGAATGCGCTGCTCGCGGGCGAGACCCCGGCATCGCTCGGAGAGCGGTGGGGTGTCGAGCCTCCCGACACCTACGGCACCCTGCACACCGGCACCACATCGAGGACGCACCCCACCGAGCGCGGCCGCTGGGATCTCTTCTATCCGGCCTTTGCGGGAGCGGTGCGCGGCCTCAACGCGCCGCCGGTGCACCCGCATGACGCCGTTGCGAGCCTCACGGTGCTCGAGGCGGCAAGG
>DAIQQM010000123.1:0-3094 GCA_036786805.1 Candidatus Dormiibacterota bacterium | reverse complement strand
CGGCGGCTTACGAAGATGCACTCTCACGTTGCAGCACCGAGCACGCCCCCCCCAGGATGGGCAGACGGAGTACATTCCAGCGGGCGAGAGCGGCAAGACGGAAGCGTGGGTTGTCCTCGAGGCGGCAAGGTCCAGCGCCGCGACCGGCGCCGTCGTGGCCATCCCTGCGCCGTGAACACCGCTGACAGCGAGCAGCTGGAGGAGCTCCTCGCCGAGGAGGAGCGCCTGGTCTTCACGCACTTCGATCATCACACGGCGTGGAACCTCGGATCGCGCCTGCGCGAGGCGGCGCTGCAGGGACATCTCCCGGTTGCGATCTCGATACGTCGCAACCGCCAGTGCCTGTTTCACGCAGCACTCCCGGGGTCGTCGGCCGACAACGACGAGTGGCTGCTGCGCAAGGCGGCGGTCGCCGAGCGGTACGGTCATTCGTCGTACTACGTCGGATGCAAGTTCCGCGCCGACGGGCGTGATTTCGACCGCGACTCGCGCCTGGACACGGGTGCTTTCGCGGCTCACGGCGGCGCCTTCCCGATCATCCTCGGGACGAGCGGCTGCATCGGGACGGTTGCGGTGTCCGGGCTCCCGCAGGTCGAAGACCACCGGTTCGTCGTGACCCATCTCGAGCAGTTCCTGATCGACACGAAGCAGCTGCCGCCTCGATAGCGGGGGGCCGCTCGATCAGCAGAGCCGGATCAGCGCATCGACGATGGCGGACACGAACCGCTCCCCTCCTCCATGACCCGTGTCGTCGATCACCTGCAGCTCGCTGGTGGACCACCGTTGCGACAGCCGCCACGCCGTCACGAGCGGACTGCTCACGTCATAACGACCGCAGATGAGCACTCCGGGTATGCCGTTCAGCACCGACGCGTCGCGGAGGAGCTGGTTGTCATCGAGAAAGGCGGCGTGACGCCAGTAATGGGTGACCAGACGCGCAAATCTGAGGCGGAACTCGGGATCCTCGTAGCGGGGATTGGGCTGATACCCGGGGACCAGCGACACGTGCGTGTCTTCCCACGCGCACCACTCGCGAGCGGCGCGATCGCGGACCGCGGGGTCGGGATCGAACAGAAGGGTCGCGTAGGCGTCGACCAGCGGCATGCCTCGCAAGTGTTCGGGCACGGCTGCCACGAAACGATCCCACTGCTGAGGAAAGATCCGGCCGACGTCTCGCGTGATCCAGTCGACCTCACGCCGCGATGTCGTCGTCGCGAGGGCGAGGACGAGTGCGGTGACCCGATCGGGATGTGTCTGCGCGTATGCGAGGCCGAGTGTGGTTCCCCACGACACGCCGGCGACCGTCCAGCGATCGATCGCAAGGTGCTCGCGAAGGCGCTCCATGTCGGAGATCAGCTTGGCGGTGGTGTTCGTGCTCAGATCGGCGTCGGGCTCACTCGCGAGCGGGCGGCTCCGCCCGGATCCGCGCTGATCGAACAGTGTGATGCGATACGTGCCCGGATCGAAGAACCGCCGCTGATCGGGCCGGCAGCCGGAGCCGGGTCCCCCGTGCAGGAAGACGGCCGGCCTGCCTCCGGGATCCCCGCAGGTCTCCCAATACATCGCCTGCCCATCATCCACGTCCAGCATGCCGCTGTCGCTCGGGTCGATGGCCGGGAAGAGATCCGGCATGACTGAGTGCTCCTCATCGAGCCGTCGGGACAGAGGTCACGCGGCGGCTCAATTCCGATAGTGCTTCGCCGGCAGCATCCTCCTCCGGGCCCGCCACGGTGCACGTGGCACGGTCGCTGCCAGCCCGGGGCACCGATCGCACGACGGCCGACATTGCCCCGGCGACGTAGACTGCGACGGTGCCGACCCGTGGCCGGCCGGGCGTGCGGATGACCCGCACAAGGACGGCCGACCAGGCGGACACGTCGCAGGCGGCCGTTGAAGGCGCCCTCACGTGCAGTGAGACCGAGACACCGACAACGATGAGGGTCTGACCCATGGACCGATTCGATCGACTGCGTGAGCACATCGACGTCGCACATGGTCGGGGCCTCGAGATCGGACCGCTGGCGTCGCCCGTCGTACCACGCAAGCTCGGCGAGATCTACTACGTCGACCACCTCGCCACCGATGACCTCATCGCCAAGTACACGGGTGATCCGGATGTCGACGAGCGCAAGATCGTGTCGACCGACTTCGTGTGGGGTTCGAACACGCTGGCGGAGGCGGCCGGCGCGTCGGCGCCGTTCGACTACGTCGTCGCCTCGCACGTCCTCGAGCACGTGCCCGACCTCATCGGCTGGCTGGACGAGGTGGCGGCGGTGCTGCGGCCCGGAGGGCGTCTGAGTCTGGCGCTGCCGGATCGCAGATACACGTTCGATGTTCGCCGGCGCGACAGCGATATCTCCGAGGTTGTGGAGGCGCATCTCCTGCACCTTCGCCGCCCTGCGGTGCGCGCCATCTTCGACCACTTCTACCGGTACGTCGCGGTCGATCCAGGTGCCATCTGGGATGGCCTGCCCGGCCACGACAACCCACCCCTCGACACCGAGACCGCTGTCGCATTCGCAACCAAGGCCGCGACGACCGACGCATATCTCGATACGCATTGCTGGGTCTTCTCCGATGCGACCTTCGTAGCACTCATTGCGAGCCTGATGCAGATGGATCTGGTCACCCTCTCGTTCGTCGCCTTCCGTCCCACACGGCCGGGCGATTTCGAGTTCTTCGTCACGTTCGAGCGCGCCGACGGTGATCTGTCGCAAGCAGAGCGTCGTGCGCGGTGCCTCGGCAGTGTGCCCGCGATCCCGTCTGCGGCGGCGCAGCCGTCGGGCACCGACGTCGCAGCCAGAACGTCGTCAGTTTCACGGTACGTTCTCTCTGACCGGGAGGTCGCGCTCGTTGAGGCGAAGCGCAAAGCGATGGCGAAGATTCGAACGGCCGCTCGCGTCGCGCGCCGGCGCTGAGGAACCCGCCCTCGCTGCAAGCCGGCGTCAGGGCGTTCGCACATGCTTCGCTCGAGGGATCGGATCACTGGCCGTAGTGCCGGCTGCAGGTCGTCATGGTGGCGGCTCCACGACGGCACGGCCGTCAGCGATGTGGATGCGCCAACGCTGCTCATGCACCGCGCGGTGGTGCGGGC
>DAIQQM010000122.1:0-6522 GCA_036786805.1 Candidatus Dormiibacterota bacterium | reverse complement strand
GCTGCACCTCGGGGTTGAAGAGCGCGATCGGGTGACCGCCCAGACGGTGGATCGCCACCTCGAACGACACCCGCGTGCGGTTGCTCGGCCGCTGGAAGATGAGCGCGAGGGAACGTCCCGCGAGCGGGCTGCCGAGATCGCGCCCCGATCTGGCCGCGTCCGCCAGGTCGAGGACGGCGATGATCTCGTCGGAGGTGAGGTCCGCGATGCTGAGGAGATCGCGGCCGGCGAGCGAAGGAGTCATCCGCCCATATGGTTGCACCGCGACGTCGATCGCGCGCCGGGCGTATCAACCCGCGCACGGAGCGTCACAGGCGATACCGTCTCGGCGTGGACATCGCGGTGGTCGTCAACGGCGGAATGGCCGAGACCCTTCAGTCGACACCGCTGCTGCGCACCCTGCGCGCCGGCTACCCGACCGCCTCGATCGCCCTCGTCTGCCCCTCGACGGCCGTCGACCTCGCGGACGGCATCCCACCGGTCGACAAGGTGATCCCCCTGGCCGGCCTCCGGGGCAGACGCACCGGCGGGTTCCGCCTCTGGTCGACGCTGCGCAGCCTGCGTCTCGACGCGGTGTTCCTGTGCACCACCGGCGCCGCGCCGGCGATGGCCGCGTACTTCGCGGGCATCCCGCAGCGCAGCGGGGTCGGCGGCGGCATCGGGCTGCTCCTCACCGGCCGCGTCAAGCCGAGGCGCGCCGAGAACCAGGCCGAGACGTGGCTCCGCCTCGCCGAGGTCGCGGGCGTGCATCAGCAACTCCACAGCCCCGTCTTCGAGCCGGGTCCCGAGGCCCGGCGTCGAGCCGAGCAGGTCCTCCACGGCACCGGGCTGGCCGACGGCCGGCTTCTCGTCGCCATCGCCCCCGGCACCGGCTATGCCGAGAGTTTCGCGGCACCCGCGGCGGCGACCGCCTGGGACCCGGAGCGCTGGGCGCACCTTGCCAATCAGCTCGCGCAGCGACACGGCGCCGGGATCCTCCTCGTCGGCTCCGCACACGACCGGTGGGCCGCCGAGCACACCAAGATGGACCTCAGAGCCGAGGCGACCGACCTCGTCGGTGAGATCGATCTCGCGACGCTCGCCGGGGTGATCGCCCGGTGCGACCTGCTGGTGGGCACCGACACCCCGCTCCTCCATCTCGCGGCGGCCATGGGCACGCCGACCGTCGGGCTCTTCGGCCCCACGGACGGCGCGCGGGGAGGCGCGTACGGCGCCGCGCATCGCGTGGTACAGGCGATCGCCCCTCCCCAATTCGAGGACGGCCCGGCCACCGTCGCGAGCATGGATCAGATCCGCGTCGAGGACGTCCTTGCCGGGATCGAGGCGACGCTGTGACTCCCGCGGCTAGCGGATGTACATCAGGGCGCGCTTGAGGACGTCGAGGTTGTCCAGGGCATAGCCCGTCCCACGGACCGCGCAGAGCTGGGGCTGGCTGTCGCGGTGGACCTCGATCCCCGTGGCTGCGGCAATCGCCCTGTCGAGCCCCTCGAGGCGCGCGCCGCCCCCGCAGAGCAGGATGCCCTCGCGCTGGATATCGCTCATCAGGCGCGCCGGGGTGTCCGCGATGACCTCCGCGAGCGCGGTCAGGATGGGGCGCACGTGAGCCTCGAGGCACGCGTTCAGCTCTGTTGAGGTGATCGTGAGGTTCTTGTCGGCACCGTCGCCGCGGCCCATGACGTCCAGCCGGCGCTCCTCGTGCGGCCCGACCCGCGCGAGCGAGGCGACGACCTCGTCGACGGTCGCCGCATCCAGGGTCACGCCGTGCTCGCTGAGCACGCAGTCGGCGACGCACCCGTGGAGGCGCATCCCGCCATGGCCGGCCAGGCACCTGCCGCTCACGGTCCCCTCGAGCGCCAGCACGGCGATGTCGGTTTTGCCGGCCCCCACGTCGACGACGAGGTGGCCGTTGGCGCCGTTCAGGCGGATGCCCGCCCCCATCGCCGCCGCCAGGGGCGCGTCGAGCAGGTAGGCGGTGCGGGCGCCGGCGAGCGCGGCCGCCTCGAGCAGCGCGCGGCGCTGCCCGCCGGGGAGCGACGACATCACCGCGATGACCACGTCGGGCTTGAAGATCCGCTGCCGCCCGGCGGCGCGGATCATGGCGTGGTTGACGAGCCAGCGCGCCGAGGACGCGTCGACGATCTCCCCCCCGGCGATTGGCCGGTGCAGCTGGAATTCGGGATCGCTCGCGGCCGTCTCGAACGCCGTCTCACCGAAGACCGCCGCCTGGCTGCCCGCGTCGCGGATCGCGACCGCGGTCGGCTCGCTGGCGATCATGCCCTCGCCCTTGACGATGATCCGTGTCGTCGCGGTGCCGAGATCGATGCCGACCTTCTTGCCCAGCACCTGTTGCCAACTTCCTCAGTCGCCGACCACGCCGGTGAGGTCGCGAACCTCGGTGCCGGGTTCGTCGGTGGTGACGCGCACGATGTCGGCCCCGAGGCCGGCGAGCTTCACCTCGAGGTCGTCGTACCCGCGCTCGAGATGGAACACGTTGTCGAGCTCGGTGACGCCCTCCGCGCACAACCCGGCGATCACGAGCGCAGCGCCGCTGCGAATGTCGGGGATGCTCATCCGCGTTCCGTGCAGGCGCGCCGGCCCGTTGATGACCGCGCTGCGGCCGTCGATCGCGATGTGCGCGCCCATCTGCTGCAGGGCCGCGACGTGGCGAAACCTGTTCTCGTACAAGGCTTCGCTGATGACGCTCGTCCCGGTCGCCTGGGTCATGAGGGCGCAGAACTGCGGCTGCATGTCGGTCGCGAAGCCCGGGTGCGGCCAGGTCGTCATGTCGACGGCACGGAGCTGCGAGCAGCTCACGCGCACATGGTGCGCACCCTCGACGATGTCGCATCCCGCCGAGCGCAGCTTGCTGAACAGCCAGCGCAGGTCACTGGGCCGCATCCGCTCGACCACGACGTCCCCATAGGTCGCGGCGGCCGCGATCATGTACGTGCCCGCCTCGATGTAATCGGCGGTGATGTCGTGCGTGGTGCCGTGCAGCAGCCCGCCACTGCCCTCGATGACGATCAACTCGGTGCCGACACCGGTGATGTGCGCCCCCATGCCGATGAGGCATCGCGCCAGGTCGTAGACGTGCGGCTCGCGAGCGGCGTTGCTGATCACGGTGATGCCCTCGGCGAGGACCGCGGCCATCATCAGATTCTCCGTCCCGGTCACGGTGGGCATGTCGAGGGCGATGCGCGCGCCGTGCAGCCGTCGAGCGCGGGCCACGTACCCGCCGTCGCGCTCCTCCACCTCGGCGCCCATGAGGCGGAGCCCCTCCAGGTGCTGCTCGACGCGGCGCATGCCGATGTCGTCGCCTCCCGGTTTGGCGATGCTCGCCTCACCGGCCCTGGCAACCAGCGCACCCATGAGCAGGAACGAGCCGCGCATCCGCCGGCTCAGGTTGGCGTCGACCTCGGTGGTGGTCAGCGCCGCCGCATTCAGGCGCCAGGTGTGGGTGTCCGGATGCTCGACCACGACCCCGACGTGCTCGAGCATCCGCGCCATGGTCGAGATGTCCTCGATGTCGGGGACGTTCCCCAATTCGACGTCCTGGTCGGTCAGCAGTGCCGCGGCCATGACCGGCAGAGAGGCGTTCTTGCTCCCGGAGATCGCGACGGTCCCTTGGAGCCGACGCCCCCCGACGATGCGCAGGAGTTCCATCTGCGCTTACCGTACTCGACGGCGCCCGCGGACCGGGTAGATTAGGGAGTGGCGTCCAGACGGACCGCCGACACACATCGGAGACAGCCATGGCAACCGCAACTCTTCCGTCCACCGAAAGCGTCGAACAACTTCTCGGCGATGACGCCGCCTCCCTGCTGGAGCATCGCTGCGAGACCGTCCCGCAGGCCGCGCTGCATCTGCCGGGGCCTGACTTCGTCGACCGCGTCTGGGCGGGGACCGACCGCTCCAACCGCGTCCTGCGCAATCTGTCGGCGCTCTACGGTCACGGGCGCCTGGGCGGGACCGGTTACGTGTCCATCCTCCCGGTCGACCAGGGCATCGAGCATTCCGCCGGCGCCTCGTTCGCTCCCAACCCGGAGTATTTCGACCCCGGCAAGATCGTGGAGCTCGCCGTCGAGGGCGGCTGCAACGGGGTGGCCTCCACGTTCGGGGTGCTCGCGGCCGTCTCGAGGCACTGGGCGCATCGCATCCCGTTCATCGTCAAGATCAACCACAACGAGCTGCTCACCTACCCGAACAAGTTCGACCAGATCATGTTCGGCACGGTCAAGGAGGCGTGGAACCTCGGCGCCATCGCCGTGGGCGCCACGATCTACTTCGGCTCCGACGAGGCGGATCGCCAGCTCCAGGAGGTCGCGGTGGCCTTCGCCCAGGCGCACGAGCTCGGGATGGCGACGATCCTGTGGTGCTACCTCCGCAACTCCGGCTTCAAGAAGGACGGCGTCGACTACTCGGTCGCGGCGGACCTGACCGGCCAGGCCAATCATCTCGGCGTGACCATCGAGGCCGACATCATCAAGCAGAAGCTGCCGACCACCAACGGCGGGTACACGGCGCTCAACTTCGGCAAGACGGCCGAGGGCGTCTACACGAAGCTCACGTCGGATCATCCCATCGACCTGTGCCGCTACCAGGTCCTCAACTGCTACGCGGGACGTGTGGGCCTCATCAACTCCGGTGGGGAGTCGATCGGCGCCGGAGACCTGGCGGCGGCGGTCCGGACCGCGGTCATCAACAAGCGCGCAGGCGGCACGGGGTTGATCAGCGGCCGCAAGGCGTTCCAGCGGCCGATGCGCGACGGCGTGGACCTGCTCAACGCGATCCAGGATGTCTACCTGAACGACCGGGTGACCATCGCGTAGCGAGTCCATGGACTACGACGAGATTCCCCGCAACGACGACGAGCGGTCGACACTCCTCGGCTTTCTCGAGTGGCAGCGCGAAACGCTGGCGCGCAAGTGCGCGGACCTGACGCCGGACCAGCTTCGCACGCGGTCGGCGGAGCCTTCGACGCTGTCGCTCCTCGGGCTGGTGCGCCACATGGCCGATGTGGAACGTGGGTGGTTCCGTCGAACCCTCGCCGGCGAGGATGTCGGCGATCGCTACTCGACGGACACGGACCCCGACGGCGACTTCGACAATGTCGACACCGCCGACGCCGACGAGGCCTTCGCCGGCTGGCACGAGGAATGCGGACGCGCCGACGAGATCATCTCCCGCCGCTCGCTCGACGCAACCGGGCGCCAGCGGAGCGGCCGCGAGGTCTCCATGCGCTGGATCCTCAACCACATGATCGAGGAGTACTCGCGGCACAACGGCCACGCGGATCTCATCCGCGAGCGGATCGACGGGGCCACCGGCTACTGAGAACGCCGCGTTCGGAGTCCACGGAATCAATCGTTCGATGGATGTTTGCCGGGCTGTGTGCGTCCGCGGTGCGATGCGTTCGGCAGCCTGAGGGGCGGCAGCTGCGAACGTTGCGAAGGTCAGTGGGCGGTCTCAGGGTCACCACCCCTCACGGCGCGGCGCAACAGGGTCGCCATGTCCGACTGTGGCAATCCCAGGTAGGCGAACGCCACGGCTCCACTCTGCAGGCTCTCTGTCCTGCGTGCTTCGCCGTCGAAGGCGCCGATGAGCACCACACGCGTGGCGGGGTGAGCCTCGATCAGGCGGCGGGTTGCCTCGATTCCGCCCATGTCAGGCGTGGAATAGCCCATCAGCACCAGCTCGACATGCAATGCGGCCGCCGTGTCCAGAGCCTGCTCGCAGGTGGACGCCGTCCCGACCAGCTCCATGTCCGGGAGGTGAGCGAGCCACGCCGCCAGCCCCCTGCGTACGACGGGGTGCCAATGCACGAGCAGAAGCCGCGTGGCTGCGTGCCCCGTGCGCTCGGTCACGTCACCCCTGCGTTGAAGAAGCACTTGCCGCGCTCGACCTTCCATGCCTCGCTACCCGCTCGAATCGCCCGGCTGCCAGTAGACGCGGATCTCCCAGGTGCAGTGAGGAGTGACATCGACCACGAGCGTTTCGCGGCGCCCTGTAGTGAGGTCCGTCCCGCCGCCCCCACTCGGGCCGCCAGCGCATGTCGACGCGCCCGTGCTTTCGTTTCCGTTCGAGACGAATACCTGTATCCCTCCAGGACCTGAACACCACCACTGCATCTGGTTCGACCCGTGGGGAGTGAAGCTCGGCAGCGAGGCGATTCCCCTTCCATAAGTCAAAGGAACCAGCACCTGCGCGTTCGCGGGCAAGGGCGGCAGCGTTGGCAGAATCAAGGGCGTCGCGGTCTCTGCCACGATGATCTCCCACTGCACGGAGCTGCTGGTCACCACGTTCAAGGTCACGGGTCTGCCTTCGGACAACGGGCCGTAACCTCCGGAGATTTGCGCGTTCACCGGGCGGGCACGGCTGGAGCACGACCTGAGGCTCTCGCTGACCGTGCCATCGGTCGACACGATCTGGAGGTGTCCGATCCCAGTGCAGGCGTACTGGATGTACTCCCACCCCTCGGGAACGAAGGTGGGAAGCACCGCCGATCCTGTGTGCTTGGTGACC
>DAIQQM010000121.1:0-6532 GCA_036786805.1 Candidatus Dormiibacterota bacterium | reverse complement strand
ATCGTTCAGTCGCTCACCGCTGATCGGAAAGCCGATTGCTCAGCAGTCTCCTAGGCCAGAACATCCGTTTGCATTTTTCCGCCCCCCGTGCTACATTCCGGTCGCCCAAGCTGGCTGGAGGATGTTTCAAAGCAATGCCTGACTCCCTGAACCCGCGGCAGCGTCAAATCCTCGACTTCCTTCGAGATCACAGCCGCGATCACGCCTATCCGCCAACGGTCCGGGAGATCGGTCGAGCGGTCGGCCTCAGCTCGTCCTCAACCGTCCAGAACCATCTGAACACCCTCGAGACTCGCGGCTACATCACACGTGACCCGGCAAAGTCGCGGACGGTCGAGATCGTCGACAGCGCGGCGTCGCGCGGGCCGAGCAACATCGTCAACCTCCCGCTCATCGGCCGTGTCGCCGCGGGCACGCCGGTCCTCGCGGTGGAGAACGTCGAGGAACACCTCAACGTCGGGACGGAGATCGCCGGCGGCGAGGACTCCTACGCGCTGACCGTCCACGGCGAGAGCATGATCGACGCCGGCATCCGCGACGGCGACATCGTCGTGGTCAGCCCGCGTCGTGACGCTCCTGCCAACGGCACCATCGTCGTCGCCCGGATCGAGAACGAGGAAACCGGCGAGAGCGAGGTCACCGTCAAGCGCTTCTTCCGCGAGGCCGGGCGTATCCGCCTGCAGCCCGAGAACAGCACGATGGAGCCGATCTACGCTCGGGAACTCAATCTCGAGGGCGTCGTCGTCGCGGTGATCCGCCTCCTCAAGTAGGGAGCCGGGGCCCCGCGGTTTTGGCCTAACCCTGTGGGCCGCCCCCGATGTTCTCCAGGGACAAGCGGGGGAGGGAGCCGAGGTACGCGTCCAGGGCCGCCGCGAGCTCTGAGCTCGCCTGGCCGTGCACGGTCACGCGCGTGCCGCCCAGGTCGTCGGCGACAGCGCTGATGGCGAGGTCGGGCCGGTTGTCGAGGAGCAGGGGCACACCCGGAAGGAGGGCAAGTGGCAGCAGGACGACGAGCACCGGAGTCACCGCCGTGAGGATGAGCACGGCGAGCACGATCGCCAGCCCGAGCAGCACGGCGACATCGCCTCCATACCGGCGCCGCTGTTGCGGTCGGAGCACCAGGTAGTTGGGCCCGCGCTCGGCAACCGCAATACCCGGCATCGGGCGCTGCGCGAACTCGCCGAGCACATCGTCCGGAGCCTTCCCAGTCCGAAGGGAGAACTGGTAGGCGCGTGTCCGCAGTCGCGTGATCATGGGGCGCATGGCGTCGCTCCATTTGTACCGCGTCGCGACGGCACTGCGTGAGGTGCGTTAGCGTTGGGCGTCATGGCTCGCCCGCCGGCAACCGCCCTGAATGTCGATCCACTGCTCCTCGGGCTCATCGTCCTGACCGTCGCCGCCTGGCTCTGGGTCGTCCGGCGATCCGACGAGGGCGCGCCTCCGGGAGGGCGACTCGCACTCGGCGCCGCGGTTGCGCTGCTGGTGGCGATCTGGATCACGCCGCTGGCCACACTTGCGGAGCACTACCTCCTTGCTGCCCACCTGATCCAGGTCCTCATCCTCATGGGGCCGGTGCCGCCGCTCCTCCTGCTGGCGCTCCCCAGAAACGCGCGCATCAGTCCCGAAGCGGTGCCGCTCCCGCTTCGACTGGCCGTGCATCCCATCGCCGCGATCATCGCCGTGAACGCCGGTTTCATCGTCTGGCACATCACGCCCGCGTTCGACGCGGCACTCGGCAACCGGTGGCTGTATGACGCGATGCAGGCGACGCTCCTGCTCGTCTCGCTCCTCTTCTGGTGGCCGATCGTGACTCCCTGCTCACCACCGGCTCGAGCGCTCGGCGGCTTCGGCAAGCTCGGGTACATCCTGCTTGCCACCATCCCGCAGACCTTCGGTGGCTTGCTCGTCGCCTTCGCCGGCCACATCCTCTACCCGGGTTACGGTGCCGGACCTCAGCTCCTCGGGATCGATGCCATGACCGATCAGCAGGTCGCGGGAGCGAGCATCGCGCTGGTCAGCAAGGTCGCCCTCTTCGCCGCGTTCTGGGTGGTTTTCATGAACCTGCTCACGAGCGGCTCCGACGGTCGGGAGGATGACGGCGGAGGTGGTGGCGGCGGTGGCGGATCGAGCCCGAGACTGGATGCGCCGCGTCCACGTCCATCGGGTTTGCCACGATGGCTCGACGACGTCGGCGACGGCAGAACCACCGACGAGCCCGCGGCGCCGAGGCCGGTCAGGGTGCCGGCAGGGTCAGGGTCTCGCCCGGCCTGATCGACGCCCCGGTCAGGTGGTTCGTCGCTTCGATCTCGAAGATCGACTCCTCGACGTTCGAGCCGGGATAGTGCGCCGCAGCGATGCCCCAGAGCGTGTCACCCGCCTGGACCACCACCCGCGTGTTCGTGGTCGGAGATCCCGCATAGGCGACACCGCCGACGACGACGAGCCCTGCGACCGCGGTGGCCACCACGAGGGCGAGCCGCGCCGGGCGGCTGAGACGGTCTGACCGACGCGAGAAGCGGTTGGGGCCGAGGCTGTCCTGGATCATGTTCCTGCACCGAACGGATGTTCCATGCGCCCACACTACCAGGGAACGGATGTTCGAGTCAAGGACGAGGACAGCCGGGTGGTGGGCGATCTCGGAGGGAGCCGTGGAACCCCTGGGCGCGCAGTGCGTAGGTGCTATGAAGAGATGCACGGCCGGCACGCTTTCTGGGGCACCTTGGCGCTCTGCGGAGTGCTCGCGGCATGGACGCCAAGCACAACCGTTGCCACGTCTGCATCCGGTCCAAGCGACCCCGAACCGATCACGCTCCATGCCGGCACCGTCGCGCCGTCAACGTCGAGCGCGATCCAAGTGCGCATTCCAATCGCACGAGGAGGGACGTACCAGTACGTCGACACACCGCTCATACGATCGATCCCGGCGGGGCAGGTCGGCGCCTACATCCAGGGCATCATCCGGTGCCTGAAATCAGGGAGAGTCTGCGACCTGTCCTGACCTCCGCGTCAGAGATCGGATTCAAACCGACCCACAGCCGGCGCCCGAGGTGCGGTCGCCGGATAATCCCCGCGTGAGCGAGCGCGCCATCCGCATCCGCGCCGGCGTCCTCATCTGGCGCGACGGGGAGGTGCTCCTCGTCCGGCATGAGAAAGGCGGTCGCTCGTACTGGCTCGTGCCCGGTGGCGGCGTCGACCCGGGCGAGACCATGGTCGTCGCCGCGGCGCGGGAGCTGATCGAGGAGACCGGCTACATCGTCGAGATCGGCCGGCTGCTGCTGATCTGCGAGGCGATCGACCCGAAACCCGGTGGACGCCACATCGTCAACACCGTCTACGCGGGTGCAGTTCGTGGGGGCACCCTCGCAGTGGGTGTCGATGACAAGTCGCTCCGCGACGCCAGGTGGCAGCCGCTCGAAGCACTGGCGCACCTGGAGATGTACCCGCCGATCGGCGCCGAGTTGCTCGCCTGCTGCCGTGAGAACGGCACCGGCGCCGTGCGAGTCCTCGGCAATACGTGGCGTCCGTTCGACTCGTAGCACGGGGAGCGAGTCAGGCCCGGGCGGCCACCTCGTCGAGATAGTCGCCGAGACGCCGGTACGCCTCGCGCTTGCGGCGATCGGTGATCTCCGTATAGACCTTGAGCGTCTCGAGCGTGGCGTGTCCGAGGACCTCCTGGACGAGGCGGACATCACCGTCGGTCGCCTCCAGCAGGGTCGTCGCCGCGGTGTGCCGCGCCGCGTGGGGGGTGCGGAGGTCGCTGAAGAGCTCGAACAGCTCCGGGTCCACACCCAGGCGGCGGCGCAGCGCGCTCAGTGCCCGCCGGGCGCCGTCGGTGGTGAGCCGGTTGTGGGGAAGCGCTCGTCCGCGAGGCACGTCGGCGCGCGCCACGCTGATGAACAGAGCGGGGGAGGGGTCCGGCCCGCGCAGCTTGAGATAGTCGTCGACCGCCGCGAAAGCGTCGTCGGTGCAATACACAGTTCTGTATTTGCCACCTTTGCCAAGAACGCGAAAGCCCTCGGGCCGCACGTCGCCGCGGTCGAGGCCACATGCCTCGGCGATGCGGCAGCCGGTGCTCAGCAGCAGGTGGATGAGGGCACGGTCGCGCCGGTCGCGGAGGGTTTCCCTGGGGAGCGCGGCGAGCAGTCTCGGCACGTGGTCGGTCGGCACCGGGTGCGGGTCTCCCACCACGTACCGCGGCACCGAGACCTGGCGGCTCAGCTCCGCGGCGATCCAGCCCTCGTCGTACGCGTAGGCGAGAAAACGTCGCAGGGCGACGAGCGCTCTGGCGCGCGATCGTGGATTGGGCAGCACGTCGGCGAGCTCGATCTGATAGCGGCGGAGCGCCGGCCGGTCGACGCCGGCAAGCAGTGCATCGGTGAGCGGGCGCGTTCGAAGGAACGCCACGAATTTGGCGAGGTCCTGCCGGTAGGCACGGACTGTGGTCGCGGGCCGGTTTCGCTGCACGCGCAACGAGTCGAGGAACTGCTCCACCTGGTCCGGCATCGAGTCGGTCGGTCCGGGGACGTGGGCCGCCCAGGCGGGTCCGCGCCGTTCGCGGGGCGCCGTCGGACGGCGGGTGGAGCGAAGGCGGGCTGCCATGTTTCGTATTATCAGGAGCTTGGCGCGTCGTGGACGATTCCCGCGTCCTCGAGGGTGAAGCGGATGAAGTCGAGGGTCGCGGCGCGCTGATCGGGCTGCGCGCCTCCCGGATACGCGATCGCCGAGTCGATCAGCGGTCGCCAGGCCTCGAGGTAGGGACCGCGCATCGCCCACGAGGCGGCTTCGGGCTTCGAGACGAGCTCGCCGGTCGCGAGCAGGCACAGCGCACGGCACATGGTGACCACGGCATATGCCTGGTAGACCCGCTTGAGGAACTGCCCGGGAAACTCCAGCTGCGGCAGCCACGCCTCGCGCAGATCGCCGATGACCGCCTCGCGGAGCTCGCCGCTGGTCACCGGGGCGACCACCTTCGCAACCCGGGACCCGAAGAGCGTGATGCCGTGCTCACGGAGGATCCGCTTCTGGATCACGAGGTCGGGGCCGAGTGGCTGCACCGTGAAGCCGTCGTCGGGATGGAGTTCCAGCACAGCCATGCGGGGAACGCCCGGCGTGGCCAGCGCCTTGACCGGTACGAAGATCGCCTCGAGGCGGTCCGCCCACCGGTCGTCACTCCAGCCGAGCATCGCCCGGTGGACCTCCTGGATCCGCTCATTGGCCGGCCCGTCGGTCAGCGTTCGCGTGGTCACGAGGACGTCGATGTCACTCGTCCGCGGGTTGAACGCCCCCGTCGACAGGGACCCGTGCAGATACACCCCCGCCAGGTTCCGGCCCAGGGCGCTCCGCCAGGAGGCGACCGCCAGGGCGAGGAAGGCGCCGAGGCTCGATCCCCCCGCTCTGATGATCCGCGCGTCGATGTCCATTCGCCTCCTAACCCTATCCCTGATCGCGACGGCGCCCCAGGGAGGTATTGGGCGGATGCGATCGGCTCAGCGCATCACCGCGCTCGAGGGGGCGAGGCGCTCGAAGCGCCCGCGCCGGCCGCACTCGCGCCAGCCGAGCCGATGCCACGCCGCCAGCGCCACCGGGTTGTTCGTGTTGACGTGGAGGCGCACGGCGCAGGCACCGGTCGACCGCATGCGGTTGGTCGCCTCGGTCATCAACGCGGTTGCCACACCCCGGCGGCGGAATGCCGGCGCAACCCCGACCTGGTCGACCCAACCTTCGCTGCAGATCGCGAAGCCGGCCAGCTTGCCCGAAATGAGCACGCAGAGCGAAGCGCCGGAGAGGAATGCGGGGTCCCCGGTGAGCCGATCGATCCACTCCGAGCGTGACCACCCCGGGAAGCCGGGTCGATCCCGGAACGCAGCCTCGTAGACGTCGAAGCTTGCCGAGGCCGCTGCGTCGCCCCACTCGATGATCGTGGTGCCCTCGGGCCACAGGACCGGAACCGCGTCGCCGTCCAGCACACGCACCATGGCCAGCTCCTCGAAGACGAGGTGGTAGCCGGCGGCCGTCCACCGCGACACCTCCGCGCCCGTGAGGCACTCGCAGACGACCCGGACGCGCGACGCACCGGCCGCATCGACGCGCGCCTCCATCCACGCGAGCTGCCCCGGCCAGCGGTGCTCGTGGCCGGGGCGAAGCATCGAGGCGATCGTGAGGTCCTGCGGCGTGCCGGCCCCCGAAGGACCGACGGACGCGCAAGCCGCCAGGTGGCCGTCAGGCAGCATTTCCAGGCGTCGCACGACGCCGGGGCCGAAGTGGGAGCGCTGCAGCCATGCCACGTCGGCGACCAGCGACCAGCCCTGCGGATCCGGTCGCTGCGCGAGCGCCAGCTCCAGGATCAATGCCAGCTCAGATTCTATGTCCGGCACGCGGTCATGCTCCTGTCCACATCGTCTTCCCTGGGCGAATGAGCGCGCCAGTGTAGCCGCAGGGCCACCTCGGGACGAAAGGATCCGAGGGGAGAGGCGAGAGAAGCCACGGATTCCGGGCCGAGCTTCTATATCGTGAGAATATGCATTATCAGGAG
>DAIQQM010000025.1:0-25877 GCA_036786805.1 Candidatus Dormiibacterota bacterium | reverse complement strand
CGAGGATCGTCGACGTCGAGTGCGCGGCGGACACCACGGCAAATCCGGTTCAGCTGGGCGCCAGACGCGTGGAGCGCCAGGAGCGTCCACATCTCCTCATCGTCTGCTACCGCCACCTTCGTGACCGCGCGGATCTTGTCAAACGACAATCGACCCTCCGCGAAAGCCGCGCGCAGCACAGGGAGCTCTTCCAGTGCATGCCCGGCACGCACCATCTCGCCTCCCGTGTAGACGTCGACGCCGATGTTGATCGACAGCCAGTGGGCGCACGAGCGCATACCCGACTCCGCCCACGCGCCGTCAGTGTCGAGCTCAGCGGTGAGCTGGACGAGCTCCGCCGTGGCAGCGTGAATCCGCGCCGCGAGCACTCCTATCCGCTGCTGAAGATCGACAGCGCCGACATTTTGCATCGGCACATTATAGCAAACATCTGTTCGACTCACTACTTCATTCCGAGGCGTGCAAGAACCCACTGCGCTCCCGCAAGTCGGACGCTTCACACAACGTTGGTGTCCCCGCGCCTCGCACGTTCACGCAACCTCGGCCGCCAGCTCCACCCTCAGCCGGCAACCACCCGCCGTGCCGCAGTCACAGACAGAACCGGCCGCAACCCGCAAGGACTAGGCGCGTGCAGTCAGATCGTCGAGCATCGAGAACAGGCGGTCGGCCACCCGCTGCGGGTCGACGCGATACGCCCCGTGCTCGTACTCGTTGGTGATCCACGGACGGCAGTTGCCCACCAGCGACGCCGCCTCGAGCGCCATCGTGCGCTCCACATACTCATCGTCCCAGTACACGGTCCCGACCACCGGCACCGTGTTCGCCTTCAGCCGTGGAATGTCGTAGAGCGCCGGCCAGCCCTCGTGCTCCGCCAGCACGTCCGCGACCTCACGCAGCGGGTGGAGTTCGCGAAGCTCCTCCAGCATCCACGGGAAGACGGCCTCGCCCGTGAAATAGGGCACCGGCTGCGCATCGATCGCGTAGCGTGGGTCGGCAAGCCGGGTGCGCTCCGCCGCCCAGCGCGTCGCGGGACCGTTCGAGTACGCAGCCTCGTGGAGCACCGTGTACACGAGATTGGTCGCAGGCGACATCATCCCGGCAACGTGCACGTGCACCACGCCGCTCAGCGTGTGCAGCTGCTCCAGATCGTTGTTCGCCCGCTCGATGATGCCGTGGAGTTCCGCCGCACCATGCTGGAGGCCGAGCTTGCCGCCGAGCATGAGAAAACGGCGCGCGGTGAGGCGCTGTCCCTGACCATCGATCTCGTTGCAGGTCTCGAGATGATCGACGATCCGGCGCACGCGGGCCACATCTCCCGGAAACCGCTCGTAGTAGTCCGCGTTCCGGGTCGCGACGTGGTTGAAGAGCCTGGTGCAGATCTCCTCGGTTTCATGCAGGACCGGAGCGAAACCGCCAGTGATGATCACGCCTCGCAGATGCTCGGGCAGCAACGACAGATACGTCAGCGAACAGAAGCCCCCGAAGCTCTGACCGAAGACATACCAGTCGGCGTCCACACCGAAGAGCGTTGAGCGCAGGCGATCCGCGTCGCGCACGATCGAATCCTGTCGAAAGTTGGTGAGGTACTCGCCGAGTGCCACTGGGTCGGAGACCGGCAGCGCGCGCGCCTCGAGGGGCGTGCTCAGGCCGGTGCCGCGTTGATCGAGCAGCAAGACCCGATACCGGGTCAGGAGCTGTTCGAGCCAGCTCCCACGATGATCGGGAAACGCGATCTCGTGGCCGGGGCCTCCCTGGAACCACACGATCGCGGGACGATCGGTGTCGCCCGCGTGCTCTGCGGCGACGACCTCACGAGCGTGGATGCTGATCTGCCGTCCCGATGGGTCGTTCCAGTCGAGCGGCACGTCGATTCGATGCCCGGTGACCACCATCCGATCAACGGCAACCCGAGAAGCAGAAGTCACCCGCGGATTGTGCATTGAGCCGAGGTCAACAGGTCCCGAGGCACAGAGCGAGGCGGCGTTGGGGCGAGTCTGAGACAAGGAGGCGAGCACCGGAGTGAGGGAGCGCACTCAAGTGCGTGACCGAACGAGGAGCGCAAGCCGACGCCGTATCAGGCCGAAACGATTCGAGGCACAGAGCGAGGCGGCGTTGGGGCGAGTCTGAGACAAGGAGGCGAGCACCGGAGTGAGGGAGCGCACTCAGGTGCGTGACCGAACGAGGAGCACAAGCCGACGCCGTATCAGACCGGCCCAGCGCCGCCGTCGCGTATGGGAGGAGCGCAAGCCGACGCCGTATCAGGCCGGCCCAGCGCCGCCGTCGCCTAGGGGTGGAGGCGGAACTCTCTCCAGAAGCCCACCAACGACGCCTCGTCGCCTTCCGGCTCGACGTCCTCGGGGAGCTGCGTGCGCCAGGGAAGCATCAGGTCGAACACGACCTCCTGGATCGTCCAGAGGATGTCCATGACCTCGGTGATCTTGATCTGACGCCGGGCGAGCGCCGTCTCGACCGTGGAGAGCGCATCGACATCGCCGGTCTTGCGGACCGCGCCGCGCGCGAAGACGAACACCTTGTGCGCCCGCTCCGCAACATCCGGCGGGACCTCTTTGATGCCCTGTAGGTGGGTTTCCTCGCAGAGCTCGATGGCGCTGTCGACCCGCTCGACCAGCCGGCGCAGGCGGGTCCGCTCGACAACCTCACGGCGGTGCCTGCGACGAGCGGCATGCACCTCTTCGGTGGCGCTCTCGATGAGAAGCCCCGGGTCGACTACCTGACTACGCTCCAGTACCTCGGGTTCTCTTATCACGTTGCCTAGCCTACCGGGTGGGGTCATTGACATCAACAGCACATTTGGGGTGAGATTGATGCATGGACCGCATCAATGCCGACCTTCTACGCACTTTTGTCGAGGTTGCCAAGGTCGAACACCTCAGCCGGGCGGCCGAAGCGCTGCAAGCTGATCAATCAACCGTGTCCCGAAAGGTGGCCCGGCTGGAGCAGGAGGTCGGGGTGCTCCTCTTCGAACGGATCGGCCGCAATATCCGGCTGACCCAGGCCGGCCGGCGGCTGGTCGGACGCGCGGAGCGCATCCTCGACGACCTCCGCGACGCCATCGCCGAGGCCGAGGGAGCCGTCGCCGCCGAGAGTGGCCGGGTCTGCGTCGCCTTCCTGCACACGGTGGGGGCTCGCTGGCTGCCGGAGCGGCTCGCCCGGTTCCTCGAGAGCTACCCGGCCGTTCGCTTCACCCTCGAGGAGGGCACCACCGCCGAGGTGATGAGCGGCGTTCTCGGAGGCGACTACGACCTCGGCATCCTCGGGCCGCCGCCCACCGGCGTCGTCGACCTCGAGATCCATCCCCTCTTCCGCGAGCGGGTGGCGGTCGTGGTCCCCGCCAACCACCGGCTTGTCGGCCGCAGCTCCTGCACGCTCGAGGACGTGGCCGGTGAGCCACTCATCCTGCCGCGGTCCCGGAGCGGGCTGCGGCGGGTCATCGACGCGGCGTTCGCCGCCCAGGGCCTGACCACGCACGTGGCCTACGAGGGGGACGATTTCACGATCGTCCAAGGCCTCGTGGAGGCCGGCCTGGGAACGACGTTGATGCCGATGCCCCTCCCCGTCCCGAGCACACGGGTGGCGGTGATCCCGCTTCGCGACCCGCCCATCGCGCGTACCATGGCCCTCTGCTGGGATCGGCGGCGCACGCTGCCTCCGGCCGCCAACCTCTTCGCCCAGCGTCTCATTGCCGAGGCACGTGACCCATTCGACCTCGCGGTCAGCGCCTGACCGTCACCTGACACCTCCCCACCAATGATCATCGACGTCGTTCTGATCGTCCTCGCCGTGGTGCTGGCCGCCATCGGAGCGGTGGCGATGCTGAGCGCGCGTCGCGGGACGCTCGACACCTCGCAGACACCGCTCGTGAGCCAGAGCCTCACCGACGCCACCCAGTACGCGTCCACGCTGGTCGCCGAGGCGCGAACCTCCGCCCTGCACTCCCATGAGGCGGCGATGGAGGAGGTCAAGGAGCGCCTTGCCGCGGTCGAGGGGCGCGAGGCGGTCATCGCCGAGCGTCACAAGCACCTCCGAGAGCGACGCGAGGTCTTCGACGACCGCCGTTTTTCGTATCGCAAGCGGCGGGACGAGATCGAGGAACGCCGCGCGCGTGTGACCGAGCAGGGTGCCCAGATCGAGGAGACGCTCCGGGCGAGGGCGGCGCTCGATCGGGACGCCGCCGCGGTGCTGGTGCTCGAGCGGATCCAGTCCGAGCTCGTCGCCGAGCGCGCGGCCCTGGTCGAGGCCACGGTCGCGGAGATCATCGGTGATCGGGTCGAGACCAGCGCGAACGACATCATCGTTCAGGCGGTCGAGCGCCAGGACGCGTCCAACGTGGACACCGCTCCACGGATGTCGCCGCTGTCGCTCGAAGGGCTCGACGACCACGCCCGTGAGCGCCTGCTCTCGGCGCTGGCCGTGATCGCGGAGCAGACCGGCGCTGAACTCGGCGTCGACACCGAGAAGCAGCAGGCGACCCTTCGGACCGTCGACCCGATCGGCCGCGAGATTGCGCGCCAGGCATCACTGGAGGTCGTCGACCGGCGCATGCAGGCAACCGAGGTGCCACCTCTCATCCAGAAGGCACGGCGGACGACCCAGCGACGGGTCGTCGAGGTTGGCGAGCGTGCCCTGTGGCTCATGCAGATCGAGGGGCGTCCCGAGCTCGCCGAGCTGGTCGGAACGCTTCACCACCGCTTCTCGTATGGACAGAACGCGCTCCTCCATTGCGAGGAGACGGGCCACCTCTGCGGTGTGATCGCTGCCGAGCTCGGACTGCCCCAAGCCCTCGCGCGTGAGGCCGGCATGCTCCACGACATCGGCAAGGCGGTGGATCACGACGTCGAGGGGGTGCACGCGATCATCGGCGGCGAGCTGCTCCGCGTGCTCGGGGTCGATCCCGCCATCGTCCACGCGGTCAAGGCGCATCACTTCGACGAGGAACCGTCAACCGACCTCGCGATGCTCACGATCTGCGCGGACGCGATCTCCGCATCGCGACCCGGTGCGCGGCGGGACACACTTGCGACCTACCTGCTTCGCCTCGAGCAGCTGCAGACGATCGCGACGCGACACGGCGGCGTCGACCGCGCGTTTCCGCTCCAGGCCGGTCGCGAGCTGCGGGTGTTCGTCAAGGCCTCACAGATCAAGGACAAGGACATGCCGCCGCTCACGAGCGAGATCGCACGCGAGATCGAATCCGAGATGCAATACCCCGGGGTCATCAAGGTGACGGTGATTCGCGAGACCACGGCCACGGCCACCGCCCCGGCGCAGCTCGTGCCCGTTCGCGCGGCCGTCGCCGAGCACGCCGGGGGACGTCAGGAGGCGGTGGCCGACGACTCGTCCGACGGCGAGGAGGACTCTTCGGCGGGCGAGGACTGACCAGCTCGCGAGCGTGAGCTGCGCAGGTGCTCGGTCACAACACTGGCGGTCTCGCCCGGACGCTCGTGAAAGAACAGGTGGCCGCAGCCTTCGAACGATCGCAGCAGCGCGCCCGGGATCCGGGCCGCAAGGAGCCGTGCATTCTCGAAGGGCGTGACCACGTCCTGGGTGCCATGGATCACCAGTGCCGGAACCACGACCCCGGCCAGATGATCGAACGAGTGATCGGGTTCCCACATCGCCCTGAACTGAGCGGAGAACACACGCGGCCGCACCGGGTGCAGGGCCCGATCTCGGATCTGCGCCTCGATGAATTCGGGGTGGGTCCGCTGGAAATGACGTGAGTACAGCACCGTGCACGCCAGGCGGTACGCATCCTCCGGCGTCCTGGCCCCCTTGCCGAGCAGCGCCGCCTGGTCCGCCGGGTTGGGATCGACGCCGTCATTGCCCCCGGGAGCGGTGGCCGCGAGGATGAGGTCGCCGACACGGGCAGGATGGTCGACCACCAGGTGCTGCGCGACGAGTCCGCCCATCGAGGCTCCGAACACCGCAGCTGACGCGACGCCGGCAGCATCGAGGATGGCGACCGCATCGAGCGCCATCGCCGTCAGGGTCGTGTTGCCGGCGCCGCCGGACTCGCCGATGCCGCGGGGGTCGAAGGTGATCACCTGATACGACCTCGCGAGGTCGGCGACGATCGGGTCGAATGCCGATCGGCCGGCGCCGAGACCGGGGATGAGGAGGAGAGGCTCACCGCTGCCGATGACGGCGACGGACAGTCTGGTGCCGTCGGCGGTGCGCGCGGTCAGATGCGCTTCGTCCACGCGACCACCATAGCGGGACACGCGTGCCGCACCATGCACGCTGCCGTGCCACGCTTCTTCGTCGACCCCGACCAGGTTGCGGACGGCCGCGCCACGCTGGCGGGCGCCGACGCGAATCACCTTGCCCGCGCACTGCGAGCGCTGGCGGGGCAAACCATCGTGATCGTCGAAGGCGGCGCCATCGAACACGGGTTGCAACTCGACGAGGTGACACCCTCGCGCGTCAGCGGCGCGATCGTGTGGAGCAGGCCGGTCAGCGGCGAACCGCGGCTCTCAGTGCACGCGCTCCAGGCCGTTCCCGCGCAGGCGATGGACGCGACGGTCGAGTCGCTCACCGAGGCCGGCGCCGCCTCGATTCGCCCGGTGCTCACCCACCGGACGGTGTCCCGGCCCGATCCGTCCCGCGTCGTCCACAGGCTCGATCGCTGGCGCGTGATCGCCCGGGAGGCCGCGCAGCTCGCCGGCCGGGCCGCGCCTCCCGAAGTGCATGCGATCCTCCCGCTGGGCGAGGCGCTGGACGCCCTGCCGGCCGGAACGCGGATTCTCGCGTGCGTGATCCGGGCGGACGCGGTCCCGATCCTCGGCGCGGTGCCTCCACCGCCCGCGAATGTGGGGTTGGTCATCGGACCCGAGGGCGGCCTCGACGACTCGGACCTCGAGCTGCTCGGCGAGCACGGAGCGGTGATCGTTCACCTCGGCACGCGAACCCTGCCGAGCCGGCTTGCCGGTGCGGTGGCCACAACGCTGCTCCTCGCGGGTGCCGGTGATCTCGACGACTTGGCCGCACCGAGGCCGCGATGACCGCGCCCCCCGGTCGCCCGCTTCGCGTCGCGCTCACCGTCCTCGGCTGCAAGGTGAACTACGCGGAGATGGCCCACCTCGCCGGGAAGCTCGCCGCGGGCGGCTGCGACGTCGTTCCCGAGACCGAGACCGCCGACGTCCGCGTGCTCAACTCCTGCACGGTGACGGCACAGGCGGACGCCACCACGCGCCAGCGCATCAGCCGGCTTCGCCGCCTCGACCCGGGCGCGCACCTGGTGCTCACCGGCTGCAGCGTCGACGCCAATCCGGGTGCGTACACGACCGTCGACTCGATCTTCGCCAACCCGGACAAGGACGGCATCGCCGAACACATCATCGCGATGTCGCCGGCGCGCGTCCCGCCGCAACATGCGCCGGCGATGCGCTCGCGCGCGTTCATCAAGGTGCAGGACGGCTGCGACCATCGTTGTACGTATTGCATCGTCTGGCGGGCGCGCGGCGCCGCCGTGAGCCTGCCGGCGACCACGGTGCGTGATCGCGTCGACGCCGCGATCGACGCCGGCCACGGCGAGATCGTGCTCTGCGGGGTCGACCTCGGCTCCTACGGCCGCGACGCGGGCACGAGCCTCGCGACGCTCGTCGCCTCGCTCCTCGAGCGGTGCGGCGATCGCGCGCGCATCCGGCTCAGCAGCATCAACGCCAACGACGTCACACCCGAGCTGATCGCGCTCAATGCGCACCCGAGGCTGTGCCCGCACTGGCACATGCCGCTGCAGAGCGGCAGTGACCGGGTCCTGCGCGCCATGCACCGCGGCTATCGGCGGGCGCAGTACCTGCGTGTGGCGCGGGCGCTGCGCGGCGTGAATCCATTGACGGAATTCACCACCGACATCATGGTCGCCTTCCCAGGTGAGACCGAGGACGATCACACCGACACCCTGTCACTGGTCGAGGAGGTCGGGTTCCTCCAGGGTCATGTCTTTCGCTGGTCATCGCGGGCGGGAACCCCGGCATCGGCGATCGACACACGGGTCGACGACGCCGCCGCCCGGCGTCGGAGCGCTGAGGTGCGCCGTGCAACCAGACGCACCGGTGGGCGCTCACTCACGGCGGCATGCGGGCGGGTGCACGAGGTCGCATGGGACGCGGTCGACCCTGATGCGGCTCACGGACTCACCGCCGGCTATCACGAGGTCGTCATCGACGGCAACCCCGGCGTTCGCCATGGGGGCCTGGGCCTCGTTCACGCGGACGCCGTCGAGGGCGACCATCTGCGCGGTACCCTGCTGCGCTCATGAGCGATTGCATCTTCTGCGCCATTGCGGCACACGAGCTTCCGGCCACGTTCGTCCGTGAGGACGACGAGGTGCTGGCCATCCGCGACGTCAACCCGCAGGCGCCGATCCACGTTCTCGTCCTGCCGCGTGAGCACATCGAATCCGTGGCCGAGCTGACCCCGGCTCAGGACGGCCTGTGGGGCCGGATGCTCCATGTCGCGCAGTCGATCACCGAGGATGAGGGCATCGACGAGACCGGCTTCCGGCTCGTCGTCAACACGGGGAAGAACGGCGGTCAGACCGTCGACCACCTGCACATCCACGTCCTCGGCGGACGCCGGATGACCTGGCCGCCCGGATAGGGCGACCAGGCATCAGGGTAGGGGGAGTTTCAGGCGGTCGCGGCGGGCGCGTGGTCGACGATGTGCTCCGTCTTCTCACCACCGGAGACGGTCACCGGGATGCGCTTGGGCTCCGCCTTCTGCGCACGCGGGACGGTGATGCGGAGCACCCCGTTGTCGAAGGCAGCGGTGATGTCGTCCGCGCGCACCTCGGCGGGAAGCCCGACCTGACGGAAGACCGACGTGACGCGCCGCTCACGGCGCACGTAGGTCGCGTCCTTGGTGGTCTCGCTCGCGGTGCGACGACCAGCGATGGTGAGCAGGCCATCCTCGAAGGTGACCTCGACGTCGGCGGGGCTGAAGCCGGGCACCGACGCCTCGACGATGTACGCGGCGTCCGTCTGCTGGATGTCGACCGGAAGGCTCGTGTACTCGACACCGTTGCGCGACGCCGCCGCCGTAGCAACCGGCTGGAACAGCTGATCCATCTGTGTGTGGAGATCGAACAGGTCGTTCCACGGATTCCAACGCACTACTGCCATCTTGACGTTCTCCTGTAACGAGGTTCTGCAGGATTCGCCCGCGGGCGACGCCAATGTGGTACCCGCAGCGAGGACGCGATAAACGTCGTCGCGAGGGACTCGCGACTCAGCCGCGGAACGCGTCGCGGAGCGAGTCGAAGAAGCCCTTCCGCACCTCGGCGGGCTTCCCCTCGCGCCCCTCGAGCTGCTCGTAGAGCGCGCGGTCCTGGTGCGAGAGGTGGCTCGGGACGACGACGCGCACGACGCAGATGAGGTCGCCGCGCCGGCCGGTGCGCACGTGCGGCACACCCAGTCCGTGCAGCTTGATCTGGCGTCCGGGTTGCGTCCCCGGCGGCACCTCGACAGGATGCTCGCCGTCGACCGTGGCGATCGTGATCGTGTCACCCAGCACCGCCTGCGGCACGGACACAGGGAGCTCGTAGAGCAGGTCCTGACCGCGCCGCACCAGGTGCGGATGCGGCTTGACCCGGAAGCCGAGGTACAGGTCGCCGGAGGGGCCGCCGCGAGGGCCGGGCTCGCCTTCGCCGGTGAGTCGCAGGGTGACGTCATCGTCGACGCCGGCGGGGATGGTCACCTCGACCGTGTGTCGCCCCTGGATGCGGCCCTGGCCACGGCAGACCGGGCACGGGTCCGCGATCACCTGCCCCTCGCCGTGACACGTCGGGCATGGCGTCACGCTGGCAACCTGGCCGAAGATCGACTGCATGGTCCGGCGCACCTGACCGCTGCCCTGGCAGGTCGCGCACTGCGTTGCCGTGGTGCCCGGTTTGGCGCCGGAGCCGCTGCACTCGGCGCACTGGGTGGCGCGCGGCACCTCGACCGTTCGCTTGGCGCCGAAGACCGCCTCCTCGAAGGTGATCTCGATGTTCATGCGCAGGTCGTCGCCGCGCAGCGGACCCGTGTGTGTGCGGCGCCGTCCCCCGCCACCGAAGAACATGTCGAAGAGGTCGAAGGCCGAGTCGAACGAGAAGTTGCCGAAATCCGGCTGCGGTCCGTCTGCGACATGACCGAAGGCGTCGTACCGCTGCCGCTTCTGCGGATCGCTCAGGACCGAGTACGCCTCGCCGACCTCCTTGAACTGCTCCTCGGCGCCCTTGTCGCCGTTGTTGCGGTCCGGGTGGTACTGCATGGCGAGCTTGCGATACGCGGCCTTCAGCTGCTCCGGCGTCGCGTCACGCGAGACGCCGAGCACCTCGTAGTAGTCGCGTTTGACGGTCGCCATCGCTCAGCTCGCGGAGGTCACGCTGCGGGGCCGCACCACGCGCACGATCGCGGGGCGGAGCAGGCGGTCGCGGAGGCGGTAGCCGGGGACGAGCTCGGCGATCACGGTGTCCTCGTCGACGTCATCGGATTCCTCGGCCGCGATCGCATCGTGGAGCGAAGGATCGAACCGCTCGCCGACTGCCGGGACCGGAACGACGCCGATGCGCTCGAGCGCGGTCTCGAACTCACGGACGACGAGCTGGAGGCCGCTCACGAAGAACTCCTCGGCGCCCGCCTCGCCGGCGTGCTCGACGGCGCGGCGGAGGTTGTCGAGCACCGGCAGCATGGCGAGCGCCGCGTCCTCACTTTCGTATCGCCGCAGGTCGGTGATCTCCTGTGCCTTGCGACGCTTGAAGTTCTCGAAGTCCGCGGCCAGGCGGAGGTAGCGCGCGTCACGCTCGTCCGGCTCCTGGTCGGGCGGCTCCAGCGTCGCCGGCTCGGTCTCGGGGCGCGTGTCGGCGATGTCCTGTTCGTCCATGGTCATGCGATCACTATGCCCACGGTCAGCTCAAAGCACGCCCGACGGCTCGACCGACCCGCTGCGCCACGTAGCGCACGCGTGGCCCGACCTGGGCGTACGCCATCCGGGTGGATCCGAGCACGCCGATGGTGCCGCGACGCTCGGCTCCGGCGCGATAGGTGGTGAGCACCAGGCTGCAGCGCGACAGCTCGGCGAGCCCGCTCTCGCGACCAATCATGATCTGAATGCCGTGATCGAGATCGGCGGCGCTGATGAGGGCGGCGAGCATGCGCTCCTCCTCCACCACCTCGATCACCTGCTGGAGCAGCTCGACGTCGCCGAACTCGGGCTGATGGAGGAGGTTTCGGACCCCGTCGTGGAGGATGAGCGTGTCCTGCTGGGCGTCACAGACGGTCATGAAGGCGATGATCTGGGTGAGCAGGTCGTGCTCGAGCCCGGCGTGCCGGCCGACCGACTCGGGGAGCCGGGACATCCCGGCCGCGTTGAGACCGACCACGACCGCGTTGAGGCTCGCTGCGATGGCGCTCAGCACCGACTGGTCGGTCGGCGACGAGAGCGAGAGCGCCTGCTGGCGCACCAGATTGCCCTCGAGCACCAGCACCAGCAGTGCCTGGGCGTCGTTGAGCTTGACCAGGTCGAGGTGCTTCACCCGCACCCCGAGCGCGCGGGGGGCCGTGACCAGGCTCACCGCGTCGGCGGCCTGCGCCAGGGCGGTGGCCGCGATCTCGAGGATGTCCTCGATGCCGGTGGGCATCACCGCGAAGAACGGGTCCACCTGGCGGCGGACCGCCGGGGGCACATCCTCCTCGTCCATCAGGAAGTCGACGTAGTAGCGGTAGCCGAGGTCTGAGGGGACACGTCCGGCCGAGGTGTGCGGCTGGATCAGGTACCCCACCTCGCTGAGGGTTGCCAGCTCATTGCGGATGGTTGCCGACGACCAGGTGGCGAGGTGGACGGCGAGCGACGCCGATCCGACCGGGACGCCGGTTCGCGTGTAGTCCGCGACGACGGCCTTGAGGATCTGCTGCTTGCGCTGATCGAGAGGGACTTGGTGTTGCATGGGGCCAGAGGCGACGGTGCGACCGTGCCGGTGATGGCGGCTTAGCACTCGTCAGTGTTGAGTGCTAAGCGTACCAGCTACGCTGCCCGGTCGCCCACCAGCCGGAGCGTCACCTGATTGAGGACCGCCTCGCCCCGAACGGTCGCGCGGACCCTGTCCCCGTCGATCGCGACCAGGCCGAGCCCCTCCAGGGATCGAGCCTCGTCGAGGCCCGAAGGACCCAGCCGCACCCCCTCGCGAAGGCGCAGGCCGAGCATCACCCGCTCCTGCTCGCGCATCCCCGGGCCCACCGGCTCCGAACCGGCGACCGGGAGATTTCCCTCGGCCACGGCGCGTCCGTAGGCGGCGATGCCTCGACCGTGCCAGTAGCGGACCGAGACCGCGCCCGGATCGACCTCGAGGCCGATCGCCGCGGCAGCCGCTGCCGGGAGGTGGCCGTGTGCGCCGACGCCCGCCGCCGCGTAGTAGCCGTTGTGCCAGTAGACGAGGTTGTGACGGCACTCCTCACCCGGGAGCGCGAAGTTGCTCACCTCGTACTGGCCGTAGCCCGCTCGCTCGAGGGTCTCGACGGCGATGCGGTGCTGGCGTATCGAGCGGACGCCCTCAACCGGTCTCACGAGCCCGCGCCGCACCTGGGTGTGCAGCGGCGTCCCGGGCTCGACGGTCAGCTCGTAGGCCGAGATGTGCGTCGGACCGGCGGCGACCACGCGTTCGACCGTGCGCCGCCAGCGGACATCGCCGAGACCGGGGACGGCGTAGATGAGGTCGCAGTTGATCGACGTGAAGCCGGCCTCGCGAACCTCGGCGATTGCGGCAATCGCACGGTCGGCGTCATGGACCCGGCCGAGGAAACGCAGGACGTCTGGCTCGAGGCTCTGCACCCCGAGGCTGATCCGGTTCACCCCTGCCGCCCGCCACACGCGCGCCCGGCCGGCATCCACGCTCGACGGGTTGGCCTCCATGGTCACCTCGGCGCCGACGGTGACCGAGAACGTCGTCCGGACCGTGGCCACGAGGCCGGCGAGCAGACCGGGATCGACGAGCGACGGGGTGCCCCCGCCGATGAACACGGTGTCGAGCGACAGCCGGCCCAGGCGCTCACCGAGACGGCGTACCTCGGCGCAGAGCGCGTCCATGTACGCCTCCGACCCTGTGGCGCCGGCGACGCTCGTGAAGTCGCAGTACTCGCACTTCCGTTCGCAGAACGGGATATGCAGGTAGAGCGCCCGAACCTCGCCGGCCACCGCGCTCATGGCGCCGGGTTCTTCGCCTGGGAGTCGCGTGCCGATGCCTCGTCCATCTTGTCGACGATCGATTTCGAGCCCTGCCGGGCTTCCTCCGGCTTCGGTTTCCGGACCGGTTGCGTCCGCGGGGGTGGCCGCCTGCGCATGAACTTGTAGAGCGGCGGATAGCCGTAGAACGTCGCCACAAAGCTGAGGATGTCGATGACGAGGAGCCCGATGATCGCCGCCGGTGTCGCGATCGTGGAGGCGGAGCTCTTCGAGGAGGCGAATCCGCCGATCGCATAGGTGAGGGCGACGAAGAGGGCCAGCCAGACGAAGTACTGGATGATGCCCACCATCACCGATTCCATGAAGCGGAGCGACCGCGACTCCTTGGTGATGAGCTTCGCGATCGGTGCCGCGACCAGCGCGCCGGCCACGGGGACCAGCGGGTTGTAGCTGACGCCGAGCACGTAGAGCCCGAAGAACGGTTTGGGGTCGGCAAGCGTGAAGAACGCGAGGGATCCGACCACGATCTCGGCCGCCGCCAGCAGGGCCACCAGGATCAGATACGAGCGCCTGGCCCACGGGACGAAGGGCTCATCGATGCGGCGGGCACGCGCAGCCGCGGCGCCCTTGGGGACCGGACGCGCCTTGGTGGCGGGCTGCTTCGAATTCGACTGCTTGGCGTCGGAGCCGTTCTTCTCCTTGACCTGGGCGGTCTGCTTGGCGAGCGAGACCTCGGCGCGCGTGGATCGCTCGACGGAGTCGGGACGGCGGCGCGGGCGTTTGCGGGGCGGGTTCGGCCGGGGCATCAGGCGTCCACCTACTGCTCGTCCATCTTGAGCACGGCCATGAATGCCTCCTGGGGAATCTCCACGTTGCCCACCCTTTTCATGCGGCGCTTGCCTTCGCGCTGCTTCTCGAGCAGCTTGCGCTTCCGCGTGATGTCCCCGCCGTAGCATTTGGCAAGCACATCCTTGCGCATGGCGGACACGGTCTCACGGGCGACGATCTTGCCACCGATGGCCGCCTGTATGGGCACTTCGAAGAGCTGGCGGGGAATGAGCTTGCGCAGACGCTCGGCCAGCTTGCGGCCGTGGGCGTTCGCCCGGTCGCGGTGGACGATCATGCTCAGCGCGTCGACTCGCTGCCCCCCGACGAGGATGTCGAGCTTGACGAGTGACTCGGCGCGGAAGCCGGTGATCTCGTAGTCCAGCGACGCGTAGCCGCGGCTGCGGGATTTCAACTGGTCGTAGAAGTCGTGGATGATCTCGCCGAGCGGCAGGTCGTAGGTGAGCGCGACCCGGTCGCCCGGCTGGTAGTCCATGTGCTGGAACTCCCCGCGCCGTTCCTGGCACAGTTCCATGATCGCGCCGACATACGCGCTCGGCACGATGATGGTCGCTTTGGTACGCGGCTCCTCGATCGCGTCGATGGCCGACGCGTCGGGAAGCATCTCGGGGTTGTCGATCGCGATGACCTCGCCGGAGCGCAGGCGCACGCGGTATTCGACGGTCGGCGCCGTGGTGATCAGCGAGAGGTTGAACTCGCGTTCCAGGCGCTCCTGGACGATCTCCATGTGCAGCAGGCCGAGGAACCCGCACCGGAAGCCGAAACCGAGCGCAGCCGACGACTCGGGCTCGAAGATCAATGACGCGTCATTGAGGTTGAGACGCTGCAGCGCCTCCTTGAGGTCGGTGACGTCGTCGGAGTCGACGGGGAAGATGCCCGCGTACACCATCGGCGTGACCGCGCGGTAGCCGGGCAGCGGATGCGTGGTCGGATGCGCGGCGTCCGTGACGGTGTCGCCGACCTTGCTGTCGCGGACATTCTTGATCGATGCGATGAAGTATCCGACCTCGCCACAGAGCAACTCATCGACCGGCGTCATCGCCGGCGCGAAGACACCGACCTCGTCGACGATGAACTCGCTTTTGTTGTTCATCATGCGGATGCGCATGCCGCTCGCGACGCGGCCGTCCACGATGCGAACGTAGACGACGACCCCTCGGTAGGCGTCGTACTTGGCGTCGAAGATGAGCGCCCGCAACGATCCATCGCGGTCGCCCTTGGGTGGCGGCACGTGCTTGACGATCGCCTCGAGCACCTCGGTGATGCCGATTCCCTGACGCGCACTGGTGAGGATGGCCTCGTCGGCCGGGATGCCGATCACCTCCTCGATCTCTCGGCGGACGAGCTCGACATCCGCGTTGGCGAGGTCGATCTTGTTGATGACCGGGATGACCTCGAGGTGGTTGTCGATTGCCTGGTACACGTTGGCGAGCGTCTGCGCCTCCACGCCCTGCGAGGCATCGACGACCAGCAACGCGCCCTCACACGCCGCCAGCGACCGCGACACCTCGTACGCGAAGTCGACGTGGCCGGGCGTGTCGATGAGATTCAGCTCATACGTGATGCCGTCGGACGCCGTGTACGCGAGCCGGACCGCCTGCGCCTTGATGGTGATGCCCCGCTCACGCTCGAGATCCAGTTGATCGAGGACCTGGTCCTGCATGTCGCGCAACGCCACGGTCCCGGTCGCCTCGAGCAGCCGATCAGCGAGGGTGGACTTGCCATGATCGATGTGCGCGATGATGCTGAAGTTGCGGATCCGGTCAAGACGCATGCGTCACGGGTGGGATTCCTAGTCTTGGTGCGCGCCGTCGCCGTTGTGCGCGGTGCGCAGAATCTCCGCGAGATCGGTGAGCCCGCGACGGCTCCCGGAGAGTCCCGGCTTGACCCGATGCGCGAGCACCATCGGCGCGACGTGCTCGACGTCGTCGAGCCCGACCGCGGGACGGTCCTCGTGCGCCGCGAGCGCCTGCGCCGCCTTGCGCGTGACGATATCGGCGCGGTGACCGTCCACCTCGAGCTCGATGCTCAGTGATGCGATGGCCACCAGGATGTTTCGATCGACGACGACGTCGGAGAGCATCGACATCGCGCGCGCGATGCGATCGGCCTCAGCCTGCTCGGCGGGCTCGAAACGCGCCGCGAACGCCGTGGGATCCTCCTCGAACGCCTCGCGCCGCTCGACGATCTCGACGCGCTGGCGCACGTCCCGAATGCCCTCCACGTCGACACACAACCCGAAGCGGTCGAGCAGCTGTGGGCGCAACTCGCCCTCCTCGGGGTTCATGGTCCCGACGAGGATGAATCGCGAGGGGTGCGATACCGATACCCCCTCGCGCTCGACCGTGTTCTGGCCCATCGCGGCCGCGTCGAGGAGCACGTCGACGATGTGATCGTCGAGCAGGTTCACCTCGTCGACGTAGAGGATGTTGCGGTTCGCCTCGGCGAGGACGCCCGGTTCGAACTCCTTCTCACCGCGCTTGATCGCAGCCTCGATGTCGATGGCGCCGACCACACGATCCTCGGACGCGTTGATGGGCAGCTCAACGACGCGCATCCGGCGGCGCGCGCGCGGCAGCGCCTCCCCACTCTCGACACGCACGGTGCACTCGGCGCACTGCAGGTCCGCGTCGTCGGGTGGGCACCCGTAGCGACAGTCGGCCACGACGTCGAGGCCAGGCAGGAGTTTTGTCAACGAGCGAACCGCGGTCGATTTCGCCGTCCCCTTCTCACCACGGATGAGCACGCCGCCGATTGCGGGGTTGATGGCGTTGAGAATGAGCGCCTGTTTCATGAGGTCCTGTCCCACGATCGCGGTGAAGGGGAACACGCTTCTGCCTGTCTGCATCGCGGTCATTGTGCCATGCGACCTCGAAGCGACTTCTCAACGCCTTCGACGATCGCCCCCTGCGAGAGATCGTAGAGGCCGAGATATTCGCCCCCCGCGCGGTCGGCGAGGTCACGGCAGGCGTTGAATCCGTATCCCCCGAAGAGTGGCGGGCGGTTGTGGCCGCCGACGCGAGGCATCGGCCGCGTGGTGTGGTCGCGGGCGGAGTCGATCACCAGCATGTGCACCCCGTCGGCGCCGAGCTGTTCTGCGACGCGCTGCGCCTCGACGAGCGGTTCCTCGCCGAACAGCGAGATGTTGCCCCGTCCATCGCTGATGAGCACCATCAGCGGGTAGACGCTCGGATCACGCAAGCGTTCGGTGCGCACGATGCGCAGGCCGGCGACGAGCCCGTGCGTCAGCGGCGTCGTCCCGCCGACCGTGAGGCGCTGCAATCGCTGCTCCGCCAGGTCGACGGACGACGTCGGCTGGAGGACGACACGTGCCGCGCGGCCGGAGAAGACCACGAGCGAAACCTTGTCCCGGCGGAGGTACGCGTCGCGGAGGAGTGAGAGCACGGCGCCCTTGGTCGCCTGCATGCGCTGCTCGGCATCCATCGACGCGCTCGCGTCGACGACGAACACGATGAGCGTGCCGGTGCGGCGGTGGCGCACCTTCTGACGCAGATCCTGGCGCTCCAGGTGCAGGGCGGGTCCCACCCTGCCCGCCGGCTCCTCGGCGCGACGCCGGACCTGGTGCGGGGCCGCGGCGCGCATGGTTGCGTCGAAGGCGATGTCGGTCGTCTTCTCGGTCTGGGTCGCGCGCACGTAGCGACCCCGCTTGTCGCTGCTCCGGGACGAGCTTCGCTTCCCCGTGGTGGCCCGGCTCCGACGGTCCCGGGGCAGCGCGATCTTCCGCACCGGGAAGATCTCACCCTCGAAGAGCTGCTCGGCGCTCCGCCGCGTGACCGCCTGGGTGGCCTGCTCGCTCCCCTGCACCTGACCCGGGCTCTCGCCCTCCTCGCCGCCTCCGGAATCGTCCGGGGGCTGATCCCCCGCCTCTGAGGACTGCTCGGATACGACCGCGGCCTCGGCTTCCTGGGCGATCTCCTCCATTCGCTCGCGGGCGCGCTCCGCCGCCGCGCCGGCCTGCTGGGACCCCCCCTCCTGGCGGATCCGCCGCCGGTGCGCCAGGGCCAGCTCGGCTGCGGTGGTGGCGTCGGCCGTCGTGACGACGATGCGATCGTCGGCCTCGGCGCTGCCCCCCGACGCCTGGGCGCGCACCAGCTTCTCGGCTTCGTCCCAGGCGCGAACCGTCCGCGCCGCGCTGCTGACGACGATGTCGGCACGGTGTCCCAGCGCACCGGCATCGATGCACACGAGCGCGATGAACCACCCGATGGTCGGCGTGACCTGCACGCGGGGCAGCAGGTGTTTGGCCTCCTGGATGACCGCCTTGAGGTGATCCTCGCCGGCGAGGAACGCATCGGCGAGCGCCGCGCCATCCCGGCTCCAGCTCGTGTCCCGCTCCATGATGCGAACGCGCTCCTCGACGTCCCGAAGCCCCGTGATGTCGACGCAGAGGCCGAATCGATCCAGCAGCTGCGGCCGGAGCTCCCCCTCCTCGGGATTCATCGTCCCGACGAGGATGAACCGCGACGGGTGCGAGAACGAGATCCCCTCGCGCTCCACCGCGTTCCATCCCATCGCCGCGGCGTCGAGCAGGACGTCGACGATGTGATCGTCGAGCAGGTTCACCTCGTCCACGTAGAGGATGCCCCGATTGGCGTCGGCAAGAAGGCCGGGCTCGAAGCGCCGCTCGCCGTGCTTGATGGCTGCCTCGGTGTCGATGGTTCCGACGACGCGATCCTCGGAGGCGTTGACGGGCAGCTCCACGACCCGGGTGCGGCGGCGTTCCACCTTGGGCTTCGCACCCGCGTCGAATCGGGCGTGGCAGTCATCGCACCACGTTGCCGGGGACTCAGGATCGCATCGATACCGGCACCCGGCGATCACGTCGATATCGGGGAGCAGGCGGGCGAGGGCCCGTACCGCGGTGGACTTGGCCGTACCGCGTTGACCTCGAATGAGCACGCCGCCGATCCCGGGATTGATCGCGTTGAGGACCAGCGCGGTCTTCATCGCCTCCTGGCCGACGAGTGCGGTGAACGGCATGATGGAACGGGAGTTCGGCATCGAATCCATTGTGCCAGCGGTGCCGAGCGCCGAGCCTGCTACAAAGCCTCGATGCAGAGACCCCTGCGCGTCCTGCTGGAAGCGAGCTGCCTCAGCGACGGTCGTCGGGACGCCGGCATCGGGCGATACGCAAGCCAGCTGATCGAGGCGTTGCACGGCGTGCCCGATCTCGAGGTCACCCCGTCGGTACCGGCCTCCCCGGCCTGGAGCGAGGCCCGCCCGGCCCGATTCCTCCGCGCGCAGCCGCACGTGCTCTCCGACGCGATCGCGCGGCATCCACATTTGATCCACGGCCTCGGCGGCGAGCCGGTCATGGGCTTTCCGATGTCGCGCCAGGTCGTGACCGTGCACGACGTCGAGATGTGGCGGGGACCGTCAGGCTCCGGAGCGTCAGGCTCCGCGCGCCACCTGTACGGAGCGCTGCTCGCCCCGGCCATCCGGGCGTGCGCCGGGGTCATCGCCGTCAGCGAGAGCACCCGGACTGAGGCGGTCGCGGCGCTCGGGCTCGACCCGGCCCGGGTCCACGTGGTGCCCCACGGGGTGGGACCCGTCTTCTCGTCGCGTCCCAAGCTCCGCGACGCCCGGACCGCGGAGGCGCTGGGCCTCGACGAGCCCTACCTCCTGTGGGTCGGCAGCCTGCGTTCGCACGACCCGCGCAAGGGGCTCGACACCCTGGTCGAGGCCGTGCAACGGCTTCCCAATGACGGTCCGCTGCTGGCCATGGCCGGCGCTCTCGGCCCGGAGGCCGACCGCCTCGCCACCGAGGCGTGGCGGCGTCATGTGCGCATCGTGCTCTGCGGGCCGGTCGACGACGCCGACCTCGCCTCGATCTACCGGCAGGCCGCGGCTGTCGTGCTGCCCTCCACGCACGAGGGCTTCGGGTTGACGGCGCTGGAGGCGATGGCCTGCGGGGCGCCGCTCGTGGCCACCACGGTCGGCAACCTCCCTCAGCTGACCCTCGACGTCGCGATGCTCGTGCCGCCCGGCGATCCCGCCGCAATCTCGGAGGCCGTCGAGATGGTGCTCACCGACCCGGTGCGAGCCGCGCGCATGCGCCATGCCGGCATCGACCGGGCGAGCGGCTACACGTGGGAGCAGACCGCCGGGCTGACCGCGGACGTGTACGACGAGGTCGCGCAGCGAGGCGGCTCCGGCCGCCGATGACCGTCGCCGCGTCAGAGGTCGGACGCCAGGGCCTGACGCTGGTCGTCGTCGAGCTGGACGACCGCCGTGACTTCGGAATGCTCGCAGCCGACGGCGACCGACGATCCCGCGAGGACGGCCGCACGCTGACCGGGATCGAGGCTGAAGCGGAGGTAGTGCGCGGGAGCGTTCTCGCCCGGGGGAGACACCGCCTCGGGGATCCCGCGAGCCCGGATCCCGCCCACTTCGATGAAGACGGTGTGCTCGACACCTTCGAGCTGCGCCGCCGCCGCCGAAAGGTCGGCCGGATCGGTCACGTCCACGAAGAGCATGGCGGCGAGCTGCCCCGCTTCCGGCACCACGGCATTGAATGCGGCAATCTCTGCCGCGACCCGATCCGGGTCATCGACGCGCTCGGTTCGCAGCGCCTCCTCGAGCGTCGATCGGATGCTGTCGCGGCTCTCGAAGACCAGCGCGAGCGTCTCGGCAAGGCGAACCCGGCGGAAGTGCTTCAGCTCGGCGATGCGATGGCGCTCATCAGCGCGCGCGATCTCGTACGCGCTGCCGGCACGGACGTCGGCACGGTCGATGCGGGCCGATCCTTCGACAGTCATCAACACCTCCATGAGCGTGAGGCTGAGCGGTGCCGACTCTCGCATGTCGAGACTGCGGCGGGCGCGCCCCTGCAATACCTGACCTGCAGGGTATGATTTCGTGACCATGGCAGCCGTTCCGTTCGACCGCAGCGTTCTCAAGGTGAATCAGGCGATCCTGATGACCGTCATCGTCGCCGGTTACGTGGTCGGCCTCGTCTATCACCCGATCGCATGGGCGCTGCCGGTCCTCGCGGTCATGATGCTGGCAGCGGTCGCCTCGCCTGCGTTCAACGTCCCGCGCCTGCTCTACCTCCGCTGGCTCAAGCCCGCGGGCATCGTGAAGCCACGGGTGGTCCAGGAGGACCCGGCGCCGCACCGCTTCGCCCAGCTCGTCGGTGGCGTGTTCCTCGCGGCCGCGAGCGTCTTCGTCATCACCGGGCTGCTGCTCGTCGCATGGGTGCTGGCCTGGATCGTGGCAGCGCTCGCCTTCCTCAACTTCGCGTTCAACATCTGCGTCGGCTGCATCATGTATGCCCAGCTCGTGCGCATCGGCTTCCTGCCCCTCTCGCGCCAGCCGGCGAGATGATCCTCCTGCTCGCGCCCCTGATCGCCGCCGCAGCGATCGGCGGCATGGCGCTCTTCCTTCGGGTGCAGCGCAGCGGGCAGCGCGAGCTCGTGGGGCGGGTCCTCGAGCCCGTCAGCGGCGGCGCGCAGCTGCCGTCCATCCTGTATTTCACCGGCGAGACGTGCACGATCTGCCACACGGCACAGCGGCCGGCGCTGCGCGCGCTTGCAGCCGGGCTCGACGCCGGGGTGGAGATTCGCGAGATCGACATTGCCGTTGAACCCGAGCTCGCCCGCCGCTACCGGGTCATGTCCCTTCCCACGACGATCGTCCTCGACGCGGCGGGCCAGGTGACCGACATCAACGTCGGATTCGCGAGTGGCGAGGTCCTTCGACGCCAGCTCGTCGACGCCGGGATGCCCGTCGCCGCCTAGGCAACGGGTACTCTGAGCGCATGGCCGTCACCGAGCGCGCTCCGCGGGCTCGTGCGCTCGCCCCGTCCGACCTCTTCGCCGTCGACGACCTCCTCGGTGACGACGAGCGCCTGATCCGCGACACCGTGCGAGCCTTCGTCCGCGAGCGTGCGCTCCCGGTGATCCCGGAGCATTTCGAGGCGGGGACCTTCCCGCGCGAGCTCGTGGCCGAGATCGCCGAGCTCGGGCTGCTGGGCATGCATCTGCACGGATACGGGTGCGCCGGAGCCTCGGCCGTCGCCTACGGTGTCGCGAGCGAGGAGCTCGAGGCGGGTGACAGCGGTTTGCGCTCGTTCGTCTCCGTACAGGGATCGCTCGCGATGTTCCCGATCTCCGCGTACGGGAGCGACGAGCAGAAGTCGCGCTGGCTTCCGGAGATGGCCGCCGGGCGCGCAATCGGCTGCTTCGGGTTGACCGAGCCCGACGCCGGATCGGACCCGTCCTCCATGCGCACCTCGGCCCGTCGCGAGGGAGGCGACTGGGTCCTCGACGGCACCAAGATGTGGATCACCAACGGCTCCATCGCAGACGTCGCCGTCGTCTGGGCTTCGACCGACTCCGGCGTCCGCGGCTTCCTCGTCGAACGAGGCACCCGCGGGTTCACGACGTCCGACGTGCACAACAAGCTGTCGCTGCGCGCGTCGGTGACCTCGGAGCTGTCATTCGACTCGGTGCGCGTGCCGGAAAGTGGCGTGCTCCCCGGGGTGACCGGCATGCGAGGGCCGCTGTCGTGCCTCAACGAGGCTCGATACGGCATCGGCTGGGGCGTGATGGGCGCGGCGCGAGCCTGTTTCGAGTCCGCACTGGAGTACAGCAGGACACGTCGGGCGTTCGGCAAGCCGATCGGGGCGATGCAGCTGACCCAGCAGAAGCTTGCCGACATGGCGACGGCCATCGTCCAGGGAAGGTTGCTCGCGCACCGGCTCGGGACGCTCAAGGACCAGGGCCGGCTGCACCCGGTGCAGGTGTCGGTGACCAAGCGGGCAAACGTCCGCGCCGCGCTCGACATCGCGCGGAGCGCGCGCACCATCCTCGGAGCGAACGGCATCACGCTCGAATATCCCGTCGCACGGCACATGGCCAACCTCGAATCGGTGCTCACCTATGAAGGCACCGAGGAGGTGCACACGCTCATCATCGGGAAGGAGCTCACCGGCGAGAACGCCTTCAGCTGAGGCTCAGGCGGCCTCGTCCCAGCTCTCGGTCTCTCGAAAGGAGTGATGGCCGCGACGGGCGACGATGAGGTGGTCGAGCACCGGCACCCCGAGGAGCGATCCCGCGCTCCGCAGCGCGGCGGTGACGACACGGTCCGCACGGCTCGGCGCCGGGTCGCCACTCGGATGGTTGTGGCCAATGATGACTGCAACGGCATCGCTGCGCAGCGCCGGACCGAAGACGTCGCGGGGTTGCAGCCGGGACGCGTTGATGGTCCCGACCGCCACGGTCTCGAGCTTGATCGGCCGATGCCGCGCGTCGAGGAGCAGCACCACCACCTGCTCACGGCGAGCGAGCCGCAAGCCGTCGAGCATCAGCAACGCGTCCCGAGGTGAGCCGATGGCCGGACGGTCGTCATCCGTCCACCGCTCCGCAAGCTCCCACATCGCGGCGAGTCGTTCCGCGCGTTCCCGCGGCACCCCGTGCTCACGCGTGAGCCCTGCCGCGTCCAGCGACCGGCGCTCCCACCAGGGGATCCTGGCAACGCGATTCGCGACGGCGCTCAGCTCCGCCGGGGGTGAGGAACCACCGAGCGCCCTGGCGAGCAGTTCCGCCTCGCCAGCGCTGCGGTCCGGATCGATTGGCACCGCCCCAGAGTAACACAAAACAGTGGTTGTGCCATCGCCTTGTCAAGCTCTGGTCAGGAGCATCCCCACAACGAAGATCGCCACGATCACGACACCCGCAACGGCCACGGGGATCCACCCGCCGCCCGCGGAAAGCAGCGAGGAGGACCGCGCCGCGGGCGACACGTCCGCTTCCGGAGCATCGACGATGTCGGCGGGCGCCTCGACCGCGATCAGCTTCACGCGCCCCGGCGCATCCTCCGGGAGCACGGCCGGATCGAGCAGCGCGGGCGCGACGGCGACGCTCCGCCGGCGCCGCGGCGAGCGGACCTCAGACACCCCGCTCGCCCTCGGCGATGAGGGCGGCGAGCACCTCATCGGCGAACGACCGATACGCTGCCGCCGCTTCCGAGGACGGCGCCATCACGGTCACCGGCTCCCCTGCGAGCGCTGACTCCTGCAGCCGCACCGTCACCTTGATGACGGTGTTGAAGACGCGCAGATTCGGGATGGCACGCAATCCCTCCAGGAGATCGCGCGAGAACCGCGTCCGCATCACCACGAACGTCGGCAGCAGGCCGAGAACGCGGAGGTCCGGGTTCAACTCCTGGCGCACGTGGTGGACCGAACGGAGTGTTTCCTTGAGTCCTTTCACCGCGTAGCCGGACATCTGCATCGGAATCACGATGAAATCGGTGGCGGCGAGCACGCTGATGGTGTGGAACGCAAAGCTCGGCGGGGTGTCGAAGAGGATGAAATCGTAGTCGCGACAATCGCGATCGAGTGCCCGGCGCAGGCGCGTCTCCGAGTCCAGCGTCGTCGGCAGCCCGGCTTCGACCGCGCTGAGGTCCGGGTTCGCCGGCAACAGGTGCAGACCGGGCCATTTGGTACGGACGATCAACTCGTCGACCGACTGGTCGGGCTCGAGGATCGCGTCCGCCACGGTGTGCGTCAACGAATAGGGATTGAACCCGAGACCGGACGTCAGGTTGGACTGCGGATCCATGTCGACGGCGAGCACGCGCCGTCCGCGCTCCGCGAACACAGCCGCCAGCGAGGCGCAGGTGGTTGTCTTTCCCACCCCGCCTTTTCCGGAGATACAGGCGATCGAAACAGCCACCGCGACCGGTTAGTCTAGTGCAGGCCGTCGCAACCGGCACACGAGAGCAGGCGTGGCGTGGACAGGACGGTCAGCTCGGAGCCACCCGTACTCTCGGGCGCACCGCGGGTGCCGCCGCCATGTCGTCCTCCCAGGCGCGATTGAGACGGCGCTGGATGATGGTCATGAGGATGAGGCCGCCCGCAACCGGCAGCAGCATCCAGAAGATCGCGCGTGTCGGACGCAGTTGCACGTCGGTGGTGCGGAGCATCCGATCCTCAACGATGCGCACGCGCTCCAGAGTCATCACCATCGCGACGGCGCTGAAGGGCAGCAACAGCTCGAGGTAGGGGATCACCACGAATCCGCCGAGCAGACCGTATCCCTGCAGCACGCTGAAGTGCGGATCGAACGGGAGCGTGACATTGGCGACCGCAAGCACGATCCTCACCGCGCCGGCGATGCTCACGAGCCAGCCGAGCACCCAGGGAATCGTGACCGCGACCGTGGAGCGCCCCGGGATCACGTGCATGCGGGTGTCGAAGTTGCCGACCTCGCGGTTGACGCGGTGATACCAGACGAGGCCGTAGATGCCGAGCGTGACGATCGACAGCATGACGATGCCGAGAGTCGAACGGCGCTTGCCTGGCGGTCCGAAGGACGTGACCTTGGGAAGTGCCTTCTCTGGCGTGGTGATGGCGGCGACCACGGTGACCTCGGTCTGGTCAGCCTCGCCCGTTTCGACCGGCGGCGGGCCGGCGCTTCCGTCGAGGACGCGCTCCTCGCCGTCGGTGTCGTGGGTCATCGCGCGCTCGGGCGAGTCCGCCTTGGGTACCGACAGCGGCCATGCCCACGTCGGGGGCGTGGGGGTCGAGTCGGTGGGGGCGACGGCCTCCGGGTCGGACGCGGTCAGGGTCGCGACAGCGGGCGTGGTGCCCGGCCGCGATGCGGTCTCGGTCATCCCGTGTTCCTCGTGTACGGCGCCGCCTCGGGCGATGCCGCGTGCTGCTAGTGGGACGTCGACGCTCCGGGTACTGGATTCGAACCAGTGGCCTTGCGGTTAACAGCCGCCTGCTCTACCGCTGAGCTAACCCGGATTGTGACTCAAGTCTACCTGCCGTGGGCCACCGTGCCCCCCCTTTGACGAGTTCGCGATGTGTCGCGACTCGGCGG
>DAIQQM010000120.1:0-6559 GCA_036786805.1 Candidatus Dormiibacterota bacterium | reverse complement strand
GATCCTCGCCGCGCGCGGGAATCGCAAGGTCATCGTCATGAACGATCTCGAGGAGTCGATCGCGCGCGTCATCGCGGGGCCGGAGCGCAAAAGCCGGATGATCAGCGACAAGGAGAAGCTGACCATCGCCTTCCACGAGATGGGCCACGCGCTCGTCGGCACCTCCCTCGAGCACACCGACCCGGTGCACAAGGTCACCATCGTGAGCCGCGGGCAGGCACTCGGATGGACGATGAGCCTGCCCATCGAGGACCGCTACCTCGTGAGCAAGGCCGAGCTCATCGACCAGCTCGCGCAGATCCTGGGCGGCCGCTGCGCGGAGGATCTCATCCTCGGCGAGAACAACATCACCACCGGCGCGTCGGACGACATCCGCAAGGCGACCAACCTCGCCCGAAAGATGGTCACGGAGTGGGGGATGAGCGACAAGCTCGGCCCGCTGACCTTTGGCGAGCGCCAGGAGATGGTCTTCCTCGGGCGGGATCTCGGCGAGCAGCGCAACTACTCGGAGGGCATCGCCGCCGAGATCGATCAGGAAGTCCACCAGCTCGTCGCCGACGCCTTTCAGCGGGCCAAGAAGGTGCTCCGCGAGCGCGAGCACGTCCTTCGCGCCCTGGCACTGCGGCTCGTCGAGGTCGAGACCATGGATGCGCCCGAGATGGAGCGGATCATCAAGGAGGCCGAGTCGCACAACGGCGTCGCCTCGGCCAACGGCAGCGGTCCCGCCCCCGATGCGCCACCGGCGCCGCCGGACCTCGTCCCACCCGCTGAGGCAGCGGCCGGAGCGTAGGGGTACACTCAGCCCGAACGGCCAACTCGGCCGTCACCGGCTGCAAAGCGACCCGGGGACGCGTGCTGCGCCTCGAGGCTCGCCGCCGGAGACGGGTGAGTGCCGGCTCGAAGAGCGCTTGGATCCACCCAGGAGGACCGAGACGTGGAGGGAGAACGCACGCCGGCATTGGCGATCGTCGGCGCGGGCCGCGCGGGCTCCGCGCTCGCCATCGCCGCGGCTGAAGCCGGATATCGCGTGGCCGCGGTCGCGAGCCGTCGGGGTGAGATGGCGGCGCGGCTGGCGGAGACCGTCGGTGCACGGGCAGTCACGACACCGCTGGCGGCGGTGAGGATCGCCGACGTCACGCTGCTGGCGGTGCCGGACGGGGCAATCGCGACCGTCGCCGCGACGATCGCGGCCTCCGGGGTCTCGCTGCAGGGACGCGGCGTCGTGCATCTCGGCGCGCGGTTCGGTCCCGAGGTCATCGGGTCACTGCGAATCACCGGCGCCGAGGTCGGGGTGCTCCACCCACTCCAGGCGCTTGCCGGACCGGAGAGTGCCTCGCTCCTCGAGGGCGCCTTCTTCCGGATCGATGCCCGGGGTGTCCTCGGGGGATGGTTGCAGGCACTGGTCGCAACGCTCCGCGCCAGACCGCTCGAGATCGACCCGGCGAGTGCGCCGCTGTACCACGCGGCCGCCGTCCTTGCCGGCAACGCCCCGCTGGCGCTGCTCGCGGAAGCGACCCGGCTGCTCGAGGCCGCCGGGGTCAGCCCCGAATCCGCGCACGCCGCCCTGGCGGCACTGCTCGAGGGCGCCGCTCACAACGCGCGGCGGGCCGGACCCGCCGCCGCGCTCACCGGACCCGTCGCGCGTGGCGACCACGCCGCGATCAGTGCTCATCTCGAGGCGCTCGCGGCGTACCCGGAGGCTCGCGACCTCTACCTGCACCTCACTCGGGCCATGGAGTCGCTGGTGGCGGCAGCGCCCCCGGTGGGCGGCCAAGCCACTCAGGTGGCCTGACCGTGGCGATCACCGTCCGGGACCTCGCGGCGTGGAAGCTCGAGGGAAGGCGGTTCGCCATGCTCACCGCGTACGACTACCCGACGGCGCGGCTGCTGGCCGAAGCCGAGGTGCCGGTGCTCCTGGTGGGGGACACGCTCGCCGACAACGTCCTCGGGTACGCCAACACGATCCCGGTGACCATGACCGAGATGCTCCACCACGCGCGCGCGGTGGCTCGGGGCGCTCCGAACCAGCTGCTGGTGGGTGATCTTCCCTTCGGGACCTATCAGCGCTCGTGCGCGGACGCGATCGATCACTCCGTCGAATACCTCAAGGCGGGGATGCACGCCATCAAGCTGGAGGGGGGCGGCTGGGTCGTCGAGACGGTTGCTCGCCTCACCCAGCGGGGAATCCCGGTGATGGGGCATCTGGGGCTCACCCCGCAGTCCGTCAACGCCTTTGGCGGCATGAAGGTCCAGGCCCGAAGCGCGCCTGATCGTGAGCGCCTGTTGGCGGACGCACACGCGCTCCAGGACGCGGGCGCCTTCGCCGTGGTGCTCGAGGGGATACCGCGGGACCTCGCCGCCCAGGTGACCCAGGAGCTCACCATTCCCACCATCGGGATCGGCGCCGGCCCGGATTGCGACGCCCAGGTCCTGGTGATCCACGACCTCCTCGGCATCACCGGCCACCTCCGTGGCACCGCGCCGAAGTTCGTCCAGCCGTATGCCGACCTCGGCGAGCAGATCGTGCGGGCCGCGCGTGCGTATGCGGACGACGTCCGTGAGGGCCGGTTCCCTGACGATGCCCACTCCTTTCACTGACACGCCCGAGCTGCTCGCCACCCCGGCAGACCTCCGTCAGCGGTCCCTGCAGTGGCATGCCGCCGGCATGTCGGTCGGCATGGTGCCGACCATGGGGGCGCTGCACGCCGGACATCGCGCGCTGATCGATCGCGCGGTCGCGGAGAACGACCGCGTCGTCGTGACGATCTTCGTGAACCCGGCGCAGTTCGGACCGACGGAGGACTTCGCCCGGTATCCGAGAACCATCGAGGCGGACCTCGCCCTCCTCGGTGCGGCCGGGGTGCATGCGGCCTTTGTGCCGAGCGTCGACGCGATGTACCCACCCGGCCTCGTGACCCGCCTCGACATTACCGGACCGCTTGGCGACCGGCTGGAGGGTGCAAGCCGGCCCGGCCATTTCAACGGGGTCGCGCTCATCGTCACCAAGCTGCTCGTCGCCGGGCTTCCCGATCGCGCCTACTTCGGGCAGAAGGACGCGCAGCAGTGCGCGGTCGTGCGCCACCTCGCCCGCGACTTCGACACGGGTGTCGAAATCGTTGTCTGCCCAACGGTTCGGGACACCGACGGGCTTGCCATCTCGAGCCGCAACGTCTACCTCAGCCAGGAAGAACGAGTGCGGGCAAGGGCCATTCCATCGAGCCTGGCCAGCGCGATCGCCCAATTCGAGGCCGGGGAGCGGGATGCGTCAGCGCTGGCAACAACTGTTCGGTCCTGTCTGGAAAACAAAGGACTGGACGTGGACTACGTCGCCGTGGTAAAGGCGGAAGACTTTACCGAGGTCGAAAAGGCAGCCCCCACAAACCAAATCGTACTGGCTGCTAGAATAGGGGGCACACGGTTGATTGATGTCGTTCGGCTGGGGGTCGACACAGCGCCCGTTGGTCGTGGCGTCTAGGGGAGATCATGCAGCGGGTCATCATGAAGTCGAAAATCCACCGCGCCACCGTGACGCGAGCCGCGATCGACTTCGAAGGGTCGTGCGGCATTGCGCCTGAACTGATGCGCGCCGCCGACATGGTGGCGGGCGAGCAGGTGTACGTCGTCAATGCCACCAACGGATCTCGGGCCGTCACCTACGTGATCGAGGCTGCTCCCGGCGAGATCTCCCTCAACGGCGCGATGGCGCATCTGGGCAGCGCCGGTGATGTCGTGATCCTCGTCACGTACGCGCACATGGACGAGAGCGAACTGCGCGATTTCACACCAACGATCGTTCGCGTCGACGCTGACAATCGCGTTCGTGAGCAGGCGGCGATCGCGTGATCGACGGCGCCACGATGACGGATTACGACGTCGTGATTGTTGGAAGTGGCATAGCGGGACTATCAGCAGCGCTGACGGCCGCACCGCGTGCGCGCGTCGCGGTGGTCACCAAGGGCGCCCTCGATGACGGGTGCAGCCGTTTCGCGCAGGGTGGCATCGCGGCCGCGATGGGCGACGACGACTCACCGCAGCTCCACTACGACGACACCATCGCCGCCGGCCGCGGTCTCTGTCATCCGGACGCGGTGCGGGTGCTCGTCGAGGAAGGACCGGCACGCATTCGCCAGTTGATCGACTGGGGTGTCACCTTTGACACGCACGACGGCGAGCTGTCGCTCGCGCAGGAGGCGGCGCACTCGCGTCCCCGCATCCTGCATGCCCGTGGCGACGCGACCGGACTCGAGGTCGAGACCGCGTTGATCCGCCGCCTCCGCGCCGGGGGCGCGCGAGTCATCGAGCACGCGGACGTCACCGGGATTCTCACGACGACGGAGGGTGTCGCCTGCGGCGTCTCGATCACCACGAACCCGTCCGCGGGCCACACGACGACGCTGTCGTCAGCGGCGGTCGTCCTTGCGAGCGGTGGCGCCAGCCGCCTCTGGCGCAACAGCACCAACCCCGAGTCCGCAACCGGGGACGGAGTCGCGCTCGGCTACGCCGCCGGCGCCGACGTCGTAGGCATGGAGTTCGCGCAGTTCCACCCCACCGCGCTCGCGGTCCAGGGTGCTCCAAGGTTCCTCATCAGTGAAGCGGTGCGAGGCGAGGGTGCCTGGATCGTCAACCGCGACGGCGAGCGCTTCGTTCTCGACGCCGATCCGCGCGGTGAGCTCGCGGGCCGCGATGTCGTGGCCCGCGCCATCTGGGAGGAGCTGCTGCGGAGCGGCGAGCCCTGTGTCTTCCTCGACTGCTCTCCGCTCGGCGCGCGCGCCGCGGTGCGCTTCCCCACCATCGCCGCGACCTGCGCGCGGTACGGCCTGGACATCGCAACCATGCCGATTCCGGTCTCCCCGGCCGCCCACTACATGATCGGCGGCGTGCGGACCGACCTCGACGGCGCAACCACGGTTCCGGGGCTGTTCGCCTGCGGCGAAGTCGCGTACACCGGTGTCCACGGCGCCAACCGGCTCGCCAGCAACAGCCTCCTCGAGTCGCTGGTGTTCTCGGGCCGAGCCGTTCATGCGGCATTGGGCTGGGCGGCGGAATCACCCCCGGGACAGCCGGCTCCGGTGCGGCGATCCTCGAGCCCGCGGGCGTCGACCGTCGATCCACGCGAAGGCTGGAGCACGCTGCGCGATGCCCTCTGGACGGGTGCCGGCGTGGTTCGTGACGAATCCGGATTGCGTGCGTCCGCTCGCGAATGCGCTGCCGTCGCAGCGGCGACGGACGGTGCCACCACACTGCCCGCGATGCAACTCCACGCGGCTGCATCCACGGCGACGCTGGTGTGCGAAGCGGCCCTGGCTCGTGAGGAGAGCCGAGGGTGCCACCTCCGTTCTGATCTCCCCCAAGCAAGCGATCAATGGCATGGCGATCTCGTCATGCACAAGGACAGAGGAGCACGCTTTGACCGTCACCTTTAGACCCATTACCGAGTCGCTTTCGTCGGAGAGCATCGACCTGCTCATCGAGTCGGCGCTCGCCGAGGACGTCGGAGCTGGCGATGTCACGACTCACGCTGTCATTCCCGCCGACATGACCTGCCGGGGCAAGATCGTGTGCAAGCAGGACGGCGTGATCGCCGGCTTGAGCATCGCGCAGCGCGTGTTCCAGCGTGTGGATGAGCGCATCCAGTTCGATCCCAAGACCAAGGATGGGGAGAAGGTCCAGGCGGATCAGATCGTGGCCCGGCTCTTCGGCCCGGCGCGGGGCATGATGACCGCGGAGCGTGTCGGCCTCAACTTCCTGCAGCACCTGAGTGGCATCGCGACCATGACCGCCAAGTACGTGAAGGCTGTCGACGGCACCAAGGCCAAGATCCTCGACACTCGCAAGACCACACCGGGGCTGCGCGCCATCGAGAAGTACGCGACTCGCATGGGCGGCGCCGTCAATCACCGCATGGGGCTGTACGACGCCGTGCTGATCAAGGACACGCATCTCGCCCTCGTCGGCGGCATCACGCCGGCACTGCGGGCGGCTCGCAAGGCATACCCGGAGATGGAGATCCACGTCGAGGTGAGCAACCTCCAGGAGCTGGAGCAGGCGCTCGCCGACAAGGCGTCGCACATCCTGCTCGACAACTTCTCCTGCGGCCAGGTGCGCGAGGCGATGCAGTTGATTCGCGCGCGCGCCACGGTCGAGGTGAGCGGCGGCGTTCAGGTCACCAACGCGCGCGCGTATGCGCTTGCCGGAGCGGACTTCATCAGTGTCGGCGCGCTCACGCACTCGGCGGTGGCGTTGGACTTCTCCATGAAGGTCACTCGCTACTAGGACGCCGTGCAGTGGTTCGCGGGTCCTGTAGATCCTCGCCAGTGTCCCTGCGCAGTGGTGAGCGGGTCCTGTCACCGCGGGTACCCCTCGCCGCCGCGCTTTTGGGCGCGTCGGCGCTGCCCCCCGCGGTGCCACCCGCAGACTGCTTAGTGTCAAGGCTCGCTGAGGCAAGGCCTTTCGAGCGCGCTTGGAGTGGCGATGTGCCGGCTCGGTTTCACGGCGGGTGCACTGGCTAGTGCAGCGACTCTGAAATAGCTTGCACTAAGAGTCCGCGTGGCAGGATGAT
>DAIQQM010000024.1:0-26032 GCA_036786805.1 Candidatus Dormiibacterota bacterium | reverse complement strand
TTCGACTTCGCTCACCACCTGCATCATGTCACCGCAGAGTCGCACCCTGCCCGTACTTCACAAATGGCTGTGACAGGCCTGTTGCACAACGAGCCGTCAGTTGCGCCCAGCGTATAACCAATCGCAGTCGAACCCACCGCCTCAGGAAATGAACAGCCTCATGACGCACGGCGACCCACCTCGCATTCTCATCGCGGAAGATGACGACTCATTGCGCCGTCTCCTCGAGTTGCGGCTCGCGAGTGACGGGTTCGACGTCCGCTGCGCCGAGGACGGCATGGAGGCCCTCGAGATCGTCATCAAGGGCTGGCTTCCTGATGCCGTGGTCTGCGACGTGATGATGCCGCGCTTGAGCGGCCTCTCGGTGTGCCGTGAGCTCCGGGCCCAGGCGAAGACCGCCACGTGCCCGATCATCCTGCTCACCGCGCGGTGCTTCGACGAAGACATTCAAGCTGTCATGGATCTCGGCGGGATCACATACATGGGCAAGCCCTTCGAGTTTGCGCATCTGCTCAAGATGCTCTGGTCGTCGGTCGGGCTCGAACAACCGGGCCCCGCAGTAGCGGCCCGCGTGATCTCGGGAGCATCGCAGGTCTGACGGACAGGTGGCGGGCGGCGTGATGGGCAGCGTGGCGGCTGAGGCGGTGCACGAACAGCGGAGCGGATTCCGTGCGCGCCTCGATTCGATGACGGCGCCGAGCGGACTCTTCATCGCCGCCGTGCTCGTCATCATGGCGCTGCCGGTGACGCGAAGCATCCAGGATCCGGATTTCTGGTGGCATCTGCGCGCCGGTCAGTTGATCATCCAGCACGGCGGACTGCTCGGCAACGACCCGTTCACCTACACGGTCGCGAACCATCACTGGACGATGCACGAGTGGTTGAACGAGGTCTTCTTCGCCGTCGAGTATGCAATCGGCGGTCTCGGACTTATCGTGCTGATCCTCTCGGCGGTGACCTGGCTCGGTCTGCTCGCCGTCATGCAGAAGGCACGCCTCCGGCATCCGGGTCGCGGCGTCCTCGGTCTCGGCATGCTCATCGCCGTGGTGGCCGGATTCCCCATCTGGGGACCACGTGTCCAGATGATCACCTTCGCGTTCTCGGCGTTGACGCTGTTCCTCGTCGAGCGCCATCTGGTCAAAGGCGGGAAGGCCATGTGGCTGCTGGTGCCGCTCTTCGTCCTCTGGAGCAACCTGCACGGAGAGTTCGTCATCGGCCTCGGCTTCATGGCGGTGATCCTCATCGCGGAGCTCATCGGTGAGCGGCTGCACATGCCGGATCCCGCGCTCCGCTCGCGCCTGCTCCCAGTCCTGTACGTGCTGCTCGCATGCACTGCGGTGAGCATGATCAACCTCAACGGGCCGGGCATCCTGTTCTACGCGGCGGGCACTCAGGCGTCGAGCGCGCAGCAGTCGCTCATCGAGGAATGGTTCTCGCCGAGCTTCCACGACTGGGAGGTGCTGGTCTACGGCGTGATGCTGCTCAGCCTCGCCATGCTCATCGTGTTCAACCGGCGCATTCGCGCTCGGGATGTCGCGCTGGTGCTCGTGACGACGACACTCTCGCTGCAGTCGGCACGGCATATCGAGCTGATCGTCGCCGCGGCCACTCCCGTCTACATCGATCAGCTCGCACTCGCGACACCACGACTCCGCGCCGCGCTGCGGCGTCTGCGCCGCGCGCCGGCCGCGGCGCGAACCCGGACGCGGGTGCAACCACCGCTGCTCTTCCGGCTCACCGCGTGCACGCTGCTCCTGGCGGGCCTGGGTGGCGTCTACGTGGCCTGGCTGGTGCCGAAGATGCAGTTGCAGCCGTACTCGCTCACCTACGCGCAGGAGTTCCCCGTGTGTGCGGCGCAGTGGCTGTCCGAGGCACCGCAGCCGCTGAAGATCTTCAACCAGTACGGCGAGGGAGGGTATCTCGCGTACGCGCTGTCCTCCCATGGCGACAAGGTGTTCATCTTCGGTGATGCCGCGCTGATGGGCGACCAGATGCTCCTCACCTACGCAAGGGTCGAGACGGTCACGGCGGGTTGGGATGCGGTCATCCGAAACGCCGGCACCGACATCGTCCTCTACGACAACAACACGCCGCTCGCCGACGTGATGGAGCACGCTGCCGGTTGGACCAAGGTGTATCAGGACGGCCTCAGCGTCGCGTTCGTGCCCACCGACAAGCTGGCGTCGCTGCACCTCCCGCCGGTGCCCGACTGGGCGCCCGGCAGCGTCTGCGCCCGGCAGGCGAAGGCGACGCCGAACCCCGGAGTGCAGAACCAGTGAAGCGCCCCGACCTCCTGGTCATCGCGGGTGCGGCGGAGGATCGCCGCGCGACGGCACGCCGCCTCGCATGGATCGCCGCCGCGGCGATCGTGGTGCTGATCCTCACCGTCCAGCCCTTCAGCAACACGGACGTGTGGTGGCACCTCGCACTCGGACGTCTCATCACCACAAGCGGCATCCCGGCCCACGAGCCCTTCAGCTTCCTGCCCGCGGTACATGCGTGGGTCGGCCGGCAGTGGCTCTACGAGGTGACCCTGGCGGGGCTCGTCGGCGCCGGCGGCGCCGGGCTCGCGTCGCTGGTGATGGGGCTGGTGGCCGTCGCAGCCGTGGTGCTGGCGGCACTCTCCGTGCCACGGTCCATGCGTCTCACCGGGCCGTGGCTCGCCCTTGCGATGGTGATCACCGGGCTGGTCCTCAACAGCATGGCTGGCGTGACCAGCGCGATGATCTCGGTGCTCGGCGTCGCGGTCGTGCTCTTCATCATCAGCCGGTGGCGCGAGGGCCACACCGCCGCGGTCTGGGGGCTCCCGCCGCTCTTCCTGCTCTGGGCCAACATGGACACCGGGTTCGCGGCCGGCCTCCTGATCGCGCTTGCCGCCCTGCTGCTCATCCGCATGCCGGAAGCGACGAGCACGATGCGCCGGCGCCAGCTGGCCCTCGCGCTCGTGATCAGCGGAGTTGCCGCGCTCGCCAACCCGGACGGCCCTGGGATCTACGCCTCGATCGTCTCCGGTGTCTTCGATCCCGGCGTCGCCCAGGGCATGGCGGGGTTCGGCTCTCCGAACTTCCACGAGTGGTGGGCCCGGCTCTTCGAGGCCGAGGTGGTGCTCGTCATCGTGCTCTGGAGCATCTCGGGCGGTCCCGATCGATTCAGCGCGGTCACCGGGTTCGGTTTGCTCATCGCGACGCTCTTCGCCCAGGAGAACCTCGGGCTCCTCGCGGTCTTCATGACGCCGCAACTCGCAATCCACGGAGCGCGGGCGTGGACGGTGCACGTGGCGCCACGCATCCCCCCACAGGGGACGCGTCACCTGCACCCCGCCGCGACCAGCGCGATCCTCATCGTGATGACGGCGGCGATGGCCGTGGCATTGGTGCCGCGGCTGAGCGTGTCAGCAGCAGCCGCCTACCAGGCGAGCACGTACCCGGAGGCGGCCGCGACGTACGCCGGCGCCGCATTCCCGGGGGAGAGGCTCTACACCACCGATACCTGGGGCGGGTACCTCGCCTACCGCTTCCCGTCAGGCCGGGTCGTATTCCTCTACGACGAGACGGCGGTCTTCGGCAACGACGCCCTCAAGCTCTACGATGCCATCGATCAGCTCGACCCCAACTGGGTTCACGTCCTCGGCAGCGAGAACATTCATCACGCAATCCTGCCGTCGGATGCTCGCGAGGCGGCGGCGCTGCACGTCCTCGGCTGGACGGTCAACTGCTACGACCCCAGGAGCATGAGCCTCGTCATGTCATCACCGCCGAGCGGTACCGTGCCGCCGAGCAGTGCGCTGGTCATCCCGCCCCCCGGCGTCCCGGACTGCTGACAGCCGTCAGCGCGGCTCACCCGGCCTAGTGGGGTCGATGAGTGATCGCGCGGCCTCCAGGCCCGCTTCGAGGCGGTCTGTCCGCGCTTGGCCGGCGTCCTGCGGGAGCGGCGATCCACCGGTGAGCACCTGGGCGAGGTCATCACGATCGAGCAGGCGGTAGATCTCGGCCGCGCCTTCGTTGGCGGGTCTGGCAACGTCGTCGAGGCCCGCTCTCCCCGCCTCCGCACCGACCAGGAGCAGCGTCACTGCGCAGGCTTCGAGGTCGTCCTGCCCCATGGAGAGGGTCACCGCCTGCTCCGCGTACCCGAGCGCGCGCAGCAGCGCGCCTCGCTGGATGGCGACCTCGGCAAGCGCTCGCGAGCCGGACGCCGCCAAGGGGTCGAGCCCGAGGCTCCGCGCGATCACGACGCTCTCGGTCAGCCGGTGCGACGCGTCCTCGAAAGCACCGGCCGCCAGCCCGATGCGCCCGAGGTCGTGCAGCGCCTCGGCGGCAACGGTCAGATCCCCACTCCGGCGCGCGCTGTCGAGCAGCTCCTCACCGTACCGGGCCGCGACCGCGTAGTCGTTGCGCGCCCTGGCCAGCCCGCTGAGCGCTGCAAGCGTTCGCTCACGTATCTGCCGGTCGGAACCGCTCAGCGAGAGCGCCTGCTCGAGGCAGAGCTCGGCGTGAGCCGTGTCCCCGGAGTGGAAGGCGCCGGCGGCGACGTCGATGAGCAAACCCGCGGTGGCGGCGCTGAGGTCACCGCGCTGATCCCGCGCGAGCGCCTCGCCGATGTTGCGCATGGCGTGGCCGCCCCGCCCCGCGTCGAGCTCCACGCGCGCGAGATTGACCAGCGCCTTGGCGACGATGCCGTCATCGCCGGCCCGCCTGCCGAGCTCCGCCGATTTCTCGAGGAGTGCGACGGCGGTCACCGCCTCTCCGGCGCGAGCGGCGTGACGCCCCCATTCACCGGCCACGGCGGCCTGGAGCACCACATCGCCGCTGCGCTCCGCCAGGCGGAGGGCAGCCTGCCAGTACGCGTCCGCGGCGCCGTTGCCGGCGCCCGACAGCGCGGCGGCAAGGTCCGACATCGCGCTCGAAGCCCAATCCGCCCGGGCGAGCGACCAGGCGTTCAGAGCGGCGAGCACGTCCGCCGTGGCTTTGGGCTGGTCGCCGAGCAGCTGGTGCGCAAGACCGCGGGCCAGCAGTGCCGCGCCTCGCTGCTCGGGGTACCCGTCGGGGGAGAGTCGCTCCAGGGCGCGGTCGTAGGCGGCGATCGCGTCGGCGACGCGACCGTCCCGAAGGGCGGTTGCGCCCGCGGCGAGTTCATCCGGGCGATCCGGGTGCAGAGCGACGTTCGGTGGGAGCGACACGGCTGACCTGAAGTTTCCAGGACCGAGGCATGCATGCGTTCGCCTGTAACAGTGGGTGGTGCGGCATCGTTACGAGACCTTCGTCAGGCGAACGTGAAGCGCCGGTAGGCTCAACTGAGTGAGCGAGGCGATGAACGACCGTATGCCCGAGCATGACCAGCATGGCTGAGGCCGTGAGCCGCGAGCTCACGCAGTCGGCGCCGTCCCGCCCGATGAACAACGCGGCGGACCGCCCGGCGGACCGCCCGGCGGGCCGCCTGCCCACCCGCCGGCCACGCAGCGAGTCCACCGCCATGCCCGCGCGCGACCGGAGGGCCGGAATCGAGCGGACCATCGAGCTGAGCCGCTGGATGGTGCTGATCTTCGCCGCCGTGGCCAACAACTTCCCAGGCCTCGCCACCGGCCAGTCCACCGCGGCGGTCAACCTCGTGCTCGGCGCCTGGGGCGTGTTCAACCTCGCGGCGACGGTCATGCTCCTCGCCAATCGCATCCCCGGACGCCGCCTCCAGGTGGCGACCATCGTCCTCGACCTCGCCGTCGCGAGCGGTCTCGTCTATCTGACCGGCGGGTACAACTCCGACCTCGCCGTCACCTTCTTCATCGTCGTCATCGCGAGCAGCCTGCGTTTCGGCCTCGTGGGCAGCATGGCGTGCGCGTTCGTCGCCGGGGTCTCGTATTTCGTCGTCGGATTCCAGGTCGCCAACCACACCCTCGACACCACCCTGGTCGATGCGCTGGTGTCGCGGCTCTTCCTCCTCTTCGTGGTCGCCTTGAGCAGCAACCTGCTCGCCCGCGAGCTCGTGGGCGAGCGCGACGCCCAGGTGCGCCGATCCATCGAGCTCGAGCACGCCGCCTTCGCGGAGTTGCGCGAGGTCGATCGCATCAAGAGCGAGTTCATGATGCTCGCGTCCCACGAGTTGCGGACACCATTGACCAAGATCAAGGCGTGGTTGACGCTCATGCACGACGCCGGCGACCGCCTGCCCCAGGACGCGCGCGACGAGGGTTTGCACGAACTGCGCCTCGAAGCCGAGCACCTGGCGCGACTGACCGACAACCTGCTCTGCATCGCGCAGCTCGAGTCCGGCGAGATCCGTCTCAAGACCGCGGCCGTCGACCTCGAGAACGTGTTCCGCGAGGTCATCGCGCGATTCGTCGAATCTGCCGACCACGACCGATTCGCGATCACCGTCGCGCCCGACGCCCAGCGCGTGCTCGCCGATCACGAACGTCTCGCACTCGTGATCGCATGCCTGATCGACAATGCTCTGAAGTTCTCCCCGGACTCCGAGCCGGTGCGGGTCACCACGTACCGCGCCGTCAACAAGGTGCACGTCGAGGTCAGGGACAACGGCCGCCGCATCCCGGACAGCGACGTCGACCGCGTCTTCGCATCCTTCTATCAGGTCGAATCACCGCTGCTCCGTCAGCGGGGCGGATTCGGTGTCGGTCTCTATCTCGCCCGGCAGCTCGTCGAGCGCATGGGCGGACGCATCTGGATCGACAACTCACGCGCACGCGGCAACACGTTCGTGGTGGCGCTCCCGGTGCACGTGTGATGCGCACAGTGACCCACTGCGGTTGCAGTTGCGTAAAGACGGGCAACGCGTCCGTAACCACGGAAGCCGCGCTGCAGGCACGGTGCTACGTTGCGCCAATGGGCACGTTTGACACGGTCGACCCAAGTTGAGGAACGGATGACAACATTCACAGAATCGATCCTCGCGCCGCTGGGTCACGGTGTCGTCCGGGCTCCGGCAGAGGCGACCGTGCTCGTGATCGACGATGACCCGGCGATGCGAGACATCCTCGCCACCGTGGCGCAGCAGCACGGCTTCGGCCTGCAGTTCGCCGAGGACGGCGCCGAGGGCCTTCGTCTCGCCGAGCAGAGCGACGTCGACCTCATCCTCCTCGACCTGAGCCTGCCGGGCATGCCCGGCCTGGACGTCTGCCGCCGCCTCCGTGGAGCCGGCGTCGAGGTGCCGATCATCATCCTGTCGGCAAGCACCGACACGGTCGACGTCGTGGTGGCGCTGGAGATCGGCGCCGATGACTACATCGCCAAACCCTTCGAGATCCGTGAACTCGCCGCCCGCGTCAACGCCAAGCTGCGCCGCCAGCGGACCACGCAGTCACAGGTCCGGCCCGGACGGCTCAAGTTCCCCGGACTCATCGTCGACATCGGCAGGCACGAGGTCCTCCGCGACGGCGAGTCGGTCAACCTCACCCCGACCGAGTTCGATCTGCTGGCCCTCCTCTCGGCTTCACCGGGACGCGTCATCTCGCGCTCCGAGATGATCCAGAAGGTCTGGGGACAGGGCGCGGACCTCGATCTGCGCAGTGTCGACGCGCACGTGTACCGCCTTCGCCGCAAGATCGAGCCCACGGGACCGCGGCCCACGTACATCCACGCCGTCCCCGGCATCGGTTACCGGTTCGAGCGTCGAGGCCTCAACGAGCGGCTGTCGCGCAGCGCCACCGGGAGCGACGAGACCGGCCTAGCCAGCTGACCAGGGCGGTGGCGACCATGCGCTCCGGGTGGAGAGGCTGCGAGGCAGCGGACGTCGCTGGCCGGAGTCGTCGACGAGCACCAGCTGTCCACGTTCGTTCAACGTTGCCGGCCGCGCCTCCACAATCTGCCCGCGGAGCAGCGAGAGGGGTCGCCCATGAGGTCGTTGGAACTCGTAGCAGACCGCTTCACGGCCGTCCCACAGCCGCCGCTTCGAGGACCCGGCGAAGACCGCGAGGCTCCGGGTGACTCGCCGCTGCTGCGGGGTTCTCACGGTGTACGAGATTCGATACATCTCCCCCCGCCGCAACTGGAAACGTTCCACCTCTCCGTGATGCCCTGCACTCTGTGCATTCATCATCGTTTGCAAGTATTGACGCGTTCTGAGCGATGGACTCGGACCGCGCGTGACGCGCAGGTCACAGACCGCCATCGTCTCTCCGGACGCGGATCCGGCCACGAGCCGCGTTGGCTATCCAGTGGCAGTGCAAACTATCGTGCAGGTTTCAGGTGACCGTATCCATTGCATGCGTTTCCGGAAAGGGCGGCGTGGGCAAGACCACGACCGTCATCAACCTCGGCGCCGCGCTCGCCGAGCGAGGTAAGCGCGTGCTCCTCGTGGATTGCGATCCGCAGTCCAACCTGACCAGCGGCGTCGGCCTCGACCCCTACGATGAGCGCCCCGGGATCGCCGCGGTCATCGGCGGTCACGTCGAGGCGGCGGCGGCGATCATCGAGACGAGCTGGCCGAATCTCTGGGTGCTCCCTGCTTCCCCGGACCTGTCGGCCGTCGAGGGCGAGCTGGCCTCGTCGATCGACCGGGAGCTCGCGCTCCGCGACGCGCTCCGCCGTGATGGGACCCGTGCCACCTTCGACTACGTCCTCTTCGACACACCGCCGAGCTTCGGCTTCCAGACCATCAGCGCCCTCGCCGCGGCCGGTGACGTCCTCATCCCCGTCCAGATGTCGGGATTCGCGATCCGCGGCCTCAAGGAGGTGCTGCGCACCGTTCACCTGGTACGCGGGCGTCTCAACCCGGACCTGGCGATCCTCGGCATCGTCCCCACCTTCGTCAACCTGCGCACCCGCTTCAGCCGCCAGCTCCTCGACGGTCTCTGCGAGCTTGCCAACATCCGCGTGTTCGCGACCGTGATCACCCCGACGGTGAAGCTGCAGGAGACCTCGCTCGCCGGCATCCCGATCACCGCCTACGCCTCATCCTCCAAGGCGGCGGCCGCCTACCGCGAGCTCGCCGGTGAGATCGCGGGCGAAGAGCAGGTTGCGGCCGATGTCTGAGATCGGCGAGCGTTCAGCACCACCGGTCAACGGACCGTCGCTGTCGGGACCGATGGCGCGCTGGCTCGCACCCACGTCGGAATCTCGAGTCGAGCGCATCGCCATCGACGCCATCCACGACCGTCCGTGGTGGCCGGGCAGCGACGTCGACGCCGGGACGCTCGCAGCGCTCCGGGCGAGCATCGCCTCTCGCGGCATCATCGAGCCCCTGCTCCTCCGCCGGCGCGGCTCCGACAGGTTCGAGGTCGTCTGCGGGTCGCGACGTCTGCGTGCCGCCCGGGACCTCGGTCAGTCGCACATCCCTGCGATCGTCCGCGAGCTCTCGGAGCGTGAGGCGCTGCTCGTCGCCGCCTGGACCACGGTCGAGCGCCGCCAGCACACCGGTGATCGCACGGCGCTGAGCGAGCGCCTGCTGGCTGCCGGGTTCACGCAGGATGAGACGCGCGTCCTCGCGGATCGGCAGACGCTGACCGCGGCGCTTCCGGCGGCGCAGGCCAACTCACCGGCGTTCCTGCTCCGCCCCGATCCCCTCTCGCGGCCGCGCCGCTTTGCCGCCGATATCGCGTTCGAGCTGCCTCACGCCGAGGTGCTCCCGCAGATGGCGCCGGAGGCGCTGACGGCCGCGCTCGCCGCCCTCGACGGGGTGAGCCTGGTCGCCCTGGTGCGGTGAGCTCTGTCCCGCGTCACTCCGAGGAAGAGCTCCGCCAGCAGTGGGCCTTTCTCGACGCTCTGGTCGACAGGCAGGCAGCCAGCTTGAAGTCAGGGATCCAGGATCCCGAGGAGGACGATCTCACCGTCCCGATGGTCGCCGGTGATTCGGAATACCTCGCGGAGATCTCGACACTGACCCAGCGCGTCACCACGCTCGAGGATGAGCGGCTGACGCTGCTTCGCCGCATCGACCTCGCCGAGGAGGCGCGTGTGGCCGCCGAGACGGCGCGCGCCGCTGCCGAGGCCGCGCGCCTGGCAGCCGAGCGGGCACTCGTCGAGGAGCGGACCCGCGTCACGCCGCCACCGGTCGACGGCGAAGGCGACGTCGACGGCGCAGCTCAGACCCCGACGAGTCCGCCGGCACCGCCGGCGTTGCCGGCCCCCAGACCGCACCGCAAGAGCTGGTGGCAGCGGATCAGGGAGTGACCGCACCGGCCGGTTTCGGCCGTCTCCCCTGGGCCATCCCCACGAACTGACGCAGCGCCTCCGTCGGCGCGGGACGCGTCGCGACCTCGCGCAGGAGCATCTTGCTCTCCGCCAGGAGTTCCGGATCGGGAAGCTCACCGCGCCCCGAGGTGGCGACAACCCAGCCCGGCGAGTACCACAGCACCGTCTCGAAGGCGAGGCCGCTCAGCGTCAGTCCGTTGAGCAGCGAGTCGGTGATCCTCGAGAGCGGTCGTTTCGCGTTCGTGACAACGATTCCGCGAATCCGGTCGAGCACGTCGAGCTGCTGAGCCAGCCCGACGGTGAGCGCAGCGGCCCGCAGGGAGAGGATGTCGAGCGCGGTCGGGACCACGATCCGGTCCGCGGCCCCCATCGGCCCCACCAGGGACGGTTCGTGGGGGTGCGTGTCCAGCAGGATGATGTCGCAGTCGTCACGAACCTCCGCGAGCATCTCGTCGAGCTGCTCTTTCGAAGGTGACTCATCATTGAGGCTGCGATGCGACACCACAGTACGGATTCCAAGCGGATGATCGATCAGCGCATCTCGAAGGGAGACGCGCCCATGGAGGACATCGATGACGGTAACGCCGCGTTTGGCCCGCTCCAGTGCATTGCTCAATCCGCCGGTCGGATCGAGATCGATTGCGATGACTTTGAGACCACCGGCGGCCGCGGCTGCGCACAGCGCATAGCTGCTGGTTGTCTTTCCGACACCACCTTTTAGCGACGCAATCGTGATGACTTCTGCAGGCACGACCGTAGAATATCCGCACATGGCCACCGCGGCGCCCCATGTCAAGCTACTGCGACAGCTTGCCAGCGCCAAAGATGATTATCTGAGTGGCGCGTTCGACATTTCCTGGGACGGCGCCAAGGCGACGCTCTACCTCGTGTTCGGGCGGCCGAGCCACGCTGTGTTCGAGACCGATCAAGAACAGATCGAAGGGGAAGCGGCGATCGACGCGCTGCTGGCCGCGCTCCCCCGGGTGTTCACCGTCTCGGACTGGCGGCGCGCGATGTCACCTCACGAGACCCTCTCGATCACCATCGACGAGCTTGCGGCACCATTCGTGCGCCTTGCCGGCTCGTACGCCGACGACCCCGTCACCGACGAGGATCCCGAGTGGTGGAGCGCTGTCGACGACTCGCCCGACCTCCCCTTCGGCCTCCTGGACTTCCCGCTCCTGCCCGGAGGGCGCCCGCTCTGGGTCGAGGCCTCGCCCGACGAGGTGCGTCTCAGCGAGCGCCTCGCCGATCTCCCTCCGTCCATCCTGATCCTGACCGGCGCGAAGCTGCGTGCCGCTGCGGTCGTGAGCGGCGGTGACCTCATCGATGCGGTCTGGATCGACAGTGACGACCACGCCAGGGGCGAGACCGCCGGGATGGCGCTCCTCGGGGCAACCAAGGGCTCGCTCGCCGGGTTCGCGCTCGACGACCCCAGGGTGGCTGAGGCACTCACCATGCTCTGGCGGTTGCCGCTGGCGGTGAGCGGCGTCGAGCTCTCATGGCTCGATCCGGCCTCGATGCTCGCGGCGTTCCGCGCAGACGGTCTCGATCGGGTCCTCGTCATCGATGCCCCCGTGCGCGGTATCGCACTCTTCAGCCGCGGCGGTCTCGTTGCCGTCTACTCCGAGACGCAGCGATCCGCGGTCGCGTCACCGGAGCGTCTGCGCTCGCTCCTGTCACAGGCGAGGGGGCGGCTCACCGTCATGGAGCGCAAGCCCCGCCCGCTCGCCGCGGAAACGACCGCGAAACCTCCGAGCGCGCATGCGTTCTTCGAGGTCGCGGCTCCGGCGGAAGCGCCCGCGGCGGCCGTGGAACCGGCGGCGGTCGACCAGCCCGAGGTGACCCTTCCGGTCGCTGTCGTCGACGAGCCTGGCGCGCCGGTGGAAGCCGCCGCCGAGTACGACGCCGGTGCCCCGGCGGCACCCGCCGCCCCATGGGGGTTCGTCACTACCGCTCCATCCGCGGGCACCGATGCCGCCGCCGACCTCTCCGTGACCGCCTACGACGCGCAGCCGGAGGAAGCAGCGGCTGTTGCGTCCACGCCACCTCCGCCGCCACCCGATGACAGGGCCGCGGCCGGAGCGGATGACACGCCTCCGCCACCCCCGCCCGCGCCGGAGGCGGCGCAGCCGACACTGAAATCGAAGCGATCGCGCTGGTTCGGCAGATCGCGCAAATCGCGGGCCGATCGTCGCGCCGCCGAGGAGGTGGCTGCCGCGATTGCCGACGCGTCGAACGTGTCCGGTGACGCCGATGCGGCCACGTTCGCGGGCTGGAGCGTCCGCCAGCCCAATGCCGAGCCGCAGCCCCCCTGGCTTCGATCTCATGCGGTCGTCGACACGGCGCCACCGGAGGCCCCCGAAGCCGGAACAGATGACACTCAGGCACCGACCTGGTCGCCGGCGCGCCACGACGATGACGGTCGTGCGGCCGTCGAGACGCCGGACCCGGCCCCAGCGGCTCCAGACGGCACGGTTGCCGGCGTGACCCTTGCCGGCGACGCGCCTTCTGCCTCTGCCGGCGAGGACATCGCCGCGCAGCCCATCGAGGCCGAGGCCGTTGCACCTTCGACGGAGGACGCCGTGTCGAAGGCAGCCGAGCCGGCGGGCCTCGCGCCCGGCGAGGCGGGACACGCCGACGTCTTCCTGTCGCCGGACCCTGCAGCGGGCGAGCCCGCACCTCAGGCTGCCCCTGATTCGTGGCTCTCCTCGTCGTGGCTCGACGACGTCGTGGACGGAGGCGAGGCGCACCCCGCCGGCGCACCCGAAGCGGCTGCAGCGCACGACGTCGCGGGTGACACGGGCGACCAACCCGAGGCGGACACGGAGGCAGTGGCGGGAGACACGCTCGAGCACGAGGCCACCGGCGACGACCTCGACCATCCCGAGGCGACCTCCGAGACAGAGCCCATGAACGCCGAGTCCGATCAGGACACCGCGGCCTCACCGCCTCCGGACACCGAGGCCCCCGCGCCTGCAGGCGACGAGGACCACACCGCCACAGGCTCCCAGGTCGCGGAGCCTGTGGCGTCGGAAGGCGAACATGCCCACCCCTCCGAGACACCGCGGCTTGCCCCGGTGCTGCGGACTCCCGGACCCTGGAGCTGGCCGCTTGCCGAACCCGACGAGGACAGCCACGCCGCCGCGGGGCTATCCACGTCCCCTGCGGGCGCGGGACCCGGTGCGCCGGACCCACAACAGGCCGGGGTCACGGCCTCAGCGCGCGATGAGCTGGAACCTGCGCCCGCCGAAGACGGGGAATCGGGGTTCTTCCATCGCGACGAGCCCGTGGGCTCCCAGTACGTCGACTTCGACGAGGTGCGCGGCGAGCTCGTGCAGATCGGCATCGTGTGGCTCGGCGAGGCGAATGCGGTTCCGGTGACCGCGTTGCTCAGCAGAACCCGATCGACGATCGACGACTTCGTCGCGACCATCGACACCATCCGGGGGCTCCACATCGAGGGCCAGGACCCCGCCTCCATTCAGGCGATGGCACGAGAGATGCACCAGCAGGCCGCGGAGCGGTTGTGCGGGGCATGACCGCGTGACCAGCCCGTTGGTGAGCTGGATCCAGGATCACTCGGTGCTGATCCTGGCCGGCCTCGCCGTGGTTGAGGGAATCATCTGCCTGGCACTGCTCCGCATGGCTCGCCACGCGCGTCATGAGATGAAGGCGGCCCAGGCTGCCGCGCTCGAGTCGGCGCGTGCCGCCGCGCTCGCCGCTCCGGGCGCGATCGACCCGGAGGCGGTCCTCGCCCTGCTCCGCCAGGGTCATGCCCCGACCCTGGACAACGTCTACGCGATGATGCGGCGCCGCGAGCTCGAGGGAGCCGTCCGGTCGGAGGGCGATTCGCCGGCGGCGACGAGGGCATCCGCTCCCGCGACAGCTGCGCCCGGCACCGCCAGAGGCGCCGCCGCAGGCCCAACCTCGCTCACCAGCTCCCAGGTCGAGGAACGGCTCCGCCAGTACGAGCGCTGAAGCCGGCTATCGTGGGTGGCGGCGACGTTCCAGCGATGCGGGACGTCCACGGCCGCATGCTTCGGCCGCAGCGAGGAACGCCATGGCCACCGCATCCTCGCGGAGCCGGGCGATCGCATCCTCGGTCCGGTGCAGCACGGCGACGCTGTTGCGGATCGTCCAGCCGCTTCGACCGGACACCTTGGGAGGGAGCAGCTGCTCGCCGGGGGAGCGAACCGACCAGCTTCCGGGGGAGGCGCTCGTCGCTCTCGACCCGTACTGGGACCCGGGACGCCTGGCTCCTTCGAGCCCGGCGGGCCGCTGAACCTCCTCGAAAACGGGGTCGGCCGCGGGGACCGGCTCCGGCCAGATGATCTCGGGCTGCGCAACCGCCGTGGTCGCGCCGCGCGTCGTGCCCGCGAGGGCGAAGAGCGCGGCGGCGAGGTCTTCACCGGAGTCGAAGGCACTCCCCTCTCCGAACCATTCGTCGTCCTGGGTCGAGGCTCCCCCCGCTGTCGCCACCATCCCTGCACTTATCACAGCGACCTGATCGTACCCGTACGACTTAACGAGTCGTGGATGTCTGGAACGCTGCCGGAATCGAACGTGTATCGAACCGGTTGCTCCCGATGGAACGCCACGCCGTCGCGCACACAATCGGCGCGGAACCGCACTCCGTCCGAAATCCAAGGAGCATCTTCACGTGAGCATGGCAGCCGTCCCGCAGAAGCTCGACAGCCGGTATCTCGAAGCTCTCGGCCCACTGCGTCCACTTGTCGATGACGACAGCCTGACCGAGATCATGGTCAACGGACCAGAGATGGTCTACGTGGAACGCAAGGGCAAGATCCTCCTCACCGACATCCGGTTCGACGACGAGGCTCACCTGATGCGGGTGATCGACACGATCGGCGCCGCCGTCGGCCGCCGGATCGACACGCGCACACCGCTCATGGATGCGCGCCTGCTCGACGGATCCCGCGTCAACGCGGCCATTCCGCCGGTCGCGCTCGACGGACCGATCCTCACCATTCGTAAGTTCAGCAAGGACCCGTACCAGGTCTCCGACCTCATCGGGTTCGGCACACTCACGCAGGAGGCCGCCGCCTTCATCCAGGCGTGCGTGCTCGCCAGAGCCAACATCCTGGTCTCCGGCGGGACCGGTACCGGTAAGACGACACTCCTCAACGTCTGCTCGGGTTTCATCCCCATCGACGAACGCATCGTCACCATCGAGGATGCCGCCGAGTTGCAGTTGCACCAGGAGCACGTGTGCCGTCTCGAGGCACGTCCCGCGGACGTCAACGGCGAGGGTCGTATCGCGATTCGCGAGCTGGTGATCAACTCCCTGCGCATGCGGCCGGATCGCATCGTCGTCGGAGAGTGCCGTGGCGGTGAAGCGCTGGACATGCTCCAGGCGATGAACACCGGTCACGACGGCTCGCTGACCACCATCCACGCAAACAGCCCGCGCGAGACTCTGTCGAGGCTCGAGACGTTGGTACTCATGGCCGGACTGGATCTGCCCCTCAAGGCGATCCGCCAGCAGATCGCCGGGGCGATCAACCTGATCATCCAGCTGAACCGCCTCAAGGACGGCTCGCGCAAGGTCGTCTCCGTCACCGAGGTCATCGGGATGGAGGGCGAGATGATCACCGTGCAGGAGATCTTCAAGTTCGAGTCGCGCGGCGCGGATCCCTCGACCGGAAAGATCATCGGCGACTTCGAGCCGACGGGCATCCGGCCGCGGATCATCGACCGGCTCTTCGACATGGGCGTCCCGCTCCCACCGCGTCTCCAGCAGCTCTTCCCGGACCGTCGCCAGGTCGGCGTCGCATCCGAGAAGAACGGTCACCTCAGCGGGGTCGCATAACAGCGCTGCGAGCCCTTGCCGCCGGCGCCGCGGTGGTGGCACTGCCACTGGTCGCGGCCTGCGGTGCGGGCACTGCCCCGGTGGCGAGCGTCGCATCCGTGCCGACAACCGCGAGCACACCGGCGCCGACGCCCATGCCGACCGACGCCCCGGCAATCGGCGACACGTGCGCTGTGGGCACGTGGCGAGTCCTCAGGGCCACGCTCGTGATCCCGTTCAACACGCCACGAGGCGTCGTGTCCGTCAGCATCACCGGCGGCGCCGGCGAACTGGATCATTACTTCAGCAACGGCACGGTGGTGGAGGATCTTGCCGGCACCGCGCTGGCGGGCACCGCGCACGGCTACCGCGTCGTCCTGCGCACCGGCGGCACCCTCACCTCACCGGTCGTGTTCCTGAATGGACGTGAGACCGTGGAACCGATCGACGCCTCCGGCGACCACTCGACGTTCTCGGTCAACGGAGGCCGCTACCAGCCATTCCCGCAGGCGAGCTACGAGAGCCTCGGATACACCTGCGCCGGCAACACCTTGATCGAGAACGACGGCGTCGGTGACGTGTTCACCTATCAGCGCGTGTCGTCCAACCCTTAGGGAGCGCGCCCCGTCGCGTCAGGCGGAGCCGATCCCGTCCATGACGTGGATCGGCTGGAAGACTTCCTCGGACAGCTCCTCGCCCGAGGTGGTCAGGTGATCGAGGAAGGTGGGGAGCACCCCGGTCGGCATGTACGAGCCGACCACCTTGCCCTCCTCGTCGACGCCGACCTGCTTGTAGGTGAAGATGTCCTGCAGCTTCACCTCGTTGTTCACGCAGCCGAGCACCTCGGTGATGCTCACGATCTTGCGCGTTCCGTCTCGCAGACGAGACTGCTGCACGATGACCTGGACCGCCGAGCCGATCTGCTCGCGGATGGCGCGAGAGGGCAGCTCCGCGCCGGCCATGAGCACCAGGGTTTCGAGGCGGCTGATGCAGTCGTGCGCGTTGTTCGCGTGCAGGGTCGTCAGCGATCCGTCGTGGCCGGTGTTCATCGCCTGGAGCATGTCCAGCGCCTCACCTCCACGGCACTCACCGACGACGATGCGATCCGGCCGCATGCGCAACGAGTTGATGACCAGGTCGCGGATCGAGACACGCCCACGCCCTTCCACGTTGGCAGGCCGGGTCTCGAGGGTCACGACATGCTCCTGACGGAGCTGGAGTTCGGCCGCATCCTCGATGGTGACGATGCGCTCGTCCTCGGGGATGAAGCTGCTCAGGATGTTGAGCGTGGTCGTCTTTCCCGATCCGGTGCCGCCGCTCACCACCACGTTCATCTTCCCGCGAACGCACGCGCGAAGGAAACGCACCATGTCGTCGGTGATCGACCCGTACTTGATGAGGTCGCTGATGGTGAGGGCTTCCTTGGCGAACTTACGAATGGTCATGGTGGGACCGCGCAGCGACAGCGGCGGAATGATCACGTTCACGCGGGATCCGTCCTTGAGCCGCGCATCGACCATCGGCGAGGACTCGTCGACGCGCCGCCCGATGCTGCTGACGATCCTGTCGATAACCTGCATCAGCTGTTGATCGCTCTCGAACGTGACCGGGCTCAGCGTGAGCTTGCCGTGCTGCTCGACGTAGATCTGCTTGTGGCTGTTGATCATGATTTCGGTGATGTCCTCGCTGGCGAGGAGCTCCTCGAGCGGTCCGAGACCGAGCACGTCGTTGATCAGGATCTCGACGAGTCGCAACCGGTCCGGCCGGCTCATGGTGATGTTCTGCTCGGTGATCACATCGTTGAGCAGCTCGGCGATGCGCTGGCGCACGATCTCCGGCGGCACCGAGTCGGTACCCTGAGCCAGCTCCTCGACGAGGCGCTGGTGCACCTTGCCGCGCAGCGCGACATGGGTGTTGACGTGGCCCCCCATCTTGCTCAGGCCGGGGCGCGACACGCCGCCGGCACGGGTCAGCAGCGTCGGGGCACGCTGCGGCTCAGCGGCGGGCGCGGGCCGCTCCGGCTCGTAGGGTCGAGGGGCGGGCGCCGGGGCGGCCGCCGCCGGGGCCGGCGCCACAGCAGGCCGGTTCTGCCAGCCTGCGGGCGGGAATCGATCCGCTCCGTCGTCGGCGGGGCGATCGGGGGCTCCCGATGGAGCCGGCGGCGATGGGGCGCTTGGGGCGGAGGTCGGAGGAGACGTCCCCTCTGCCTTCCGCTGCACTCGGTCGAGCAACGACATGAGAGCTCAAACCACCTCGTGTGAATCGTTGGGATACCTGCCCGGAGGCTGGATCAAGCATCCCCGGGATGCACGACGAACGGTGCAACGATCCTGTCGAAGCAGCGTCCCAGGGGTTCTGAGGAGGTTTGATAAGGACCGGCCGGAACATGTCGGTCATATCCGGGCGTCAATCACGAGAAGGAACGCCGCATGGAACGTCGGCCGCTGCCCTCGGCGTGGGACGACTTGCTGCGAACCGCGGCGGCGGTGCGCGCGACAACGGGCATCGTCGAGGAGATGCCCTGCGGTCCGAGCCGCCTCCAGCGAGCCGTTCGCCCGGTCGCCGTCACGGCCGCGCTGCTGGCCGCGGGCGGCCTCGCAGTGGCCCACCTGGCGGGGAGCGCCGCCGTGGCAAGCGCCAACGGCGGCGAGGACTCGCAGCTCTTCTCGCTCACCAACCAGGACCGCACGAGCAACGGCGTGCACTCCCTCGCTTTCAGCGGGACCCTCCAGAACATCGGTGAGGGGGCTCCCTACAACTGCAGGGGCGTCCAGGTCTACGGCCGTTCGGACGACATGATCAGGCGCAACTACTTCGCCCACCCGATTCTCGGTTGCGGTGAGTACGTGTTCTCGATGATGCAGGCGTTCGGCGTCCACTACGCGTCGGCCGGTGAGAACATCGGCTGGGAGTCGGGCGCGGGCGACCCCGCCTCCTACATCAACAGCGCGTTCATGAACAGCAGCGACCACCGATCCAACATCCTCGACTCCCACTACACCGAGATGGGTGTCGGTTCAGACGAGAGCGCCCCCGGCGTGTTCTGGACCGGGGTCGGCAGCGAGCAGAACGTCTGGATGTTCAGCGAGGAGTTCGCCCAGGTGGGCTCGGCGCCGCCGCCCCCGCCGCACAGGACGCCATCGCCCCACCCGGTCTCGCGCAACTCTCCGGCACCCCAGCCGCCCGCCGCCGCCGGGGCCAACATGACGCCGGCGGTCACGCCGGTCCCGACGGCCACCCCGGTGGTCGTCCCGGCCGGCAGCCTGCCCCAGAACCTTCCCGCACCGCCCGTGGATCAGTACGAAGGCCTGTTCCCCAACACGATCGAATCCATCCTCGAAGCGTTCCTGAACTTCTAGAGGGCCAGCACTCTGACTCAGCTCAGCACCGTCGAAGCGTCCGCCGGCGACCTCGATGGCAGCATCGTCGTCGCCTCAGGTCTCCACAAGGTGTACCGGGTGAGCCGTCCGCCGCGCGAGGCGATCCGCGGTCTGTCCCTGACCGTCGGCGCCGGCGACTTCGTGGCGATCATGGGTCCGAGCGGGTGCGGGAAGAGCACGCTGCTCCACATGCTCGGCGGCCTCGAGCCCCCCGACAGCGGGTCGGTGACGATCCAGGGCATCGACGTCTACGCCCTCGAGGACGAGCAGCGGTCGGCATTCCGGCGCGACCACATCGGCGTGGTCTTCCAGTTCTTCAACCTCCTCCCCACGCTGACCGCCGCCGAGAACATCGCGCTGCCCCTGCGCCTGCGCAACGAGGCACCGGGACGGCTCCGCCGGAAGCTCCCGCGGCAGGTCATCGGCGACCGGGTGGACGCGCTCATGGAGCAGCTCAACCTCCACGGCCTCCAGGGCCACGGTCCCGAGGAGATCTCCGGTGGCGAGCAGCAGCGGGTCGCCCTCGCGCGCGCCCTGGCCGCATCGCCGTCCCTGCTCCTCGCGGACGAGCCGACCGGCAACCTCGACTGGACGAGCGGCCACGAGGTCATGGCGCTCCTGACCCGGCTCTGCCGGCAGGAGCGTCAGACAGCCGTGCTGGTGACCCACGACGCCCGGGTCGCCGCCTACGCCGACCGGGTGCTGATCATGCGTGACGGCGAGGTCATCGACGACATCGCCCTGAGCCACGCCGGACAGGCGCCGGACGCGATGCCGGACCCGTCGACTCTCGTGAGCAGGCTCGCCAAGCTGGAACTGTGAGCGATCTCTGGTTGCTGGCGGTCCGCGCCATCAGGGCGCGCCCGCTGCGGAGCGTACTCACGGCGAGCGCCGTGGCACTCGGCATCGCCGTGGTCCTCGCGGTCCAGATCGCGATCCAGGGTCTCACCGTGCAGGCGGGCGAAGCCCAATTGCAGCAGGCGGGCGCCTCCTCGCTCGACGTCCGCGTCGACAGCGGAACGGGGCTCGCCCCGGAGCAGATCACGACGCTCACGGATCTGCCGGGGGTGGCCCAGGCGGTGCCCCTCTACGAGAAACGGGTGAATGCCGGCCCGGCGGGCGGCAGCCTCCAGGGCGCCACCGTGACCCTGGTGGGGCTCCAGGACTCGAGCGCGGCGCTCCGCAGCGTCTCGGTGGTGGCCGGACGGCTGCCGCTCCCGGGGAGCACCTCGGAGGTGGCCATCGATGAAGGGTTGAGCACGACGCTGACCGGCGGATTCGGCAGCCCGATCAAGATCGGCCAGAAGATCCAGATGATCACCGGCACGGGTCCCGATCTGTTCCAGGTCGTCGGATTCACCTCGGGGACGAGTGGTGGGCCCTCCTTCACCCGCGACGCGGTCTTTGTCGACGACGCCGCCATGCTCGGCCCGTTCGGGCTCGGTCTGCACACGCCACTGGTGGCCCTGCGCTTCGCGCCCGGCGCCACCGTCACGGCGGTGTCGGCCGAGGTGCACGCCAAGTTCGGATCGGCGGTGACCACCTACGATCCCCGCGCGGGCGCATCCGCACCACTGCAGGATCTCCAACCCCTCCTCATCCTCGCCACGGTGTTGAGCCTGATCGTGGGCGCCGGGGTGACCGCCAACAGCGCCGCTCTGGCAGCGTACGAGCGCCGTCGCGAGATCGGATTGCTCCGCGCCGCCGGCGCGTCCTCGCGTCAGGTGTTCCGGCTGTTCGCCATGGAAGTCGCCACCGTGGCCGCTGCCGGTGTACCGGTCGGCATCGCCGCAGGCCTGGCGCTCGGTGCGATCTTCAACAGCAGCCTCTCCCCCGCCGATCTCGCCGCGCCCTCGTTGGCGCCCCAGGTGGGTCAGGTGCTCGCGGCGACTGCCGCCGGGCTCGGGGCCGCGCTGATCGGCGGTCTGCTCCCGCTCTTCGCGGCGGCGCGCATCCCGATCCTCGACGCCCTGCGTCCCCATCCGATCGGCGAGCATCAGCACGCCGGGGTGATGATTCGGACCGCGAGCCCGGTCCTGCTGCTCATCGCGGCGTTGTGCTTTCTGAGCAGCGCCAGCGGGCTGGTCGCCCTCGGCGTCGTCGCCCTCCTCCTCGGGCTCGTGCTCGCCCTGCCGCTGATCGCACCGCTGATCATCAGCCTCATCGCCATGGCCATCGCTCCGGTGGTCAGCGGGGCGCGGCCCGGAGCCGCTCATCTCATCCGGGCGCGGAACCGGACTGCCATGACGACCGCGGGTCTCGCCATCGCCGTGGCCACTGCCGTGGGCGTCAGCGCGCTCAGCGCCGGGGCACTCACCGCCAGCGACGCATGGGTCTCGCACCTCTTCGCCGGCAATGTGCTCATGACCAGCCCGGTCACGCAGGACGACCAGGTCGAGGCGGCAGTCGAGACCAGCCCGGGTGTCTCACGAGCGACGCCACTTCGGTTCCTGTCGGAGACCGTCGCCGGCGCCTCCGAAGGCGTCGCCGCGATCGACCCAGGCGCGTACAGCTCGCTTGGCGGCCTTGACGTCATCTCCGGTGACCGGGCGGCCGCGCTGTCCGCCCTCGAGAACGGCCCGAGCTTTCTCGAGCCCGCCGGGCTCGCCGCCGCGGCGGGCTGGGCTCTCGGCTCGCAGCTCCCGGTACAGACCCAGAAGGGCGTCGTGTACTTCACGATCGTCGGCGTGGTAAGCCACTCGTTTCCGGCCGGCGACGGAGGTGAGAGCCTCGTCATGGCCGACGACCTCGCACGCGCGTACTTCGGGCCGGCGGCCGACGGGTTCGACGACATGGTGATCACCACCCAGGGATCCGACGCTCCCATCGACGCCACGGCCGCGAGCTACGGGATGCAGGCCGTCCAGGTGAGCGCCATCGAGGCTGACGCCCGCGACGCCCTGCAGCACTCGATCGGACTGGTGCTCGCGGTCGCGATCATCTCGGTGATCATCGCGATGCTCGCGGTGTTGAACACCCTGCTCGTCAACGTCCGCCAGGGCACCCGAGAGCTGGCGCTGCTCCGTGCGGTCGGGCTCGGGAGCCGCCAGGCGATGCGCCGGGTGCTCACCGAGGCAGGGCTCCTCGCGGGCGCGGCGACGCTGATCGGCGTCGCGGCCGGTTGCCTCATCGCCGTGCCCATGCTCCAGGCAAGCAGCACGTCAACGTTCGCTCCGGGCTTCATCTTCCCTGCCGAGACCGTGGTCGTCCTGATCCTCGTCGTCGTCCTTTCGTCGGTGGTCGCCACGATCGGTCCAGCGCGCAGAGCCGTGCGAACCTCGGTGCTCAGCGCGCTGCGACACGAGTAGCGGCGATGCACCCCGTGGGTGGGTGGGGAGCGCGCATCGCCCTGCTCATATCGGTGGCCGGACTGGCCGCGTGCGGCAGTGACGCACCGTCACCCGCCACCGGTGACCCACTCCACTACCTGGTCACGCTCGATCAACTCGCCGTGCCGGACTTCACGGTGACCAGCGCGGCCGCGCACTATGACGCCACGGCGCTGGCTGACGGCGACGTCACGCTCGCGGCCGCGCTGACCACGTGCGGGCTCCGGTCAGCCGCACGCGTCGAGTACCAGCGATCGGTTGATTTCAGCACGAGCAATGGTCCGATCGACATCGTTGCGACGGTCGAGCGGTTCGCCGCGGCCGGCGGCGCGGCGAGCGCGTACGCCGCCAACGTGCGGCAGCTCGACGCAACCCCGGGCGCCGTTCCCGCGTCCACGGGGCCACTCGGCGACGAGGCGCATTCCGTCAGCGTGGTGCGGACCACATCCGGCGGGCTCCAGGCGGTCGAGATCACCGTCGTATGGCGCGTCGACAACCTTGTCAACATCATCACCGCGCGGGGCCGCTACGGAGGGACGAGGCTCGACGACGCGCTGATCCTGGCCGGACTGGAGACGCAGAACGAGTCGGGTGGGGCCTCCGCGTAGCACCCGGAGCGCTGCTCAGCTCTTGCGGGGCTCCCAGCGAAAGCGGAACGCGGAGATCACCACCGCCCCCAGGCCCCACGCGGCCATGATCAGGAGATCGGTGCCGTTGAAGCCACCTGTGGACTGGTGCGCCGGATCGAAGGCGGTGAACATCGCGTCGATGAAGTGACGCACCGGGAACCACTCCGCGATCTGCGCGAGGATCGATGAGGACGGGACCGGAAAGAACGTCCCGGAGATGAACACGATCGGTAGGAACACACCGTTGACGATGGCGGGAGCCGCCTCGGCGTTGGGAATCGCAATCGTCATCGCCATGCCGAGCGCGCAGAAGGCCAGCGCTCCGACACCGATCGTGGCGGCGGCGGCACCGATGTGCTGGGGCACGTGGACGCCGTACACCAGGATGCCGAAACCAGTCGTGAGCAGCGCGAGCACGATGCTCACGATGATCGACGAGCCCACCACACCGGCGATGAATGCCCATGGCGGCAGTGGCGTTCCCCGTAGCCGCTTGAGGATGCCGTTGTCGCGGCGCAGCGAGAGTGTGATCGAGATGTTGGTGAAACACGCGCCCATGACACCGAATGCGACCAGCGCCGGGATGTAGTAGTCGTCGTAGGTTGTGCTCGCGGAACCGACCTGCACCCTCTGTCCCTTGAACAGGGTGGCGAACACGACCAGGAAGATGATCGGAAAGAGGAACGCGAAGAATGCGCTTGCGGGGTTGCGCCAGAACGATCTCTGCTCGAACGAGACCTGACGCAACGCGATGCCCGGGCTACTCATTCCTGGTCAGCTCCAGGTAGACGTCTTCCAGTGACGGCCGCGCGACCTCGAGGTTGGGGAGCTCGACACCGTGCGCGACCGCCCATGTGGTGAGGTCGTTGAGAGTCCGCGTCGGGGTCGGGGTTTCGATGACGGCCACAGCTTCGTCCATTCGAACCGCGAGCGGCAGCGCCGTTGCCTTGACGCCGTCCGGCAGCTCGAACCGGATGTGGGTCAGTCGCTCGGTGCCGGCGCGCAGGGTTTCGGGCGTTCCCTGAGCAACGACCTTGCCAGACGCGATCACACAGATGCGATCCGCCAGGTACTGCGCCTCGTCCATGTAGTGAGTGGTCAGCACGATCGTCTTCCCGAGGGTTCGCATGTTGCGGACCACCTCCCAGGCGGCGCGGCGTGCCGAGGGGTCGAAGCCGGTGGTGGGCTCATCGAGAAAGATGAGCTCCGGGTCGCCCACCAGCCCCAGAGCGACGTCGAGACGGCGCTGCTGGCCCCCGGAGAGCTTTCGGACACGTTCACCCGCCTTCTCGGTGAGGCCGACCAGCTCGATGATCTCCGCGGCAGGCCGCGGCGACGGGTAGTAGCCACGATAGAGCTCCACGAGCTCGGTGACCGAGAGCATGGGCGGCACGGCCGCCTCCTGGAGGACGAGGCCAACCCGCTCGCGGAGCTTGCGGCCGCCGTTGTGCGGGTCGATACCGAGCACGGTGACGTCGCCGGCGTCACGCTTGCGATATCCCTCGAGGATCTCGATGGTGGTGGTCTTCCCGGCGCCGTTCGGACCGAGGAGCCCGAAGACCTCGCCCTCGTCCACCGTGAAGCTCACTCCGCGAACGGCTTCGACGGTTCCGTAGGACTTGCGCAAGCCGTCGACAACGATGGCTGTCACCGAAAGTGTCTCCCCTGTATGACGAGCGGTCACAGAGTCGTTGCGCCATGGTGCCAGAGACAGGGGTCGGCGCCGACCACAATTGGCCCAGCGCATGACCATGACTACAACCAACGTGGAGATCCTGCGCCAGGGCTGGCTCGACGCCGCCTCCGCCCTGGCGCCCGGCCTCGACACACTGCCTGAATTCCTGGAGCACGGTCTCGAAGCCGCGGTGATCGATGAACGCCTTGACGAGCAATCGCTCTTGAGGGTCGTCTCCGAGGTCACCGCAGCCGCCGCCGACTCGCTGCCGGCCGAGGAGCTGTATTTCCTGACCCGGCGCCTGCAGCGAGCCGTCTACGAGTACCTCCTCTCTCTCGACGCGCTCCCCGAGCCCCCGCCCCGGCGCGACGGCTCGAACGGCCACGCACCGCCCGACACCACGCTCATCGGAGCGGAGGAGGTGGCGGCGCTCGGCCGTAACGGCCATGTCACGACGGCCGCGCAGCCGGAGGTCGTCCAGCCCACTCCCCAGGCTGAGCCCGAGCCGCAACCGGCTCCCGAGACGACCTTCGAGCATCAGCCGGATGCGGCTGAGGTGTCGGCCGCCGATCGGGTTGAGGCCGGCCTTGCCGAGCTCGACGCCCAGCTGTCCCCCGAAGAGCCCTCCGACGCGGAACCGGAGCCGGTGCACTCCCCCGAGCCGGCAACCCGCCCCGCGTTCACCCTCTTCCGGCGCAACGGATCGGCGGCCGCCAAGACGGAGAAGCCGGCGCCCGAAGCCGGCGCCTCGACGGCGGTCGAGCCGGTCGAACAGGCGTCGAATGGATCGGCTGCCGCCTCGCACCCGGAGCCGGGTGCGGAGGACACCGAGTCATTCGTGAAACCCAAGAGCGGCTTCCATCTCAGCGACCTCGCGGATTTCGCCGTGGTGCAGCGGGCGGCATCCGCGGCCGCCGCCCCCGCGGAGTCCGCACCGGCGCTCGACCAAGGCGCTGATGCGGTGGAAGCCGTCGAGGCCGGGTCGCCTCAGGCTTTCGACACAGCCGAGCCCGAGACCGAGGCGCCGACCGCGAGCGGCGCCGCGGCGAGAGGATGGCGCCTCCGCGA